>JAZGDL010000402.1:0-5416 GCA_036477795.1 Phycisphaerae bacterium
GTAGAGGGCCTGCAAGGTGGTGTCCTCGGCGACGGCGACTTCAATCGTTCTAACGCCGATCTCCTGCAAGACGCCCTCGACCATCCAGCGCACGAATCGCCGACCCTCGGATGTCGGCGGAGCGCTCACCGTCACCACCGTTCCCGTGTAGTACGACCTGCCGAAATTGCTAAACCCATCGCTGTCGATGTTGAGATCCAGCGGGGTCACCTCGATGAAGGTGTCTCCCACGTTCGACCCCACGGTGGCGTTAATGGGCCCAAGATCACCCGGCGGCACGATCACGATGCAATCGCCGGCGGTGAACGGTGTGCCGTCCAGCAGGCTGCCGCTGAGCACCAGCTCAACCACCGCCCCTCCGAACAGATCGTCTAACTCCAAAGCGTCGACGAGGTCGCGCGTCTTGAACTTCATCGAGAGATCGTCGATTCCGTCCCCGCCGAGATCGTGGCACTCACATCCCTCACCGTCGAACGGGGTGGCCACATCCTCCAACACCGAGTGCGGCCCCGGGGGTCCTTCGTTGGGCGCTACACTCCCACCAACCCCATCCGCCCGCGACAGTTGCAGCGTGGACAGATCAACCTCGGTGGGATCAAAGTCCACGGTACCGGCCAGCGCCACCGGCAACACACCGTTGCCGTGCCGATTGAACGGATTCGGACAGGATCCGGGCTTGATATCCAGAGGCAGCGGGATGAATTGGGGGACGCCGTCGAGGAACAGCACCCACACCGCACCGCGGTGATTGCCCCCGTCGTCATCGAGTTCTGCCCCCACAGCCAGGTCAACCGCGCCGTCGCCGTGGAGATCACCTAGCGAGGCCAGCGAGCTGCCGAATAAGTCGCCATTCTCCAGGATGCCGGCGAAGCCGCCTTGGGTAGAGCTGATCTTCTGGTGCGACTTGACCGTGCCGTCGGTGTTGAGAAACAGCACCCACACCGCACCGCTGTTCTCGCCCCCGTCATCATCCCTGCCTACCCCCACGGCCAAGTCGCCCACGCCGTCGCCGTCGAGATCACCCAGTGAGGTCACCGAGCGGCCGAAGCGATCGTCATCATCCAGCGTGCCGGTGAAGCCGCCTTGGGTGTCGCTGATCTTCTGGTGCGACTTCACGGTTCCATTCGTGTTGAGGAACAGCACCCACACCGCGCCGCGGTTACAATCAAAGAACGGATCGACACAAGGGCCGGCGCTCCCGTCGTCATCCCAGACTGCCCCCACGGCCAGGTCGCCCACGCCGTCGCCGTCCAGGTCACCCAGCGAGGCCACCGAGAAGCCGAACCCATCTAAATTATCCAGGGTGCCGGTGAAGCCGCCCTGGGTGTCGCTGATCTTCTGATGCGACAGGACCCAGCCGGGCTGGGCCTGCGCGGCGTCGGTTGCCGCACACACTCCACACACAAACGCGAGCACACTGATTGTCGTCTTTGGAAACTGCATCTTACATCCTCCTCATGACATGCGCGGTGCAGAATCGACCTGAGCAGATCGTTCCGTCGGTGCGAGCGCTATTCAGATGGAAATGGTTGGGCGGCCGACCAGGTGGGCCACCGCCCCACGATTCGGCATTATAACCGATCATCCAGGCAGATTGCAAACAATCACGCCCCCCTGCCCTCCGCGCAAAAACGGCTTACTTACTCAGGAAAACACCTACTCCGCGCAAAAAAGGCGCTCAATCGGCTGGCGCAGCCTGCGCTCCCCCCCCCGGCGAAGGACCCCACCAACTTGTCAACCCTACAAGAGAAACCGGATGACCCAGACGAAGAACCGCATCCGATCGCTCTTGAAGAGCCAGGGCCTCAAGAAACCTCACTGTGGCACGTGGTGGAACACAACGAACCGAACATGGATGCGGCAGGAAGCCGAAGACGATCAGGCCCCATGGCGGGCGGCGTTTCGAGGCATGGCTCGCAGCGCGATCCGATATTTGGACACTACGGTGCGCCGGCACAAACCGGTGAGTTACGCGGGTGCAAGTCCCGCCACGTGAAGGAGTAGCGAACCACACTGGCCCCGAGTCATGCGTTGTTGCTCGCAAGGGCAATGACGAAGCGTTGACAGGGGAACGTGCGGGCCGGGTATTGAGCCGCGAAAGTCAAATAACTTCGGGGGGCCGACGCCGTCGTAGTACCGGAAGGCAACACGCAGCAGATCGCTATCGCAAGAACTGCTGCGCCCCCGCGTGGTCGTAGACCCCGCGCACGCACGGAAGAGACTCACACGGGAGCCGGGAGATCCCGCATCTGGCCGAGAGTGGCATCGAGGTCCGCGCTGGGAAACCGGAAGGAGCACGCCAGCGACGTACGGATGCGGGAAGTCTGACAGCCCCATAGTAGCTGAGAAGCCTTCGAACAACGGTTGGGATGCATCGCAACTCGCGGAGAGGGCGGAGCGAAGGGGGCTGACCCAGGGCAATCCGCTACGGCAAAACAGGTCCCGGACACAGCGCCGGGCAGGGAGTGAATATGGACGACTCTAAACGGGCACGAAGCGGGAAACCGCGGACACAGCCAAGGGACCGCGCCTACGTTGACTCCTCCGAACTGCAAAGTGCGCTACAGCGGATACGGCAGGCTGCCTGCCGGGATAGAGGATTACGGTTCACGGCCCTCTGGCACCACGTCTACGACATCGACTGCCTCCGAGAGGCTTACTTCGGCCTCAAGCGGCATGCCGCACCGGGAGTGGACGGGGAGACGTGGCAGCACTACGGCGGGAACCTGGAGGGAAACCTCCAGGATCTCTCCAGCAGACTGACGCGTGGAGGGTACCGGGCGAAGCCGGTCAGGAGAGTGTACATCCCCAAGGCCGACGGGCGGCGACGGCCGCTCGGAGTGACCGCATTGGAGGACAAGATCGTTCAACGAGCGGTGGTCGAGGTGCTGAACGCGATCTGTGAGACCGACTTCCTCGGCTTCTCCTATGGGTTCCGGCCGGGGCGCAGCCCGCACAACGCGCTGGATGCACTCTACGTCGGAATCATGCGGAAGAAGGTGAACTGGGTGCTCGATGCAGACATCTGTGGCTTCTTCGATGCCATGGACCACGGCTGGCTGTTGAAATTCCTCGAGCACCGGATAGCGGACAAGCGAGTGCTGCGCCACATCAAGAAGTGGCTCAACGCTGGCGTGATGGAGGATGGGAAGAGAACACAGGTGGAGGCAGGCGCGCCGCAGGGCGGAAGTATCTGCCCCTTGCTAGCGAATGTATATCTCCATTACGTGTTCGACCTCTGGGCTCACCAATGGAGACAGAGGCATGCCCGCGGTGATGTGATCATCGTGCGCTATGCCGATGATCTCACGGTGGGATTCCAGTACCGCGAGGATGCCGAGCGATTCCTGACAGAACTACGGACGCGATTCCGGAAGTTCCACCTTGAATTGCACCCTACGAAGACACGCCTGATGGAGTTCGGCCGCTATGCGGCTCGGGACCGACAGCAGCGTGGCGAGGGCAAGCCCGAGTCTTTCGACTTCCTTGGCTTCACGCACAGTTGCGACAAGACGAGGAACGGGAAATTCATCGTGCTGCGGCAAACCATGCGGAAACGCATGCAGGCGAAATTCCGCGAGCTCAAACACGAACTCCGGCGCCGCATGCATCACCCTATTCCTGAGATGGGACAGTGGCTGCGGGCAGTCCTGCGGGGACACTTCAACTATTACGCAGTGCCCCGCAACCAACGGAAACTCAGCGCCTTCAAGTATCAGGTGTATCGCTTGTGGTTCCGAACGCTGCGGCGGCGGAGCCAACGCCACCGGATCACTGGGGAGCGCATGAACCGTCTAGCCGCACGCTGGTTCCCATCAGTCCGCGTCCTACACCCGTATCCCGAACAGCGACTGCGCGTCATGACCTGAAGTAGGAGCCCGGTGCGGTAGTTCCGCTCGCCGGGATCTGTGCGGGGGGCCGCCCGAAAGGGCGGTTCCTACCGCGAACGGTTCCTACCGCAAACGGTTGATCCAGCCCGCCAGCGAGACCAGCAGAAGCTGCCATGGTTGGATTGGTTGCATGAACGCCATTATATACAGGCACAACCGGTCGTCGTATCGTCATACAAGACAAGCAATTGCGATCGTGTGAATATTTGGACACTACGGCGTGAGCGCTAAAGGATGCGATAGCCCTGGCCAGTCTCTTCGGCCATCTGAATTGCACTGCTCCAGCGGGCGGCTCGTTATCCATCGTGAGACCCATGCCGCCCGTCGCCGAATCAAACTAATTACCTACCTTGACCACGTCGGTGTCGTCAACCTGCAATCCAGCATTGTCATAGACGAAGGCGTCGAACCGGATCAGCCTGCCCTCCAACGTACCCGTAGCGACTATTGGCGGCATGCTGAAAAAGAGCTGCTGGCCACTGGCGAGTGTCCCGATGTTAAACGTGGCTCGCTCTTGGCGATCACACCGGCTTAATCCCGGACATGCACCATCGAACAGATCATTGCGAAGCGAGTTCAGCCCGTCCGGGTACTCCAGCGTAAGCACAACACCGAAACGATCGAAAGCGCCGGTGTTTGTAACCGTTAACTCGATATCCAGGATTTCCCCGGGCAAAGCCAGATCGGGACTGGCGACCACGGCCAGCTCCAAGAGGATGTCGCTCTGCACGCGCGTTGCAGCTTGGGAACGGACATGGTTCGCAGGCGTCTGGATATCTTCCAGGGTCGCTTCGGCTTGGATAATCGACCCTTCGACGAGCCCGCTGACCCGCACGGTTGCCTGCACCTCGCCACTCTGCCCGGGTCCGATCGCCCCCAAAGACCACTCGATAACATTGCCGTTCAGCACGCCACCGTCAGTCGCTGAAACAAAGCTGGTTCCGTCGGGCACCGGCATCGACAAGGCGCCATTGGGTATCCCGTTGTCTGTCTCGCGCAGTCCATAGGTAAGCGTGTAGACGAGCTCGCCGCCCATGGGAATCGGATCAACGTTCTCCACCAACGCCAACTCCAACCGACGCGTCGCGTTGACCGTTATGGAATTGGTGCCAAGTACTTGAGAACCCAAGACATCGACGACCATGGCGTTGAAATCAACGATGGTCCCATCGACCGTGTCGCTCGCCACTTGTATTGGCATGGAGAATGTTCTGCCCGCGCCAGCGGTGAGCGTCCCGATGTTGAACGTGGCTCGTTCTTGGCGATCACACCGGCTTAATCCCGGACATGCACCGTCGAACAGATCATTGCGAAGCGAGTTGAGCCCGTCTGGGTAATCCAGCGTAAGCACGACACCGCTACGATCGAAAGCGCCGGGGTTTGTAACGGTCAACTCGACATCCAGGGTCTCGCCGCGGCGAGCTGGATCGGGACTGGTGACCACGACTAGCCCAAGCGGCGGATCGGTTGGCGTGCATGCGTCGTTTTCTTCGTCGCAGGTCTGATCTGCTGAACATGGCTCCGTA
>JAZGDL010000403.1:0-2550 GCA_036477795.1 Phycisphaerae bacterium
ATCCCGAGAAACCAATTGTAATTTCTGGGTCTGCTGGCCGCATGCGGTCCCCGCCGGATGGACTTTTCGGCGGCCTACCAGGAAGTCGTTGCTGCGTCGACATCAATGAATCCCCACATCCGCCAACGAGTGTACTGGAAATGTCGTTTTCAACGACCGATGTCGTGCGTTTGGCGTCGGCTGGGGGCGGGGGATATGGGGATCCAAAAACGCGCGATCGCAAGCTGGTCGAGCAGGATCTTCGGAACGAGTACTTGAGCCTAGAGTCGGCGAGGCGTTACTACGGCTGGGAGGAAGACTTTCCAGCGTAGCAGTGCGATTAGTTTTGTTGAACAGAGGTTAGGTGAAGCGGCGCCGTGTGCTAAAAGGAGTTTGCTAACGACGCTTCACGTTGACGTCTTGAACCAGCGTGAACAGAGTTCTGGAAAACGCTGAAGGCCATGTTAGTCAAAGCGATATCAATCTCCTCTACAAGCTGGGAAAACCTTAAACAGCGGTAGCGTCTGGCACAACTGATCTGCGTAGTCATCAATGTCCCTCTCTCTCTACGTCATGCTGGCACGTTCGTCGAGAAGGCCACCGGCGCGTCGTCCTTTACGTCGTTCCTGGACCCTTCCCGCCCTTACTTTCAGCGCCTACAGGCCCGTCGCCCTCTCGTTGGGTGGCACGTCAACAGCTACGACAGGCCAGGTCAAAGTCAATGCGCAGCTAGGCAAGCGGCTGACCAATCACCCGAGCGGCAAAACCGTTAGGACCAGACGTGGCCAATGGAACACCGGGTTCAACAGTTGGAAAGCGATCTCAGAGCGGAGTGCGGAAGTAATCGGGGAGAAGGACCCGTCATCGACCGGCCATTTGCTAACAAGGTCCGGTGTTGCGAGTATACGGACTGCTTGAATGACATTCTTGCCTCCCAGTTTACTAAGCGAGGGAAGGTATGGGGCCTTGCGTTGACCGCGCGCCGACACCAGTCACGCGCCGAGTGTAAATGAGGGCTCGGTGTTGGAGGACAGAAATGCAGGTGTTTGATGGATGAGAAGACGTTGAGGTTATCCAACACGCACGCCGACCTGGTCGACCGTGACAGGAAGCACGTACTGGGCTGGCGGTACTCTCCTTCTATCGTCTTCCGCGCCGGCAAGGGTGTGACGCTGATCGATGTCGACGGAAACGAATATTACGATCTCACCTCGGGAATGATGTGCCTTGCGCTAGGGCATGGTCATCCCGAACTCGTCGAGACTATCAAGGAGCAGGCTGAGCTCTTCGTGCACGAGTCTTCCTGGTATTCCAACCCCTGGCTCATTGAGTTCGCCGAGCTTTTGGCGAGCACCCTTCCAGGCAACCTGAGCGTTGTAAATTTCACGGTTACCGGCTCGGAAGCCAACGAGGTCGCAATGCGTATGGCGCTTGGGGTTACTGGCGCCTACGACATGGTCTCGGTGGTTCGAGGGCTGCACGGCGGGAGCCTGGCCGTGGAATCGCTGACGACCGTGGGCGGGGCCCGCAGACGACATCTGGGACCCCTGATGATTCCGTCGCGGGCGAACGCGATCTTTCCGCCGTTCTGCTATCGCTGCCCGGTCAATCTCGAGTATCCGCAATGCGATGTCGCTTGCCTGCGTTCCAGTGAAGAGTTGATGGAGTACGTGACGAGCAAGAACGTGGCGGCGATCATCACCGAGACCATGCTTGTGGCCGGAGGTATGATTGTGCCGCCGCCGGAGTGGCTACCGCGACTGAAACGCGTTGCCGAGGACTGGGGCGCACTGCTCATCGTCGACGAGGCACAGCTTGCGCCGGGGCGCACCGGCAAGCTCTGGGGGTTCGAACACTATGACGTGGTGCCAGACATCGTAACCTTCGCGAAGGGGATGAGCGCCGGTTTTTCGATATGCGGCGCGGTAACGACGCCCGAAATTGCGGAGCACGCCAAGGGCACCGTGGGGATCCCGTGGGCCGGAACCTACAGCGGCGATCCCCTTCCGGCGGCAGTAGCCAAGAAGCAACTGGAGATCGTGCTCAGAGACAATCTGGCGCAACAGGCCGAAAGACTGGGAGAGTTCCTTCGCAACCGCTTAGAGGAACTGCACAAAAAGTACGAGGTGATCGGTGACGTACGCGGCAAGGGCCTTTACCAAATGCTGGACGTCGTGAAATCGAGGGAAAGCAGGGCGCCCGATCCCGTCATGGCCGAACGCATCCGGCACAATGCGCTTGTTGAGGGCCTTGTGTTGATCTGCGTGAAGAATTATTTGCGGATTTGCCCTCCCCTCATCATCACGCAGGGGGATTTGGACGAGGTCGTCGGGCGCCTAGAACTGGCGATCCAGCGAGCCATTGAGGGGCACCCAGAACAGCTGGAACTGACCGAATCGGGCTCTCTGGCCTGAAACTTGCTGCGCGGCGACCCCGTGTAGGGCCACTGTCAGACAAACCTTAGCCGGCCTGCGAAGGGTGCCGGTCCGAGGCGCTCAAGCCGCCAGCTGCCGCCACTCGGCCAGGGCGGCGGAACGGTTCTGTCTGAAGATATCGCGGCGGTTTAGGTGA
>JAZGDL010000404.1:0-4289 GCA_036477795.1 Phycisphaerae bacterium
AGAAGACGAACATGTGTGAACCACTGCTGACGCATCGAAACGAAACAACGAAGGCATCGAAACCGGGACCTGTGGGTGGACCCGGGACAAAGGCTCGCCACGGTGAGCCCTCAGTCGGGGAGCTGCCTGTATGTGGCCCCGATGGTGTCCGGTGTATAGGTGGCGTGAGCTCATCGCAGGCGCTGGCATGGAACAGGAGAACCTGTCGCCCCGATAACGATGGCCAGCTGTGCTGGCCGCGAGAGGGAGAACCACAAGCAGCGGACACTGCGAGTGGGAGAGTACCGATGCGGGGCACAGGGGCGGACCGGTTCGTAGTAGCGATGAAGGCTCTGTAATGGGGCTGGAGCGAAGGGGCCGGGCAGTCCAAGGTCGTTTGGAGGTCAACCCTTCGGGGGAGGAACCGACAGATGGACCGAAGCAGAAGTTGAAGTCGTTTGAGATTCGAAAGCGTCTCGTGTTCGAGGCGTGGGAGAAGGTCCGAGCGAACGGCGGAGCGCCGGGCGTGGACGCCGTGAGCATCGACCGGTTCGGTGACGATGAGAGGGACAACCTCTACAAGTTGTGGAATCGGATGTCTTCGGGGAGCTATTTCCCGGGGCCGGTGCGAGCGGTTGAGATACCGAAAGATCATGGGGCCGAGGTCAGGGTTCTCGGGGTGCCGAATGTGGCAGACCGGGTGGCTCAGACTGCAGCAGCGATGCTGCTGGAAGAGAAGCTTGAGCCGATCTTCCATCGAGACAGTTACGGCTACCGGCCTGGGCGAAGTGCCCACGACGCGTTGGCCGTGGCTCGCAAGCGTTGTTGGGATAAGGACTGGGTGCTCGATCTCGACGTCCGGGCCTTCTTCGACAGCGCCCCTCACGATCTCCTGTTGAAGGCGGTAGCTCACCACACTGACGAGCGTTGGGTGTTGCTCTACATTGAACGGTGGCTCAAAGCCCCCATGACGATGCCAGACGGCACCCTCGCGCCACGAGATAGGGGAACCCCACAAGGCTCTCCGATCTCCCCGCTGTTGGCGAACCTCTTCATGCACTATGCGTTCGACCGGTGGATGGATCGGGAACATCCCGGCTGTCCCTTCGAGCGTTACGCGGATGACGCGGTCATCCACTGCGACACCGAGGAACAGGCCCAACAACTGTGGGCCGATCTCGTCGAGCGGCTCGGGCCGCTCGGGCTTGAGCTGCACCCCGACAAGACGAAGATCGTGTACTGCAAAGACACGAAACGCCGAGGCGAGTCCGAGCACACCAGCTTCGACTTTCTCGGCTACACCTTCCGGGGTCGTCTGGCCCGTGGCCGAAGAGGGCTCTTCGTGAGCTTCTCGCCGGCCATCGGCGCCAAGGCGAAGAAAGCGATCGGCAAACAGATCAGGGACTGGCACCTCAACCGCCGCAGCGGAACAGACCTGGCCGGGCTCGCCGGGGCCATCAACGCCCAGGTTCGAGGCTGGTTCAACTACTACGGGGCCTTCTACCGCTCCGAGTTGTACTCCATCGCAGAGCGCATCGACGAACACATCGTCAGATGGGCCATGCAGAAATACAAACGACTGCGAGGCCAACCCACCAAAGCGTGGAGATGGCTCGACGCTGCCCGACAGCGCGAGCCACGACTCTTCGCCCACTGGCACCTCCTCGCATCAACCCGACGCCGGACTGTGGGAGCCGTATGACGGGAGACTGTCACGTACGGTTCTAAGAGAGCGGGAGGGGGAGGCTCCCTCCCGCTACTCACCAAGCGAGCGATCATCGAGTCGCGCTGTGTCGAAGGACGCAAGCAAGGAGCGTTTGGGGGCGCGGTGGGGGCGCGAGCGGGGCGAAACAATGCGAGACGTTGAAGGGTCGAAAGGGCAGGTCAGAGGCCTCTTCTGAAGGAATCGCCTGGTTAGCGGAATGTCCGGCTCTGCCTTCACACGGCAGAGGTCGTCGAGGCAAGAGAGGTCTTTGAGGTGTGATTAGAACCTGTCGCGTGGGTTTTGGGCGCGCGTGGGGTGTGGGTGGGGGTGTGTCGTGGGTCGGGCGGCGGGTTCGAGGGTGACGGTAAGGCCCATGGCTCCGAGTTGACCGTCGAGACGACGCTGGCGGGCGTCGCTGTTACGCCCCTTGTCGAAGTAGTCCCCGCCCAAGTCGTTGTAGATCTCACCGGTGGACAACAGGTGCCAGACAATCACCAAGATGCTGTGATCGACCGCGTCGGCGGCATGTCCTGGGTCGCGCCGTCCTCGGATGCGGTGGTATTGGCCAGCAAGGTGGGTGTCTTTGGCCCGGGCGGCGCCGTGAGCCGTTCCTCGGTTGCGCCGAGCAGCCACCGGGCGAGGTCGGTGTGTCGGATCGAACGGGGCCGGGCGGTGCCCACCGTGGCTCGGTCAATCTCCTCCACCGGATTTATCGTCACGCGACCCTCTGAGCGTAGGAACCGGTACAGGCGGGACCAGATCGAATGGGTGTGGGCCATCGTTGCAGGCGAAGACAGTTCGGCTCCTATCGCAAACGCGTAACGCAGCTGCCCTTTAGGGACTTTCGACCGTGAATCTGCCGTGCGGTAGCTGCTGGTGGGCTCACTCGTCGGAACTCGCGGTGACGCAGCGAGCGGTGAAGGCTGGAGGGCGAGCTGGAGCTCAGATGGTCAGATCAGGTCTTCCTCTCGCAACCCGAAGGAAGGGTGGCGGAGCCGGCACAGTGCCAGCTTTTCGAGTTGGCGGATCCGCTCCCGGGTGAGGTTGAACGCTTGACCTATCTCTTCGAGGGTGCGGGGACCTCCGTCGTAGATCCCGTAGCGCAGTGCCACGATGTGGCGTTCCCGTTCGGGGAGCCGCGCGATGAGCCTACGCAGGCTCTCTGTGAGGCTCGTCTCTTCGGCGACCCGAACCGGGTTGTCGGCACGTTCGTCCTCAATGAAGTCCCCGAGCTGGGCGCCGTCGTCACAGATCGATTGTTCCAAAGACACGGTGTAGGCAATGGCCAGCGCCAGCTCCACCCTCTCGACGGTGACACCGGCCTGTTCAGCGATCTCGCCGGGGTCGGGGTCGCGGCCCAATTGGGCTTTGAGACCTTCCTGGGCCCTTGCCACCGCCAGCAACGTGTTGTGGACAGGCACCGGAATACGGATGGTGCGAGCTTTGTCGGCGCTGGCCCGTGAAATGGCCTGGCGGATCCACCACGTAGCGTAGGTGGAGAACTTGAACCCCTTGCGCCAGTCGAACTTCTCCACCGCACGGATCAGACCCAGATTGCCTTCTTGGACCAAATCCAGAAAATCGAGTCCCCACACATCGCCGTACCGGCGAGCGACAGCGACCACCAGCCGCAAGTTGGCGGTCACAAAGGCGTCCTTGGCCTCCTTCCCCAAACGAACCGCACAACGCAGCGCCCTTTGCTCGGTCTCGTCCTGGTAGTCGCCTGCGTCGAACCGCATAGCTGCCGCGGCGCCGGTCTCCATCTGCTGGGCGAGTTCTACTTCCTGGTGGGCGGTGAGCAACCCGTAGCGACCAACAGAGACCAGGTACTGGGCAACGGTGTCAGTGGTCATACGCCCCTTTTCTATCGGCCCCAGCATTATCTCACGATGAATCTCGTCTCGACCCAGAGACTGGCACGCTCACGCCGCGATCACCCCCGGTGAGGCCCGCCCGGAGTCGTGGATTCCACCCGGTCGCATGTTTTCGAGGTGCGCACCCAGGGATGGCCCTATGTGGCGTTGACGGATCAGCGGCGGGCGTGGCAGCAACGGATCCAGGCCCAGTTGTTCCATCAGGGCGTCGATAAGCGACGAGGTCTGCTCACCGTTGCGGGACGGGCTCATCTCGACGGCGCCGAGCTCTCTGGGGCGGAACGCCAGTTGATCGAGGTGGCGCTGCGGGTCATCGACGCTCTCGGTGTCGAGGCCGACACGCTGCGGACAGAGCTCAAAGCCTTCGCCCGTTGTCAGGCGGGAAGCCGGGTCTTGGTTGACGAACTGTACGGTGTGGGTGAGCTCACCGCGGCGATCATATGGGCCGAGTTAGGTAACCGGCACCATCGTCCATTCAAGCGGCGAATCTCGTGAGCGAAAAGAAGAGGCACACGTCGTCGGTCGGGACCGACGTCATCGATCCCGACCTCGCGTGGCTGGCTCGCACGTTCGGTCGCGCGAACGCGACACCGCTGACGCTTAGGGACATCGAGGCGTTCCACAGAGCCGCTGAGTACGCAGAATATGGCCCCGGCAGCCACTTGTTTCGGGAGGGAGATCAGGCATCGAGCTGCTATCTGGTTCGCAGCGGATGTGTGGATCTCTACCGG
>JAZGDL010000405.1:0-2587 GCA_036477795.1 Phycisphaerae bacterium
CCACCAGGGAAATTCTTAACATGATCGAAAAGCTCCGTCAGGCCAACCCTGACAATCCGGTCAGACATCATATAGGACATTTGATGACGGTTCATCCCGATGACATTCCGCGCTTCAAGAAGCTCAACGTCATCGCCGAATTTTCTCCTGCTACTTGGTATCCACACGCACTCACCCATACGGCAAAGACATTTGTTGGTGAGGAGCGCGTCAAGCGTTGGCAGCCTATAAAAGAATTTGTCGATGCGGGCGCCATGGTGAGCTACGGCAGCGACTGGCCTGCTGGCACGCCCGATGCGGACCCGTGGCGGGCACTAGAAGGAATGATTACCCGGCAGGACCCGACAAACGCAATGCCTGGAAAGATCGGCGAAGGTATCGATCTGGCAACCGGCATTCGCATCCTCACCATGGGTGGTGCCGTTGCCATGCAGCACGAAGATAAGGTTGGATCGATCGAAGACGGCAAATACGCAGACTTTATCGTGCTCGACCGCAACCCCTTCGAGATGCCGGTCAACGAGATCGGCAAGATCAAGGTGCTAAAAACCGTGTTTGAGGGTGGACTCGTATACGAGAAAAACTAACACTGCTCAGAAGTGACATAAGTGAAGGTCTGAATAAGCCCCACTGCACGCCACTAGTATGATCCAAACCGGGTCGCGGTAGGGATAGATCCAACTGCAGATATGAGGCTCAGCAAACGCCAGGCTGAGAGACCGAACCAATTGGGTTCGCGAAGATCTCTGCGGTTGATGCGGTGGATGGCTCCCAACACCGGCATCCAGGTGCCAAGCGGCCGCTTCTCTTCAGATCTGATCAAGACCGAATTCGTAAAGCTATCAGGCGACGGCAATGCCGGGACAACAGGCTTCGTTGTAGACACCTATCTTGTGACCGGGGATTCAGGCCTAGCCTTTTTCAAATCGGAGGGGCTCTTGCGCCGATATCCACAAGGCGAGCCCGGAGATAGCACGCGACACTTTTAACATCTCTCGGTGGCGACGAGCGACTGCTACTATTTACAGGTTTGTCGGATTTTTTTTGATGGATGGCCTGACAACACAGACCGGGGCACCTCATTGATCGCTGCCGCTTTTGCGGTGTTCCCGGTGGCGGTGCCGAAAGGCCCGTTCTCTGTTGGTCCTGGGCGTGGTCTTCAACCTCGCTCTCCTGGGCTATTTCAAATACGCCAACTTCTTCCTGGAGGGCGTGAATATCGTTTCCGGGTCGGCGCTCTCGACGAGCTTCAGACCAAAACCAATGCTGAGCTGATCCATTTCGCCGTTAAAAACAACATCGTTGCCTTGTAAGGCCATCTGTCAAAATTATCCGACGGACCTGTAAATAGTAACAGTCCCTCACGGGCGCCGAAGAATGCTAGAACTGTCCCAACGTTGTTGCGCGAGCCGGAGGCGGCAGGGCCTCTCGTGCGCCGGCTTGATTGATCGCGAACACAGATCGATTCTAAGGAGGCAGCCGACCATCGCCACCGAAAGGGAGCGTTCATGACACGGCCGCGCATTGTCCTGGCCGATGATCATAAGATGTTGACGGAGGCGTTCGTCAATCTGCTCGCCGTCGATTACGATATCGTGGCTTCGACGGCGAATGGCCGTGACCTGGTCGAGGCGGTCAAGCGGCACAAGCCCGACCTGGTCATCGTCGATATTTCCATGCCCATGCTCAACGGGCTCGATGCCTGCCGCCAGATCAAACTGGCGCTGCCGGATGTCAAGGTGATTTTCCTGACCGTCAACGAGGACCCGGAACTGGTGGCCGAGGCGTTTCGATGTGGCGCCTCGGGTTATGTCCTCAAGAATTGCGCGGTGTCGGAGTTGACCGAGGCGATCGAGCAGGCGCTTTGTGATCGTTCCTATGTGACCCCGTTGATCACCGAAGGGGCGGTTAATGCCTTTTTGAAGGGGCCAGGCCACGGCAACGCGCTCGCCAGCCTGACGCCGCGCCAACGGGAGGTCCTGCAATTGCTGGCGGAAGGCCGTTCCATGAAGCAGGTGGCCAGGATCCTGGACATCGCCCCTCGGACCGTAGCCTTCCACAAATACCGCATAATGGAGAAGCTTCAGGCCAAAACCAACGCCGAGCTGATCCATTTCGCCATCAAAAACAACATTGTCGCGTTGTAAGGCCACCTGGCAAAATTATCCCACGGACCTGTAAATAGTGACAGTCGCTCACCGGCCCGAGGGATGCTAGCTGCGCGGCCCGTGGCTCTGGGGGAGCCGCGTAAGCTAAGCGAGCATCGTCCTCGATGAGCCGGTTGGCGATGTCGGTGAGATTTCGAAGCGCGAGCCCCAGCATAAAGTGAGATCGCCATGCAGGGGCCTCCTGGGGTCAAGCAGACGTGATTTATTGGCGATTCGCTATTGCCAATTCGCTATGGGAAGATCAGCGACACCCCGAACTTGAGCTGCCAGTCGGCGCCGCCCTCCGGTTTGACGGCCAGCCCGTAGCCGCCCAGGCTCATGTCGAGGGCGTAACCGCCGCCAACGTCGAATGTCTTGCCGGCGGTCAAGCCAAGCGGGACCTGCCAGCGGTCGCCCGAGTCGGCGTTCCAGTTGTAGGT
>JAZGDL010000406.1:0-4073 GCA_036477795.1 Phycisphaerae bacterium
GGAATGTGCGCGGATGCGCGCACTCCCACGGTTCTGATCGAAGCGGGCTTGCTGCGGCCCAACTGCAAGGCAGTGGTTGCATTGACACCTGACGAGGAGGTCAACCTGAAAATTTCGGTCACGGCCACTCTTCTCAACGCAGGAGTCAAGGTGATTACCCAATCCACGTCGGTGATTTACGAAGAGACGCTGGCCACATTGGGAGAAGACGTACACATTATCGATCCCTTCCAGACCTTCGCCAAGTACCTTGGCGCCATCATTCACAATCCCGGCGTCCGCACTCTGAATGACTGGCTGGCCGGTGCGCATGGACGTGATCTGGAGACCTTCTCTCAGCCACCCGGTGGCACCTGGATTCTCTGCGGGTACGGGCGAATGGGGCACTGGATTCGTGAGTCCCTGGAGGCGCTGGGGATCTCCACCGTGGTCATCGAGCCCGAGCTCGACGAAAAGACAGTCGATCCCACAAACTTCGTCGTGGGCAGAGCGACTCAGCAGTCGTTGCGTACTGCCGGTATCGAACAGGCCGCGGGAATCGTCGCGGGGACTGACAACGACGCCTACAACGTCAGTATTCTGTTGAACGCCAAGGCACTCAATCCCGATATCTTCCTGGTCGTGCGACAGAATCACCACCACAACGAGGTGCTGTTCAATGCTGCGGAAGCCGATCTCGTGATGCAGCCTACTCTGGTTGGCGCCAGGAGGATTTTGTTTCTCCTGACGGCGCCACTACTAAAAGCTTTGTTCGAGCGTATGCGCGAGAGCCAGCTGAGTTCTGATGATGATTTTGTTCATCATGTGCTGAACGATCTGCGCAATAACGTGGGAGATGCCCGACCACGTTTGTGGACCGTGGACGTCAGCAGGGAGACTGCTCCGGCATTGCTGGACTTCGTCGAAGATGGCCGGTCAGTGAGCCTGGGGGAGCTGCTGGGGGATCCGGCGGACAGAGACAAGCGCCTTCCTTGCGTGCCGCTGGTCATGGAGTCCGGTGGTGAAGTGACCGTGATGCCCGTCATGTCGACGCCAGTGAAACTAGGTGATCAAATTCTTTTTTGTGGAGCACATCGCGCACCACGCTTGGTGGATGCAGCGCTGAATAACGAATACACACTGCGCTATCTGACAAGCGGCGTGGACGAAACGCGCAGCGTCGCCCTGCGCTGGGTGTCGGGTATGTTTCTGCGCTCAAAGGCGATCACGGATCGCTAGCGCAGTCCTAACGAAGGCCAGGCCGGCGGCCATGGGTCGTCCATCGATGGCGGCAAGGCCTGATCCGATGAGGAACATGCCCGCCACTTGCCGGATCTCCAGCGTCTCGCCGAGTAAGGTGATTCCCAGTACTAGAGCGCTCACGGGTAGCAGGAACGTGACGAGCAGAAGATTCGTCGCGCCGGCCCGGGCGAGAATTTGGAAGTAGATGACGTAGGCAACGGCGGTGCTGAGCAGGGAAAGGCCGAGTACTGCGCCCCAGGTCTCCATCGCCGGAGCATCCAGGCTGAAAGGTCTGTCCACCACCAATACCAGAGGCAGCATCATGAGGGCCGAGGCGCTGAGCTGTCCCGCGGCGGTGACCAGCGGCGGCGTACCCTGGAAGCGGCGCCCGAAGATGCCTGCGAAGGCGTAGGCAATCGCCGCGCCGACCACCGCCATCTGAGCGACTACTTCGAGGCTGAAGTGCTCGAGGGCGCGTGGACCGATCATCACCAGGACGCCGATCAGGCCGAAGGCTACCCCCACCAGCCGAGCGGGCGTGAGGCGTTCGTCGCGGGTCAACCAGTGAGCGAAGATGACCGTGAACAGCGGAGTCGTCGCATTCAGGATGGAAGCGAGACCGCTGCCGATGCGTGTCTGGCCCCAGACGATGAGGGTGAACGGGATGACGTTGTTGAGGGCTCCCATGGCGACGAATGCGAGCCACAGACCGGGGGCTACGGCCAGCCGCTGGCCTCGGAGGACGACCACCAGCCAGAGCGCGCCGGCGGCGATGGCGACCCGTGCAAACACCACGGTGAGGGGTGGCAAATCGTCCAGGGCAACGGCGTTGAAGAAGAATGATCCGCCCCAGAGCACCGATAAGGTGATCAGCAACAGCCACTCGGTGGCCCCCATGGGCCCCGTGATACTCGTTTTCATCCGCACACCCCTGGTTTTCGGGCCCTGAGCTTCGCTGGCCGAGGGCGTCGTGACCACCCGGTTCTTGCGGTCCCGGGAATGGCTTCAGGCCTGGTCGCGGAGGCTGGACTTGAGTCTGTAGAGGAGGTGGTGCAGGGCGTCGATGTCGGTGTCTTCCCAGCCGCTGAAAATGGCATCGGCTTGGGGGGCGATTCGCCGAAATGCCTCCCTGTAGGCCCGTTCTCCGGCTTGCGTGAGGCGGTGGCGTTTTACCCGGCCGTCCCCCGGATCCGGGTCCATGTGGACATAGCCCTTGGCGGCGAGGCGGCGGAGGATTTTCGACACACCGGGCTGTCCGGTTTCCAGCGCCGAAGCCAGCCCTGAGACCGTCCAGGCGGCAGCGGGCAGGCTGGCCAGATGATTGAGGACGACGAACTGGGCATAGGGCAGGCCGCCGCCCTTGAGCCTCCGATTGACCCGTGTCACCAGTCGCCGCTCGGCGGCGCCGAGCCAGATTAGAATCTGGCGGGATGTCCGCTCGGCAGGGGAAAATTCCATGGAATAGAAATAACATTCTACGGAAAGTAATGTCAAGCTCGGTTTTGGATAAAGCTTCGGCCTGAATACTCGGACTCAGCGTTGCATCCTAACCCGTTGATGCTCGTTTTCTTTCCGAGACGACCATATAATGACCGCCAAGTTGAGCCTCAGCCCTGAGCTAGAGAAAAACTATTCGAACAGGGACCGTGGCGCCGGCGACGTCGAATGGCGGCCGCCGGCGGAGCGGATTGGCCCGACCCGATGGGTGTCAAATGCCATCGGTGGGGTGGCACTTGAGGTGCCGCCCATTTGTGAGAAACGGCTTCCGGGGGACACGGCATGCAGTGCCACCGCCATTACCGGTCGCCGAATAACTTAAAAAAACTTTCTTAGGTGGAGCATTACCGAGGAGTGAGAATGATGACAATCAAGAAAGTACTCGTCGCTACGGCGACGATTGCGGGCCTGTCTCTGGCCGCGGGTGCAGTCAGTGCCCAGCAGCAGTTCGTGACCATCGGCACCGGTGGCGTCACCGGCGTCTACTATCCCACGGGCGGCGCAATCTGCCGACTCGTCAACAAGAGTAAGAAAAAGCACGGCGTTCGTTGCTCCGTGGAATCCACGGGCGGCTCGGTCTACAACATCAACACCATCCGCGCCGGTGAGCTGGACATGGGCGTTGCCCAGTCCGACTGGCAATACCACGCCTACCACGGCACCGGTAAGGATTCCTTCATCAAGGCCGGCCCGTTCAAAGAGCTGCGTGCGGTATTCTCCGTGCACGCCGAGCCGGTCACCGTCATTGCCCGGGCCGATGCCGGCATCAAGCACGTGGACGACCTCGTCGACAAGCGTGTCAACATCGGCAACCCGGGTTCCGGCACCGAGGCCACCTGGACGCTCATGTGGAAGGCCATGGGCCATGCCGACGGCCGTGCTGATCTGAAGCTGGCCGCGCAGTTGAAGTCGGCGGAGACCCCGCAGGCACTTTGCGACAATAAGATCGAGGCGTTGTTCTGGTTGGTCGGACACCCCAACGGGCTCTCCAAGGAAGCCACCACCACCTGTGATGCCGTGATGGTCGAGGTATCGGGTCCTGCGGTGGACAAGCTGGTGAAGGAAAACTCCTTCTATCGCTACGCCACGATCCCGGCTGGCATGTACCGCGGCAACCCGAAAGACACCAAGACTTTCGGTGTCGGCGCGACCTTCGTGACGTCGACCAAGGCATCCGAGAAGCAGATTTATGTCGTCACCAAGGCCGTGTTCGACAATTTCGATGCATTCAAAAAGCTGCATCCGGCCTTTGCCAATCTGAAAGAAAGCGAAATGATCAAGGACGCGCTTTCGGCACCTCTGCACGACGGTGCGGCGAAGTACTACAAAGAACGGGGTTGGATGTAATCCATCGC
>JAZGDL010000407.1:0-2951 GCA_036477795.1 Phycisphaerae bacterium
CAGGCGCAGAACGTGTCCTTGGACAGGATGCAGCTCAACGATTTCTCCAACTTCGCTATTCACGGCGTTGACGTGACAGGCTTTAGCCTCTCGAATACCGTGGTCAACGGCGTCAACGGCAACAGCACCGCCTTCGACGAAGGCAGCGTCAGCTTCGACGACCTCACGGGCACAGCGGCGTTCGACGGCAACACCATCAGCGGGGGCCTGGAGGACAACATCAGTATCCTCAATACGACGGGCACCCTCAGTATGTCGGTGAATGGCGGCACTATCGGTCTCAACAGCACCTTGTTCGGCAACGACGGCATTTTGCTTGAGACGCAAGGCTCCGCGGTCGTCAACCTGAACGTTACGGGCACGACCTTCCTCGGCGCCAGGGGCGATCTCATTCAGGCGAATGCGCTGGGCACCTCCACGTTGAACGTGACGATCCAGGACAACACATTCCAGAACGCCCACACCAACAGCCTCGGCGGTGGCGTCACCATTTCCGGGGGCAGCGCCTCCAGCGTCATCAACCTGACCTATGACATATCGGGCACAGCGCCCGGCGCCCAGACCTTCCGCGACGCGGTGTCCAACGCCATCACTGCCAACATCGTAAATGGGGCCGGCACCGTTACAGGAAGGATCCAGAACAACAACATCGGTGTGTCCGGCATCCCGGGTTCCGGCTCGTCCGCCGGCTCAGGCATCGCCGTCGGCGCGGGCGGCACCGTGAGCCATACGGTGACCATCGACGATAACAGCATCGTCGGGGTTGCGAGCTCTGGCGCCGGCATCGACGTTGTGGCCAATGGCGACAGCACGGTGAACGCCACCATTACCGACAACAGTGCCACTCAGTTCAGTGGCTTCCCGCTTGCGGCCCTCAATACCATCTCGGGCGGTGGGTCGACGGACACCGCCTCCATGTGCGCGGACATTAAGAACAATACTTTCAGCGTCAACCCCGCGCTCTTTCCACTTGGCGACATATTCACCGACCAGATCAGCTCTTCCGCGAGCTACAGATTCCCCGGCTACGTCGGTCCGGCGGTTGGTGGTCCGGTGTTGGATTCGTTCCTGGCAGGTCAAAACACGCTGGGTGCGAATGGCGCGTTCACGGCTGCCGCCCAGAACGTGACCGGAACCGGGACCAGCTGTCCCTGATACATGCGGGGGACTTGAGCTGAACCGTGGCAAGGCTTTGTGAGGCGAATTGCTAGGCGGAAGGACGCGCTGCCGGGGCCATAAAAATCCATACGCAGCTGTCTGCTCCGCGGGACTAAAGGCAGGGAGAACACATGTCTGAACCGTTTCTCGCCGAAATCAAGATCGTTGGCTTCGACTTCGCGCCCAGGGGCTGGGCCACTTGCGACGGACAGATCTTACCCATCAGTCAGAACACATCGCTGTTCTCCATCCTCGGCATCACCTACGGGGGCGACGGAAGGACCACCTTCGGCCTGCCCGACCTGCGAGGCCGCACCCCGATTCACGAAGGCGATGGCCACGACCTGGGCGACAAAAGCGGAGAGGAGACGCACCCCCTCACCGTTGGCGAAAGCCCCGACCATGATCATGAGCTGAACGCCACCAACGACAATGGTACGGTGCCGATACCCGCCGGCAACGTGCTGGCGGCCTACCTTAATGGCTACGGTTCCGGGCAGGACCTCACCGATCTCGTAGGGGGCACGGTAGTCAACGCGGGTAGCAACCAAGGCCACGAAAACATGCAGCCCTTTCTGACACTCAATTTCGTAATCGCCCTACAAGGGCTCTTCCCATCTCGGAACTAGGAGGAGGAGATGACAGAACCCTTCCTTGGTGAAATCAAAATGTTTGCCGGCAATTTCGCGCCCCGCGGCTTTGCGTTTTGCGACGGGCAACTCGTGGCCGTATCCCAGAACAGCGCGTTGTTCAGCCTGCTGGGCACCACTTATGGCGGCGATGGGCGGATCACCTTCGGCCTGCCCGACCTGCGTGGACGGATTCCCGTGCACCAAGGGCAGGGGCCGGGACTTACTAACCGAAGGATTGGTTCACTCGACGGCGCGGAGACGGCAACCATCGCGCAAGCCCAGTTGCCGTCACATACTCATCAGATCAGGGTATCCACAGCTGCCGGCACCCAGAACAGCCCCGGCGGGGCTTTTCTTGGGGCATCGCCCACCGTGCGGGTCTACCGGCCGGCCGCGCCATCCGATGCCCTGGATGCCTCGTCCGTCTCCAGCCTCGGCGGCGGTCAGAACCATCCCAATTTGATGCCGTTTAGGTGCATCAATTTCATCATTGCTCTCTCCGGCATATTCCCAAGCCGGAACTAAGGAGTATGGCGTGTCAGTTCCCTTTATCGCTGAAATAAAGATCTTCGCCGGCAACTTCGCGCCGCGCGGCTGGGCATTCTGCGACGGTCAGCTCCTGCCGATCTCCCAGAATACCGCCCTGTTCGCCCTAGTCGGAACCATTTACGGGGGCGACGGGCGCACCACCTTCGGAATCCCAAACCTGCGGGACCGTGCGCCAATGCACCCGGGGACAGGGCCGGGCGGCTTGACAACCCGCAGGCTGGGCGAGGGCAGTGGGGTGGAAACAGTGACCCTGAGCGAGGCCCAGATGGCCAATCACACCCACTCCGTCCAGGGCAGCGCTCTACCGGCCTCGGTGAATGCGCCTGACAATACGACAGCATTGGCCCGAGGCGTAGGCGGATTCACCTACGGCCCGAGCGCGAACCTGGTGGCCCTGGACACGGGCAGCCTGTTGCCCGCCGGCGGTGGCGGCGTGGCCCACAACAATTTGCAGCCGTTTTTGACGCTCAACTTCATCATTGCGCTGACGGGGACCTTCCCATCAAGGAACTAGCAGCGGGATTGGGAATTTCCACCTGCGCCAGCGACCAATCTGCCGTTGCGGATTGAAGCCGCGTAGAAACAGGCGGGCGGCTCGGCGACAGCAGGGCA
>JAZGDL010000408.1:0-5686 GCA_036477795.1 Phycisphaerae bacterium
GAGGAGCTGTGGGGCGGCATGAGGTTAGGCTGAGACATGTTTAAGAGCACGATACTACCCGCAGCCGCGATCGTTATTGCCGGCTTGTTGCTGGGCTTGGGATTCAACGGTGTCCGCCCCAAGGACAGCCTGAAACTGACGCGAAACTACTTCATGAAGATCCAGGTTGCCGATTCCGCAAGCCAGTCGCCCAAGCACGGCTTCACGGTGGTTACGCTGGATGAAGTCATCGACCTGTACCAGAGTGCGTCCTATCAGAACGGCGAGGTGGTCTTCGTGGATGCACGCAACGACGAGCACTTCGAGGAGGGCCATGTCCCCGGAGCGATCCACATCGACCGCTATAATTCAGACGACCCCTTCGAGAAGGCCAAGACCGCACTTCAGCTCGCCGACACCATCGTCCTCTATTGCGGCGGCGGCGAGTGCGAGGACAGCATTTATCTGGCCAGCGAACTCGTCGGCGAACGCGACATTGCCATTGACAAGATCCGGCTTTTTGAAGGCGGCCTGGAGGAATGGGAGGACGAGAACCTGGAGACCGAATCGGGGCTGGAGCCATGAGCGAATCCCCGTCGCTGCTGCGAAAGATCGACAGCACACATATTCCCATGCTGCTGGCCCGAATCGTGCTGGGCAACTTGTTCGTCTACTACGGGTTGCACAAGGTCGGCGACCCCGTCGACTTTCTCAAGCAGATCAAAGAGTACAATCTGCTGCCGCTGGATCCGCCGGAATTCATCAACATGACGGCGGTGGCCATGCCTTGGATCGAGATCGTCTGCGGGAATCTGCTGATAGCCGGTTTTTGGATTCGCGGATCGGCGTTGACGATTCTCGGGATGCTGATGGTATTCACATCGGCTATCTTCATGCGTACTGTGGGCGTATACGGCGAGGGGGGGCAGGCGTTTTGCGATATCGCCTTCGATTGCGGGTGCGGCAGCGGGGTGATTGTGATCTGCAAGAAACTGGCAATAAACATGTCGATGATGGGGCTGGCGTTGATCGCCCTTTTGTCGCGGTCCAGATGTTTCGCGATCGAGACGCTTGTCGTTAAGATCATGAAAGAGGCGTCGCAACAAAAAAGTGGATCGGAACCGGACTGACTCCCGATAAGCAATGCGGCAGTGGAACCAGGCGTTGTCCCAATCGGCGTAATCAAGAGGCAAGGGAATCATGAACCTGTCAAAACGCGTACAGTCGTTGGCGGAATCAGCCACGCTGGCGGTCACCGCCAGAGCGGCTCAACTGCGATCCGAAGGCGTCGACGTCATCAGCTTCGGCGCGGGCGAGCCCGATTTTGCCACCCCCGAGCACATCATCGAGGCGGCCAACAAAGCCCTGGCGGACGGGCATACCAAATACTCCAAGCCGGCCTCGGGACTGGCGGCGGTCAAGAAGGCGGCCTGTGCGAAACTCAAACGTGAAAACAACCTTGAGTACGGGACGGATCAGATCGTGATCACCGCGGGGGGCAAGAACGCCTGCCACCTGGTTCTGCAAGCCATCGTGGACCCCGGCGATGAAGTGATCATTCCCGTGCCCTACTGGGTGAGCTATCCGGAGATTGTGAAGCTAGCCGGTGGTGTGCCGGTGTTCGTGCAAGGTACGCAGGAGAACAACTTCTGCGTAACGCCCCAGCAGATCCGCGCAGCCATGACCGACCGGACCCGGGCTCTGATCATGAACTATCCGAGCAATCCGGCCGGGCACATGTACACGCCCGATCAGATCCGTGCCCTCGCCGATGTGCTGCGTGGCAGCGAGGTCACGGTGATCTCCGATGAGATTTATGATCGGCTGATTTACGGCGGCCGGGTGTTCCTCAGCTTCGCGGCGGTCAGCGAGGACGCCTACCAGCGGACGGTGACCATCAACAGCGCGTCCAAGACCTACAGCATGACCGGGTGGCGGCTGGGGATGATCGCAGGCGGTCGTGATCTGGTGCAGGCGGCCGCCAAGCTGCAGTCCCAAAACACCAGCGGGGCGGTGACCTTCGCCCAACTCGCCTACGCAGCCGCCCTGGAGGGGGATCAATCATGCGTCGAGAAGATGCGCGATGCGTTCTACGAGCGAGGCCGATTCGTACATGCGCGGTTGAACGCCATCGAGGGGATTCAATGCAACGAGCCGCAGGGGGCCTTCTATGTATTTCCGGACGTCAGCGGGGTGTATGAGAAACTGGGCGTGGACGGCAGCCAGTCGTTCGCCGGCCGGTTGTTGAACGAAGCCCATGTGGCGGTGGTGCCCGGAGGGGCATTTGGGATGGACGCCAACGTCCGCATATCATTCGCCACCGGCATGGACCAGCTCGAAAAAGGTCTGACAAGACTGGCCGACTGGATTGCTGCTGCGTAGCTTTGCTCGCTTACCTGTGACCTTCGGAGAATCACCTTCGAACCCACGGATTGCAATCCGTGGGCTTTGGGGGGGGTGGTGAACTGACTGGCGCTGTCATGATAAGCGCATGGCGCGATGGTCCGATTTTTCAAGAATTCCCTAAAGTTTCCGGCCCGAATCCTCACGCGAATTGTAGGTTTTTTGCGGAGGTGCTCATCGAGCATGAGACATGCAAAAGAAATCGCAAGACAGGTTCACCGAACCCGCGCCGCTGCTGTTGTGGAAAAGGACCTCGCCTGCCGGTGGGTGGCCGACAAGCCGGAGATCCTGGACGAATTGGGCAGGATTCCTTCCGACCACGCGCTACTGGTTATCGCCCGGCGGCTCTGTGCGGGCCAGCCAACGGTCGATAAAGCCCTCGAGCTGATTCGGCAACACCGCCAGTTCGATCAGCTCGCGGACAATATCATAGAGGTGGTGAATGAGTTTTGCAGACGAAAGCCCACCACCACCCACAGCGAGATTCTGCGGGCCTTGGAGGCCGCGGGCATGATGCTGGCCCGGGTGCGCGAGCCGGGGGGCGAACCCGGGCAGCATCAGTTCCTTCGCAAGATCGACGCGCTCGGGCAAGGGAACAGCCCGGCGTTCGCGGGCGGCTATGCGCCGCACAAGCATAGCGACCCCTGGATGATGTCGTCCTCGGTGGGCAGCACGTAGCGCGCCGCCGGCCCCAGCGGAATATAAGTGTCAAGGCCTGTCACCCGGGCCACCGGCGGTATGGGGCTGCACCATTCGACCAGGGCGGTGACAATGGCCTCAGCCACACCTGCGGTACGACGCCCCTCGTCCACCACCAGGACCCGTCCGCAGGCTTTGCCATGTTCAGCGATGGCCGCTTCGTTCAGCGGATTCAGCCAGCGTAGATCCACCACACGGGCTTTAATTCCGTGCTGCTGCAGCAGCCGCCGTGCCGCCCGCAGCGAAAGATAGAGGCCGTTGGCGTAGGTGATGATGGCCAGGTCGCTCACCTCCGGGTGATAGACCCGGGGTTGGCCCAGCGGGATGGAGCGTTCCGGGGGCGGATAGGCGGTGAGCCAACCGCCGTCGCGCTTCTCGTGCAGATCCCTGGTCTTGTACAGGGCGATCGGTTCCAAAAAGGCCACCACCCGTCCATCGACGGCGGCCAGCGAGACGGCGGTTCGCAGCATTTGAGCGGCGTCGTCGCCGCGGCTGGGGGCGGCGATGATCAGGCCCGGTATGTCGCGAAGGGCGGAGATGCTGTTGTCGTTGTGAAAGTGCCCGCCGAATCCCTCCTGGTACCCGAACGACGCGATCCGCACCACCATGGGATTGCGGAATTGACCCTGGGAAAAAAACTGCATTGAGCAGGCTTCGCCGCGGAGTTGGTCCTCGGCGTTGTGATAGTAGGCCAGGTACTGGATCTCGGCGATGGGCAGCATGCCGATCAGGCCGAACCCCTGAGCCAGCCCCAGGATGGTGGTCTCGTCCAGCAGCGTGTTGAAGACCCGGGCAGGACCGAATCGCTTGTGCAAGCCCTTGGTGACGTAGTAAACGCCGCCCCGCTGGGCGACGTCTTCGCCGAACAGAACGATGCGGTCGTACTTGGCCATCAGATCAAACAGGGCATTGTTGATTTGATTTCCGAGATTCTGAGGAGCCGTGTTCTCCGGCAGGCGGTCCCGGCCGCCAAATACGTCGATCCTCTGCTGCCGCGGTATCATTCCGGCGGCATCGTCATGCACGAGTTCGGGGTGATAGGGAGCGAGCGGCGCCATGATCTGCGCGGAGGTGCTCAGTTTGGGCCGGGTGATGCAGACATCCGCTTCCTGCCGTACCCGCCGGCGGATATCTTCATAGCGCTCGAGCACCTGGCGAGCTTCGAGCAGCCCGGCGTCGATCACGATACGAGCGGTAGTGAGTAGCGGGTCCAGCGCTTCGGTGGCCTCGATGTCGGTGAGCCTGCGGTACTCCATTTCCGGGTCGCTGCCGGCGTGCCCCAGTAGGCGCACCACCTTTAAGTGAAGGAAGACCGGGGCCCGACGTCGACGGCAGTGTTCGACCGCTATCTGCGTGGTCCGGTAGGCGGAAACGATGTCCAGACCGTCCGCGGCGAAATACCTGAGATTGGCGCGATGCTCGAAGTTCTGGCGGACCCAGCCTGGTTCGGTGCGGACTGAGATCCCGATACCGTTGTCCTCACTTACCAGGAGGATGGGCACGGGCAGTTTAGAGTAGCTCGCGTAGCAGGCGGCGTTTATGGCGGTGCCGGCGGCGGCGTGCTGTGTGCCGGCGTCACCTAAGCTACAGATTACGATGCTGTTCTTGGGGACAGGCAACGGCAGCCCCAGTCTGCCGGCCCGACCGATGGCGATGGCGGTGCCTACGGCTTTGGGAAGATGGCTGCCCACCGTGCTGGTCTGCGGCGGCACCCACAGGGACTTGCTGCCCCAGACCTTATGGCGTCCACCGGCCGTCGGATCCTCAGCGCTGACCACCAGGCCTAGGATCGTGTCGCGGACCATGTTCTGACCGGGCAGTTTGCGGGCCCGCTCGAGCATGAAGGCTCCGCTGCGATAATGCAGAAAAGCCGGATCGGTGTGGCGGGTCAGGCGGCCGATAGCAGCGTTGCCCTCGTGGCCCGAGCTGCCGATGGTGTAGAACGATTGCCTGGTCTTGCGCAGCTCGCGGGCGATAAGATCCAGATGCCGCGAGGTCATCTGCGAATCGAACAGCTCCAGCAGGTCCGTGCCGGTCATAGAGCAATCGGGCCGGACCGGGGCGGTGAGGGAAGTGTCGCACGCGACACCGCTAAGCGGGGTATCCCACTCTTCGAGCAGCCGGATGAAGTTCCGGTCAACGATTTCGGCGCGGTTGAACATGGGATCCGAATTGCGAATGGCGAATGTCGAATAGCGAATTCAGAAAGGGGATTGACTCATCATTCGCCATTCGCGATTCGCCATTCGCGATTCGCCATTCGTTTAGAAGGCCTCGACGCCGGTCAACTGGCGGCCGACGATTAACTCGTGAATGGTCTCGGTGCCCTCGTAGGTGATTACGCTTTCCAGATTGAGCATGTGACGAATCGGGCTGCACTCCACGGTGATGCCGGCGGCGCCGAGCAGGTCCCGGGCGTCGCGGGTGACGTCCAACGCCATACGGCAGTTGTTCCACTTGGCTAGAGACACCTGGCTATGGTGCATCTTGTCGGCGTCTTTCAGCCGGCCCAGTTGCAGGGCGAGCAGTTGAGCCGTGGTGATCCGCCGGGCCATGTCCGCCAGACGCCGCTGGATGGTCTGCTTGTGGCTCAGCGGCGATCCAA
>JAZGDL010000409.1:0-2230 GCA_036477795.1 Phycisphaerae bacterium
CAGCCCGGAGTCGCGTCTGGTACGCCGATTCCTCGCTCGTGGCGTACAGCACACGACAATGGTCTCGCGCCAGGCATCCAGCCACTTGCAGCAGAAGCGTTGACTTTCCGATCCCCGGTTCACCGCCCAGCATCGTGACGGAACCGGGAACGAGCCCGCCGCCGAGGACGCGATCGAACTCGGCGATGCCCGTCGATTGCCGTTGAATGTGGTCTGCTTCAATCTGTGGCAGGGGCGTTGCCGTCGGCGACGGAGGCGCATCATCCCCAGTCCACAACTGAACCAGCCCGCTCGGCGCCCCGTCTTTGGGCGCGGAAGCCGGGGTGAACGACTCGAGGCCGTCCCAGGTCCCGCAGTCAGGGCATTTGCCCATCCACTGCGATTGCACCCCTCCGCATGAGCGACACACAAACTGCGTCTTGCGTTTGGTCTTGGTTCCCGCCATAGCCCCATTGTACTGCGCAGGTACAGTCGTCGTCGGGTGCCACGCACAGCGAGGTCGCCGAGTCGTGCGTGCCGCAGGACCACTTGTGTGCTTCCGTTCCGATGCGGTAAGACACCGACGACTCCCTTCGGTCGCTGTCGGTGGCACCCGACATGGTGCGCGGCTCATCAGGAGAACTCCCGAACCCGCGCCCCTCCGTTTCTCGTACATACTCACATGAACCAGCGGCCCCAACCTCGCGGATTCGCACTCAGCGATCTTCTTGTCGTTATGGTCGTTCTCCTGATGGCCGGCGGCATCGTTTGGCTCTTGTTGCCTACTCTTGTACGTGGTGGCCACGCAACACTCACTAGAGACCAAGCGCAGGTCAAGGAGATCCACCAGTCCCTGATTGTCTTCGCCCGCGAACTCGATGGCTCATTCCCACTCCCGAGCTTGATTGGCCTTGCCGACGAGACGGATGAAGACTTTTCACTCAACCACACGGCGAATCTCTATTCGCTCTTGGTCATGCGTCACTACCTGACACCTCAGCTGCTCGTCAGTCCAACTGAGCCCAGTGGCAACATTCTTCCTAAAGACGATTATGCCTTCGACGCGTTTGACCCCACCAACGGTGTACATTGGGATCCTTCTTTCGTTATGCACATAGACGATTACCAAATCGGCGCGAACAGTTCTTACGCGCATGCGGCCATGGTCGGCGATCGCCGGGCGAACGTTTGGCGAGATACGATGGACGCAGCTATGCCTGTCTTCGGCACCCGCGGCGTAAGAAACGGCGTCGGTCCGGGTCATCCCGACTACGACCGCTCGCTTACGCTCGAATTCTTTGAGCCCTATCGCAAATGGGTCGGCAACATCTGTTTTGCCGACAACCACACTGAGATACTCGATACGTTCTTCCCAGAGGGGCTCACTTTCGATGACGGCTCCGGCGCCAAGCCGGACAACATCTTCGCTGCGGAGTTCGATCATCCAAACGGCAATCAAGCCGCCGCCGACGCGTTCCTCGTCATCTGTACCGCAGCAACTCGGTACACCGTCACCGACGTCTACGACCCACTTCACGACTGAGTTGGTAGGCGCGACGCACAGCGAGTGAGCCCCGGCCGCACCCCACCCACTCCGCATCGCCCCCAGTTCCCATAAAAGGGGTCGGGAGTCGTTTTTGGGGGGTTGGGGTGACTTGGACGCGGGTGCCACGCACAGCGAGGTCGCCGAGTCGTGCGTGCCGCAGGACCACTTGTGTGCTTCCGTTCCGATGCGGTAAGACACCGACGACTCCCTTCGGTCGCTGTCGGTGGCACCCCGAACGCGTGGCGTTGTTGCGCTTAAGGAGCGCCTGTTGACGATCGACCCGCCGTGGGCGGCGGGGCTCAACGGGTGGTATCGCGGCACATCACACGCTTCGCCGGAGGACGGGTCGAAGCGTGGCACCCCCGGAAGCTAGAGAGCCGTCCAATCGATCGGTTTGGTGTGATCGATTCTCGGCAGATCAACCTTCATCACCTCGACGTACTTCTGGGCGGCGCCGGTGTTGAAGATCACAATCGTCTCGTCGGGCTTGATCTCGCCTTCAGCAAGGGCACGTTGCAACACGCCGACGCACGCAGCCGACTCCGGGCACAGTGAGATGCCCTCCAACTCACAGGCCTCGCTCATCCATTCCTTCAGTCGTGACTCGTCCGCGGCCATCGCTTTGCCGCCGGAGGCCCGCACCGCATCGAGAATCATGAAATCACCCACCGCCCCCGGAACGCGCAGACCGGCGGCGATCGTGCG
>JAZGDL010000041.1:0-9347 GCA_036477795.1 Phycisphaerae bacterium
GCGGGCTGATGGGTGTCTGCTACGTGCTGGACGAGCCCACCATCGGCTTGCACCAGCGGGACAGCCGGCGGCTGGTCAATACTCTCAAGCGGCTGGCGGACCTGGGCAATACGGTGATTGTGGTGGAACATGATGAGGAGGTTATCTCCGCGGCTGACCATGTGATCGACATCGGGCCCGGGGCGGGGGCCCAGGGCGGCGAGGTCATTGTGGACGGCACGCTGGAGGACCTGTTGGCCTGCGAAGAGTCCACCACGGCTAAGTACCTCAGCGGGCGCCTGAGCATCCCGGTGCCCGAGGAACGGCGGAAGATCATCCGGTCCAACCGCATCGAGATTCGCGGCGCTCGAGCGAACAACCTCAAAAACCTGACGGTGGGTTTTCCGGTCGGGCGGTTTGTCTGCGTCACCGGTGTGTCGGGGAGCGGCAAGAGCACTCTCGTTACGCAGATTCTGCTGCGTGTCCTCAACCGCCGTATCAGCGGCACGGGGCCGCGTCCTGGAGAACACGACCGCATCGTCGGAGCGTCACGGGTGGACAAGGTGATCGAGATCGACCAGTCACCGATCGGCCGCACGCCGCGGAGCAACCCGGCCACCTACGTTGGGGTGTTCGATCTTATCCGCCAGTTGTACGCCAGGACCCGCGACGCCAAGATCCGCGGCTACGGTCCGGGCCGGTTCAGCTTCAACGTCAAGGGCGGGCGGTGCGAACAGTGCCAGGGCCAGGGCACCAGGCGCATCGAGATGCACTTTCTGCCGGACGTGTTCGTCGAGTGCGGCACGTGCAAGGGCGCTCGCTACAACCGCGAGACGCTGGAGATCTATTATCGCGGCATGAACATCGCGGACGTGCTGGACATGCGCGTCGGCGAGGCGGCCATCTTCTTTCGGAACTTCTCGAAGATCAAGCAACTGTTACGGGCCTTGATCGACGTGGGCATGGGCTACGTCAAACTGGGTCAGTCGTCCACCACTCTTTCGGGGGGCGAAGCCCAACGGGTCAAGCTGGCCGCCGAGCTGGGCAAGTCCGTTACCGGCCACACCTTATACGTTTTGGATGAGCCGACCACCGGGCTGCACTTCGCGGACATCCACAAACTCTTGAACGTGCTGAATCGGCTGGTGGCCATTGGGCATACCGTTCTGGTCATTGAGCACAACCTGGATGTGATCAAGGTGGCGGACTGGGTGATCGACTTGGGCCCTGAGGGGGGTGATGAAGGCGGCTACATAGTTGCCGAGGGCACCCCGGAACAGATTGCGAAGTCGCGCAAGAGCCACACCGGCCGATACCTCAAGGCCCGTCTGGCGGGACAGCCTCCACTGTCGAAGCGGCCGGTCCGCCGGACGAAACGAAAGCGGCGGCGGCCTGCAAGAACTGTATGAACTCCTGGGCGGGCACGTATCCGGCGACCCCGGAGATCGGTTTGCCGTCGGGATGCAACACCAGAAAGCTGGGAAACGCCTCCACGCCGTAGCGCTCGGCGATCTCGCCGTTTTCCGGCCAATGGAGCCTGACCGGCTCGAATTGGTTAATAGCCTTTTTAACGGCTGCCGTAGGGAGCACGCTGCGCTCCATCCGAACACAATGGATGCAACCGTCAGTGGTGAATTCGACGAGGACGGCTGTGCCGCGTTTACGGGCCGCCGTTTGGGCCGCAGCCAGGTCGCTGCCCCAGGCGGCATTGGGCATGGGCGGCCTATTCATCATCGTAAACAAGGCCAACGTCACCAGGGCCAGCACGAGAAACCAGGCCATCGTGGAAATGCCCGGCCGATCTGTCTTGTTGATCGTCTCGGTCACCATACTCATAGTATCCTAGATCGATCGCCGCGTATTCCAACATTACATACGCTGGACCGAGAACGCTGGACCGAGAACGCTGGACCGAGAACGCTGGACCGAGAATCCCTTCTCGGTCCCCCCTTCTGGCGGGTCACGGGAAGGGATTCCCACGGCGGATCGGTGCGAGAAGGGATTCTCGCACCAGCACCATTCTCGCACCAGCACCATTCTCGCACCAGCACCATTCTCGCACCAGCACTCTGTCACTTGGCCGGCTGGAAGGCCGGTCCGGCGCCGGCGACTTGAGGTTCTTGGGATTCCTGCTGTTCGCGGAGGCGGGCTTTGAGCTTCATTTTAAGGCCGAGAAAACCGGCCAGGCCGACTTCTGCGCGGCGTTCGACGGTGAAGGGGATTTGTATAGGCGCGCTGCCGGTGGCGTTGGCGACGGCCTGGCACCAGCGCTGGATGAAATCGCGGTCGGCGTAGGGGCCGTGGTCCAGCAGTTGAAGCGTGCTGTCGACGTGTCGGAGAGTATCGCGCTGGATCAGCATGCAGGCGGGGTCGATCGCGGCCACTTCAAACGGCTGCTCCAACTCGGGAAGTTTGATGTTTTGTGGAGCCACCAGCTCACCGGTTACAGGATCGCGTGTCCAGAACGCCCAGCAGATCAATCCGTCGATTAGCTTACGCGTCAAGCCGGCGACGATGGGGGCGTCGACGCTGGCCAGCAGGCCCAGCGTCACCGCATGGGGCACCACGTCGTCGCCCAGGATGAGAATGTGACTGAAACGTTCTTCCAAAGTCTGCACGCGGCTGGCCAGCTCGACGAATCCGGCGCGCACCGTGTCGGCGAACACAGTCTCGATCAACACGCGGTCGCCGAAGTGCCGCTGCCAGGTCTGCAAGCAGTCGACAGTGCGCACGTGCAGCCACCCGGTGCGGGGCACACGTACGGCGATCAGCACGTTGCGTGACTCATTCTGGGTCTGCAGCCGGGGCCAGGGTGAGATGGGCAGCTTGTCGCTGTAGAGCAGGTCCAGGTGGGTCAGATCAAGGTGCTTGTAGTGATCGCAACCTATGCTCGGATCGACCAGGATGTCGAATCCAGCGGCGCGGGCTCTGCGAAAAAAATACACGTCCTCGCCGACCTGCTCGTCCCCGAACTGGCCGACGAAGGCGAACCACGGCCGCTCGATCTGCTCAAACACCTGGCGATGTATCAGGCATAGTCCCAGGCCGGTAGCATCGCAGGTGAAGGGTTCCGGCGGAAAATCGTCGGGTTCGATGCGCCGGTATCCGGTGTCGGGGCTGTCCGGCTCGACGATTCCGCCGCGCAGCGTAGGGTCGTCAAAGACCATGATGTTGGTGCCGACGGATACGCCGTGCGGGGCGTCGGGTGGGCCATAGCGGCTGTTCAGGGTGGGCACCGGGGCGCAGACGATGGGCACCTGATGGGCCAGAAGTCGATCGATAGTGTCGGGCTGCATGGCGACGTCGGTGTCGACAAAGAGCAAGTGGCTCCACTCGGGTGCCTTCATGAAACGATCGGTCAGCGCGTTGCGGCAACGATCGTGGGGGCAATCGTTGTCCCACCAGAAGGTGACGTCAGCCGTCATGGTTTCTGCGATCATGGCCCGGAGCGAGTCCATGCAAGCATGATGCATGTGTCCGGTGGAGGGAACAGCTACAACAACCTTGGGGCGGGGTGATCCGATTCCCATGCCTGTTTCGGGCATGCCTGTCTCCTGTGCGTGGTAAGTGTTTCGGCGGTGCAAGCGTTCAAGACGGTTATCGGCCCGAGGCCAGTAGAAGTGCGAACAAATTGCGTGAATGTCACGGCATGGAACGTAATTCAGGATACGAGGTGGATGGGCCGATAAGAATTCGTCATCACGGTTTCTTGTGGCCGAAGCGATGCCTATAGAACGTGGTCTTTCGGTCTTGAATCCAACGGTTCGGAGTCAAACGTGATCTGGAAGCTTCTAAACGAAGCGAAAACGCGGACATGGCGTCTGGGCCCGGTAAGCCTGATACTGTTTTCGGTGACACAGTTTCGTGACCGCTTCAGATAATATCCTGGGCCCGCATCTCGGGCAGTTTTGAAATCACTTGTGTGAACGCTACTGGACCAGTTGTCGGTTGGCACTCCCCAAGACCCCTAAGTCAGCGCCGGGCGGCGCGAACTCGTCTGTGACGCCGGTCACCGTCCCCGCGATCGCTTCGATGTACATCTTGCCCTTTCCCTGCGGGTGGGGCACCGTGAAACCCTTTATTCCGTCGAGGTGGAGGCTCACGACGTCCACTATCTGGACCTCGCCGGTGAGTTCGCCGGTAAACGGGTCACGGCTGTCCGGCAGGAGGTCCACCACCGCCACCATCACGTCCCGCAGGAAGTGGCCGTCGGGATAATCCAGACGCTTGGACAGGTGGTTGGTGTGCCCACCGCCATCGCCCGCATTGGCCACTGTGAAAGTGTCACCGATATACATCAGTGGGACGTCCCAATCAAAGAGTTCCGCCGTACCTTCCAGAATGTTCTTCAGTTGGTACGGGTAGCCGGTAGCGGGAACGACATCCAGTGCGAGGTGCACCGCGTTCTTGTATCCTTTGCCGTTGAAGGCCAGCAGGACCTTTTCACCGACCTCAAAGTACTTCCCATTGGCCGGCTCTGAGGGGCCGAGCTTGACCGGGTTGGTGGGTGCGACGGGGCCGAAACCGGGACGCCGCAGGGCCATGGGTAAATCGCCCGCGCTATGGCGAGGGCCGATAGCGGTGGCGCTGACCGAGACCAGGCTGGACTTCTTGCCCAAGATCGGAGCAAAGAAGAGTTTCTGCCGCGCCCGCACGACCACACTGACCGCGTTATACGGGTCCAGCCCCGGAGAAAAGGATGTGCTGTCAGCGTCCCAGTTGCCCACGGCCACCTCGACGACGGTATCGATCGACGTGGATATCTTTGGCCCAAGGTTTCGGCCGGCAAGATCGAGGGCCCGTTCAACAGCCACCTCACTGCGTTCTTCCATAGTCCCGGAAGTATCGGCGAGTGCCGACACCCCGGCCAGCGCCGCAGCGTCCACCGCGTTCTGCAGGTCAGCCCTGACAACATAGAGATGTCCGACGTCAATCGTCAGGGCAGCCATGCCCAGCAACATGGTCATGCAAACGGCAACCATGGCGCCGACGGCACCACGACGTCGGTAATTGGCAGGGACGGAGGGACGGTGGGACGAAGGGACGGAGGAACGGAGGGACGGAGGAACGGAGTTAAATCCGCAATCCGCAATCCGCAATCGCCAATCCCCAGTAGTCAATCCGCAAGGTATGTTCCGAGTAGTCGTGCACTTCATGGGACGCTTCTCCCGAAAAACCACGGTTTCCCCTCCCTTCCAGGAGACGCGTGCTGCGAACTCCTGGGCAGCGAGACAATCCGTTCAATGGATGAACGGACTCAGCGCTTTGCGTCCCAATCTTGCGACTGGTTTGCCTTTCGGGTTGTTCCACTGAATGTACGATTCACCGACGCCACCGCCAAACGGAGCTGACCGTTTTTTGCTAAAGTTCGAAGAGACCACCGAATCCAACACCGCTGGACCGAGAATCCCTTCTCGGTCCGCGTCGCACCACGCCATACCAGTTCAGCTTATGGGACGCCGTTCGTATTGACGATTGCGGATTGCGGATTGGGGATTCCGTTCGTGCCTTCCTCCCCCTCCGTGCCTCCGTGCCTTCGTGCCTTCGTGCCTCCGTGCCTTTCTCCCCCTTCGCCCCTCCAACCCTCTCACCATAGCCGGCCGATCCGCCGGTGCCACCAGATACGGGTCATCACAAAGGCCAGGACACCCGAAATCGCCAGCAAGAACCAATACGGCACCGAAGCCAGCAGGGACCGCTTGTCCGTGGCCCAGAGGAACCCCACCATGCTTTGATCGAAATAAACACTACGGATCACCCGACTGGACATGATCAGGGCAGCGGGACGGTCGCCCGACCGGCGGTCGTGCGAGGCAACCTTGAATCGGGTGTGCAACGGCCTGTCACTGCGATTGACACCGACTACCATGCGTCCGTTGCCCGAGGCGGCTTCCAGGCAGCCGAAGCGCCCCAGCGGCGTGATCAGATAGTCGACACTCCACAGGCTACGGGCCCACAGATCCAGGAAGCCGATGAACACCACCAGCGACATCGCCGCGAACACGGTGGACATGACCCGCCGTCGCACCCCTGGCGTGTCTGTGCGTTCGAATGGCTCCACGGCGAATCGCCCGCAGCGCCACTCCTGGTGGGTGGCGCCGTCTCGTCAAGGCGCCGCCCACCAGGGGCGGCGCTACACGCTGTACGCGTCACGGCGTCGAATATCGGCGCGCTTCCGAGCCCCAGCGCAGGGTCTTCCACTTATGCCAAGCGCACCGCGATCATTGTTATATCGTCACTTTGAAGCGCGCCCCGACAGTGCTCGGTGATGGCCTTGCGCATACGCCGGATCAGGGCCTGCGGATCGAGCTCCGAGCCGCGAGGTTCATCCCGTGCGGCCGCCAGAACCTCCCTGACCCGTTCCTCCCCAAAGAGGTTCTCATCGACGTCCATGGCTTCGTCCACACCGTCGGTGAACGCGAACACCACGCAGGGGCGGTCGCCCAACTCCACCGTATGCGTCACGTATTGGGCGTCCTCAACCACGCCCAGCGGAAAACCCGCAGGGGCACGAAGCCCACGGATTGGAATCCGTGGGTTTTGCGGGTCGGAGTCGCCGTACACCAGGAAAGGCAGCGGGTGGCCGGCCGTCACATATTGCAACGTGCGCGCCCGCGGATCGAGAATCGCGACCAAACAGGTTACGAACTTCGCCGCGTCGGTATTGACATAGATAAGCTTGTTCCATCGGGCGAAAACCTCGCTGAGATCGTTGCACCCGGGGAGTGTCATGCGTACCGCGGCTTGCAGGTTGGACATCAATAGCGAAGCAGCCACACCCTTGCCGGTCACGTCGGCGATCAGGAAACCGATCCGCCCGTCGGCAAGCTCGATGACGTCGTAGTAGTCGCCGCTGACCAGGCGGCCCGGCTCGTTCAAGGCCGCGATCTGCACCAGGTCATTCTCGGGCAAGTCCTCGGGAAACAGGCGCTCCTGGATCTCGCGCGCCATCGCCAGCTCCTGCTCCAGGGCTAGCTTGGACTTCTGCTCTTCCATAAGCCGGCCGTTGATCAGCCCGATGGTCACCTGGCGGGCCAGCGCGGCGAAGAAATCCACGTCCTCCGATGTGTAGTGTGTTCCGGTGCTGGTCCGGTCGCCGTAAATGACGCCCAGTACTTCCGATTCGTGTTTGAGCGGCACACACATGGCGGAGCGAATCCCGTGCTGCACCATGCTCACCGTGGGGTCGACGCCCTGGTTGGCAGTGTCGGTGACGATGACGCGCTCGCCGTGGTCCAGCGCCCGGCCGAGCACGGTGCGGCTAATGGTCAGCTCTCCGCCGCTGCCGCGCAGGTTACGCACCACCGGCCAGTCCACACCGCGACCGCTGGGCTTGCACACCGCGACGGCCCCGCGCTCAAACCGCAAGGTCTCGAAGCAAATGTCCAGGGCGTCCTGCAGCAGGGCATCACGGTCGCGCAGCTTCATCAGGCGCTCGCTCAGCTCGTACAACATCTGCAACCGCCGTTCGCTCAGACGCAGGGAGGAGCTGCGCGAGGTGTATTGCGCCTGTTCGGTGGCCTGAGCGCCGTCTGCCACCACCACGGTGCTGGGCCGATCAGCCGTGGCATCGTCGATGTACTTCACCTCCACCGACCCGACCAGGATGTCGTCGAGGTGCGACAGTTCGCAGACGGTGATAGCCTGATCATTGACCAGCGTGCCGTTCTTGCTCCCCAGATCCTCAATGACGTAATTGCCGTCTTGCAGGCGCATCATGGCGTGCCGTCGCGACGCGCTGGGATCATCCAGAAGGATTTCGCAGGACGGATCCCGGCCCATCACCTGCATCCCGCCGGTCAGCACGTACTTGCGCGAGCGCCCGTCCGGCAATGTAATGATCAGTGTCGCCATCGATGCATCCCACCGCGCCGCAGACCTGGGCTAGGACTTGGCGTCACAAGTGCACACCAACCGGCCGCACCCCGGACACCCTTCCCCGTATTTATCCTTGATGGCCTCGGTCAGGTTGACGCCTTCGACGTTGGCCAGCGTCACCAGCCACGCCATCACATCCGCGAACTCACCGCATTTGTCCTCATGGGAGCCCTCGCGGATGGCTGCCGCCAACTCTCCGATCTCCTCATTGAGCCACATAAAGGTCGCCGCCGACCCGCGCGTACGATCCTTGTCGGAGTACATCTCGTTGATAAGGCGCTGCAGCTCGTCAAGTGTCATCGGCCAACCTACCTGAGCGACGATCCCGCCCTCGCCGCCACCGAAACCAGTATACCACACTCCGCCCCCGATCGCTTTCTCGCCGGTTCGCTGGTTTGCCGGTTCGCTGGTGCGAGAATCCTTTCTCGCACCCCCCATCGGGGGATTCCCATCCCGCAGCAGTGGGTGGCCCACCTCGTTTCGAGGTGGGGGACACGATGATCCACACGCCAATGTCGGACCTCGTCGTATCATCCAGCCCCCACCTTCAGAGAAGGTGGGGCACCCGCGCTTGGGGCGGACCCATGCCGCCCGCCGGCGTCTGCCAAACGACAAAGTCACTGCCGGCGTCAACTCGTCAATCGAACTGTGACGAAGCACTAGGCAAGTGCGAACGCGTCATGCAGGGCGCGGACGGCGTCGGGCCCGGCCTGGCCTTTGACCACGAAGCAGATGCTCAGCTCAGACGAGCCCTGGGCAATGGCTTCGACGTTGATGCCGCGCCGGGCGATGGCTCCGAACACGCGGGCGGCGATGCCGGGGATGCCGCGCATGGCGGATCCCACCACAGCCACGACCGCCGCTCCCTCCTCGACATCGATACGGCGGGCAGTCTTGGCCTGGAGCAGCTTTCGTTCCAGGGCGGCCCGGGCCCGGTCAAACTGTGAGCCGGCCACCACGATTGAGATCCCCGCTTCGGACACGGTCTGCGAGATCATCTGGATGTTGATTCCGTCGTCGGCCAACGCTCCAAAGACGCGGGCTGCCGTACCGGGCCGACCGACCATGTTGGCGCCGGCGATGGTCAACAAGGCGCAGTCCTTCAGCAGATGCACGGATCGGATCAATTCATCCGACGACACCTGCCCGGTGATCAGCGTACCGGCACACTTGGGGTTGAAACTGTGGCGGATTCGGACCGGGATGCCGTACTCCGCCGCCGGTTCCAATGCCCGTGGGTGCATGGACTTGGCACCGAATTGCCCCATCTCCAGTGATTCCGCAAAGGAGATGGCGTCCAGAAGTTTCGCATCGGGGACGATCCGCGGGTCGGCGGTCATCAGGCCGTCCACGTCGCTGCAGATCCAAATCTCGTCGGCTTTGACCGCGGCGCCGATGATGGTGGCGGTATAGTCGGAACCGCCCCGGCCCAGGGTGGTGGTCACGCCGTGCTGAGTGGCGGCGTCGAACCCGGTGACCACGATGCCCTC
>JAZGDL010000410.1:0-8464 GCA_036477795.1 Phycisphaerae bacterium
GATGGGTGCGAGAAAGGATTCTCGCACCAGCACTTCCGGTCGTTGATAGCGTGGAAAACCTGTTCCCACAGTTTATCGGGCTGTACCGAGTCGTCTGACGTCAGCCTGCCGGCGTGACAGGCGTGCAGGCGATTTGGAGAGTCTTGAGAGTCAACTCGGCCTGGTGTGCGACCGATAAACAGGCACGGGACAGGGCGGTCGTGGGCGTTGGAGCGGGGAGTCGGCCGCTGCGTGTTTGAACGGATGGAGTTTTGAAAGACGAAGAGCGTGCCAACCCGGTTAAGGTGCGCGGTGCAGATGACACCGACGCCGGCACAAAGTTGTCGCCTGCTGCTGCGCACACCGACCAGCAAGGGCCGACTCGCCGTAAGGTGCTTCAAAGGAGCGGCAGGCTGCTCATGTACTCCGCGCCGATGATACATCTTTTCCGCCCGACGGAGGCGTTGGCGGCCACCGGGGCGAGCCCCGTGTCGTGACGCGGCAGGAAACGGGAAATAGTTGCGGACGGACCGTGTAATGTTGCTTTCACCTGCGATTTTGTCGGCCCGCCGCCGCGATGATCTGATCTGCCACGAGTTGGGCAAAGAAGCGGTTGTTTACGACGACGCTTCCAACACGCTCTACAGCCTGAACGAGACTTCTTACTTCGTCTGGCGGAGGTGGGGCGTCACGCCGGAGATCGAAGCTGTAACCCGGCAACTCACCGAGGTGTTCGACGTATCAGAGGACCACGCCCGTGCCGATGTGCGAAAGACCATCGCCCAGATGCTGGAAAACGGGCTGCTGGAACCAGCGGCGGATCGGCCATGAGACTGTCGTTCGTTTCGGACACGCTGATCCCAGACGCCCTCTCGGGTGTCCGCCCGGCACAACGTGCAGCCGGGCGTGCGGACAACGCGGGTGATGAGGGGCCTTTTCACTTTCAGATCGGCGTTGTCGGGGTCTCGGTCCGTTCCGTGTGCATCCCGGCGCTGCGGGACTTCCGGGCGCTGTACCGGGGAAGCGAGCTTGGTACCGCGCCGCGCCAGGCCATCGAGATCGACGTGGTCCACATGCGCAGCCGGAGCCTGTTGGGTCGGCGGTTTGCAATCAACGCCGACGGCACCCGGCGATTCGTGGTGGCTAGCGAGAAGGCCGTTCTGCCCCATATCGAATGGGCCATCAACTGGCAGATCATGCTCTACCTCCCGCGCTACTACGAAATACACGCCGGCGTGGTGGAATACCAGGGTCAGGGCGTGATTTTTCCGGCGGTACCGGGCAGCGGCAAGTCGACGCTCACCGCCGGCATGCTGCGACGGGGGTGGCGTTATCTGTCCGACGAGTTCGCGCTCATTGATCCGGAGACGCTGGAGCTGCACCCCTACCCCAAGGCAGTTTGCCTGAAGGAAGGATCGTTCGGAGTTCTTGAAACGCTCGGCCTGCAACGCCGTGAACGTAGTGCATACCTCAAGGGCAAGAAAGGGCTAGTGACGTTCGTACGGCCGGAGGAGTTCGGCCCGCTTGCGGTGGGCAGTCGTTGTCCGATCCGACACATTGTCTTCTGCCGGCACGAGGCCGGGCGGCGCCCAACGCTGCAGCCCATGTCGCCGGCTGATGCGGTGCTCCGCCTGACCCGACTCTCCTTCAATTTTCAGAAGTTTCGCACGCGCGGGATCGAAATCCTCACCAGCGTGGTTCGTCAGGCGCGCTGCTATGAACTGGTCACAGGGCCGATTGACGAGAGTTGCGACCTGGTTGCGCGTGCCGTCCACGGGGATGATTGAACTATGGCCGATGCCACCGACGTGCTGGTGTCCGTCCTGCGAAACGACGCCGCTCCACCCCTGCCGCGACAAGATGACCTGAGAAGTTGGGAGCATCTGCTGGTCCGGGCTCGGGACGAAGGTCTCTGCGGAATGCTGCTCAGATGGCTGACCGATTACGGCTGCGGGGCGCCTGGTGACGTATTGCGTCAGCTTACGGTTGAGAAAGATCATGTGGCGGCGACCAACCGCTTGCTCATGCGGCATATCGAGCGGCTTAGCGGAGAATTCGCCCGCGAGGGCGTGGACCTGATAGTGCTCAAAGGGGGGGCGTTGGTCCTGGACCTTTACGACGATGCCGGGCTGCGGCCGATGTGCGACGTGGACCTGCTGGTTCGCCGGGATTCGGCAGTAGGAACCGATCGCCTGCTTCGCCGGTTGGGGTATGCGCGCGGCAGGGGTCTGGTGCGCGACGACTTCTACCCACTCTACTATTACGAAGCGGAGTATCTCTGGCAGGGTTGCGGCCCGGTGCGGCTGGACGTGCACGTGCGGCCGTGGCGGCCCATGCGTTATGACGGCATGGTCGATGACGGCTTGTTCTGGGAATCTCCGAAGCGGGTAGGGCTGGGCCAATCGGTCGTGGCTATACCCCGCGACGAGCACATGTTGGTTCATCTCCTGTGCCACGCGGCGTTTCATGGAGCGGAGCGACTGCTGTGGCTGGTGGACATCCACCGGCTGGCGACGGAGCGGCACGAGGTCATCGATTGGCCGGCGGCGCTGCACCTGCTGCGGGATTGTCGACTTGCCTATGCGGCTGGTTTCGCGTTGAAGCGTGTAGAGGCGGTGCTGGGAAGCTGTGTGCCCGCCGGCTTCCGTGACGGTCTGAAGGAGAGTGCGGTCTCCTGGAAGGATCGTTTGGCGCTCTGGCAGGCGCCGCGGGATTGCCACGCGCCTCTGATGCACACGCTTGTCGATGTCCTGTGTACCGACGGCTGGTCCAGGCGCCTGGGATACGTAAGTGCCGTTCTTCTGCCGAACAGCACGCACATGGGCGATACCTATGAGGCGCGGCATCCGGGATGGCTGCTATGTGCCCATGCACGCCGGGCCTTGACGGGTTTGGGCAAGCTGCTGCGGCCGGCAGGGTTGCAGAAGGATGCCGCCCGGATAGGCTGAATCACCCCTCCCCGCTGGACCGATAATCCCCTCTGAGCTTCAGTGTCGAATACGGGGGTGCGAGAAAGGATTCTCGCACCAGCGGGAGGTGGGATTCTCATATCAGCGCAGCTTGAGGCAGGATTGACTTGCCTGTCGGACGAAGAGGCGTTAGATTCCGCCGATCCGTGACCCAGGTTGATTGAGGTGGGCTCGGCGCCGTGGAGAGGGCGGACGGAAATGGTGATCCGGGCGATGGTCCGGGGTGTGTATTTGAGGTTTGTTTTGCATGATGGGCGACAAACTATGGTAGCGACGACGGATCGTATCGTTAAGCTTCTCAAGTCGGGGAAAGTCGAAGAAGCGGAAACCGCGCTGCGCGAGGCGCCGGCCGACGCCCTGGGGTCTAACGAAAGAAAGTTATACACCGCCATGATCCTGGAGCGCGAAGGGAAGTGGGCCCAAGCGGCCCAGACCTACCAGCAGATTCTCAAGGAAGAGCCCGATTGTCTGCAGGCTGCGTTCCGGCTCGCCTATCTAGCCGATCTGCGCGGCGACGACGAGACCGCCATCGAGCTGTACGAGACGGTGACGGAAGGGTCGCCGGCGCACGTGAACGCCCTCCTGAACCTGGCGGTATTGTACGAGGATCATAGTCGGTACGAAGAATCGCTGGCCTGCTTGCAGCGTGTTCTGGACGAGTATCCCAACCATGAGCGGGCCCGGCTGTTCCGCAGGGACGTGGTCGCTTCGCTGGACATGTACTACGACGAGGAGCGCGAGCGCTCGCGCGAGGAGCGGAGCGCCATCCTGGAACGACCCATCTCGGACTTTGAACTCAGCGTCCGAAGTCGCAATTGCCTCAAGCAGATGAACATTCACACCCTGGGCGATCTTCTGAAGGCCACCGCCGCGGAGCTGCTTTCCTACAAGAATTTCGGCGAGACATCCCTTCACGAAATCGAGACCATGCTGGCCCAGGAGGGATTACGGATAGGCCAATTGCTGGAAGAATCTGAGCAGGAGCTCTCTTCCTTCTCCCTGCCGCCGGGGATGGATCCGGCGCAGGCGGGCATCCTGAATCGTTCGGTCGCGGAACTGGAGCTCTCGGTGCGGGCCCGCAAATGCCTCATGCGTCTGGGCATCAACACCATCGCCGAGCTCACCCAGCGCACCGAATCGGAACTGCTGAGTATCAAGAACTTCGGCATGACCTCGCTTGCTGAAATCAAGCGTCGGCTGGCTGAGCTGGGCCTGGGCTTCAAGAACATCTGACGCCGATGGGAAGCTGTCAGCTATCAGCTTTCAGCTATCAGTCAACTGACAACTGATATGCGCCCAATGCACAAACTGCTGCGGCTGGTCGTGGGCTTACTTGTCGTCGTCTTCGGCGCGGGATGCCGGAAAACGACCATGAGCTGCGCCACCGGAAGCGGGGGCGAGCAGTCGCTGGTCACCGTACGCGATGTGCGTGTGCTCTTGGCGGACCGCGACCGCCAATGTCGGGTACGGGTGGAGGGGCCGCTTCAGTTGAAGAGTCGGAGCGGACGCACGCTGATAGAGGGCGATGGCGGCTCGTGGGTCGTGGTTTCGGTGGATGATCAGCGGGGCATCCGGTTCGGCGACCGCATGCTGGGTGCGGGTGTCTTCGAGCTGGGGACCGAACGGTTCGGCGCTATCGAAATGTCACGTCGCGAGGCCGGCCGCTGGTCGTCGCCGCGTCGCTATGCCGGCACGTTGCGTTTTTCGGTGAATGCTGCGGGCGGCCTTCGCGTGATCAACCTGGTCGGTGTGGAAATATATGTCGCTTGTGTACTGCCGGGCGAGATTTATCGACACTTTCATACCCAAGCGTATCGTGCTCAAGCCGTGGCTGCTCGTACGTATGCCCTGTATCAGATGGCCTCGCGGGAGCAGAAGCCCTACGACGTCTCCGCGACCGAATCGTCCCAGGTCTATCCCGGTTTGGGCGTGGGCCGGGCCGCCCAACGTGCCCGTGAGGCTGTGGATTTCACGCGTGGAATCGTTGCTACGTGGACGTCGCCGCACGGTGAACAGATCTTCTGCACCTATTACAGCTCTTGCTGCGGCGGCATGACACAGGATGTCGCCAACTGCCGGCAGGATGTGCCCAGCATTCCTCCGTTGGCCGGTAGCGTTCCGTGCAAGTGTTCGCGGGTCGCCGCACTGGGAGCGTATCGCTGGAAAGCGGTGCGCATTTCCAAGTCCCAGGTCACCAGCAGGTTGGTGGCCCGCCACCAGCATTTGAACAAGCTTGGCCGGATTGAATCGATCGATGTTGTGAAACGGACCAATTGGGGGCGCCCGAAGGTCTTGCGGCTGGTAGGGTCAAGCGGACGGAACCATAACATGGTCGCGGAGGACTTTCGGCTGGCAATGGGCAGCCGAACGCTGCGCAGTACCAGCTTCAAGATCAGGAACGACGGCGAGCATTTTGAGTTCGTCGAAGGCCGGGGGTTCGGCCACGGCATGGGCATGTGTCAGTGGGGGATGCAGGAGATGGCCTTGCGCGGACACCGCGCCGGCGCGATCCTCAAGCACTACTATCCCGGTATGCATTTGACACGAGCGTATTGAGCAGATACCTACACCTCGACTACCATCGTCTTGACGATGCCGCAGGAAACAACCGTAGGGGGAGGGGTGAAGGCATGAAGGGGTAAAGGCACGAAGGCACGAAGGCACGAAGGCACGAAGGGGGAGGTGGTCGACGATCAATCGTCAATCGTCAATCGTCAATCGTCAATCCCCAATCCCCAATCCGCAATCCCCAATCGTCAATCCCGCACGCCTCCTTACGTCGTCATCCTTGCCACCGTCCTGGCTTGCGTGCCCATTCTGGCTGTCGCACAGTTCGCAGCCCTGTGCCGCGTCGACGATATCGACTCGGTGCTGTTCGCCTACTATGGCAAGCGGATGGTCGCCGGGCAGCAGCTCTACGTCGATCTTTGGGACAACAAGCCTCCGGGCATCTTCTGGATTGACGCCGCCGGATTATGGCTGGCCCAGGGCTACTACGCCGGTATCGTGGTGGTCTGCTCGTTGGCTACTCTGGGCTCCGCCACCCTCTTCTTCCTGACCGCCCGCCGGCTCTACAGCCTCAACGTCGCCGCCGTGGGCACGGTCTTGGCTGCCCTCTATATAAACCTCTACTACTACCACGTCGGCTCCAACCGCCCCAGCACCTTCTACGTCTTCTTTGAACTGCTCACTCTCTTGCTCTACTGCCGGGCGTTCGACCGCGGGCGATCCGCACCGCTGCATCTGTTCCTGGGCGGCGCCAGCGCCGTCGGCGCTATCTGTTTCCGTCAGACAGTCTTCGCCGTTCCCGCCGCCATCGTTGTCCATCAGTTATACCTGCTGGTTACAAGGCGCCGCAGTTTCGCGGAAGTCGTCGGAGTGTTTCGGCCGATGGCAGCCGGAGCCGTCGTCGCGCTTCTGGCGGTGATCGGTTTACTGTGGTGGACCAGCGATCCGGGTGCCGCCTGGCACGGCGCGGTGGTTTCCAATCTGGGCTACGTCACCGAGTCCAAGCAGTCCCGCATCGCCCCGCAGTTATATGGTTGGCGTGACCACGAAGAGGTGTTGGCTCTGCCCTTGATTCTGGCGGCGGCCGCCGTCATTCACGGTCTGGTAACGCGCGTCAAGAATCCGCAATCCCCAATCCCCAATCCCCAATCGTCAATCGTCAATCGTCAATCGGCACCCGTCGCTGGTCCGCTGGCTATCTTCGTGCTGCTGGTAGCCTGGTTGCCGATCGCGACCTATCTGGCCCTTATCGGGCCGCACCGGGCCTATCACTATTACGGCATCGCCCTGCCCCCCCTGCTCATGCTAGCCACGCACGGCGTCTGGCTGCTCATGCGGCGAGACGACGAATCGCGCGCGCCGCGCTTCTACGTCATACTCGCCGTACTCTGGTTCATCCACATGTCGGTGCCGGTCGCCCGATTGCAGGTGCACAGCGCAATGGCTGCTTACAACCGGCGCTTCGATGATCGCTACGTGGACCGCTGGGGACTGACCGTCGACGCCATCCTGGAACACACCGATCCCCAAGACACACTTTTCAGCATCCGCTATCAGCCGTGGGTGTTCTGGCGTACCAACCGGCCGCTGGCCCATCCCTACATTCTCGAGACAATGATCGATCAGTGGCAGGAGCGATCGCAGCCCTTTGTCGACGAGGTCATCGGTGACCTCAAGGCCGCTCCGCCCAAAGCCATCATCGCCTCACGCGCCGACGTGCGCAACATGGAGCAGCCGGACGAAAAGGCCAAGGTCACTTTCCGGGATCTGGGAGCCTGGCTTCGCGGCCACTACACGCTGGTCAATCCCCAGCAGGGCGATGACGTATGGATACGCAACTATTGATTATGTGGGACCGGCTTTCCAGCCGGTCAAACGACCGGCTGGAAAGCCGGTCCCACATACGCAAGTACTGACTATGACGTGCTTTACGGGCCTCCCGGCTACCGCTGGAGGGGCAGGTTGCAGGGATCGTTCATCAGCCGGCGGACGTGCCCTTCCAGCTCCTGGGTGACCTCTTCAATGGTCAGCTCGGTGGTGTCGATCAGAATCGCAGCCCCGGGCTTGAGCAGCGGCTCCCACTGGACGGCATCGACGGCGTCCCGTTGGGTCACGTGGGCCAGCACCTCGTCGTAGGTCACGGTCTCGTCGACGGCGCTGGTGTCGTCGAACCGTCTCCAGGCCCGCCGCTCCGGGGTCGCCTCCATAACGAATTTGACGTCGGCATCGGGGAAAACCACGCTGCCCTGATCGCGTCCTTCGCTGACGAACGAACCTAGTGACATACCTATGTCACGCTGCCGCTCCACCAGCAGGTCACGCAGCGGCTGCACGGAGGCGATGGATGAAGTAGCCCGGCTCACCTTCAGCGACCGGATGGCCTCGCTGACGTCCCGCCCGTTGACCAGGACGCGGGTGCCGTTTGGTCCGAAATCCAAGTCCAGGACCAGCCGTCGGGTCAGCTCGGTCAGGGCATCGGAGTCGTCGCAGCGCACCGCTTCTTCAAGGGCCTGATAAGCAACCGCGCGATACATCGCCCCGGTATTAAGATAGGAGATGTCCAGCCGCTGGGCCAGCCGCCGTGCCGCCGTGGACTTACCGCTCCCCGCGGGACCGTCAATGGTTATGATCATGGTTCGGATTGTAGAGCCCAACCGGGTTCTTGGCAAAGGTTGGGGGAAGAAAGGCACGAAGGCACGAAGGCACGTAGGCACGAAGGCACGAAGGGGGTCCGCAATCCCCAATCCCCAATCCCCAATCGTCAATTCCGTTGACCCCTTTTGGTCCGGTCAGTATCATTAGATAAGGGGGAGGAGCGCAAATGGACGGATGGTGTGTTGTGCTCATTTCCGCCTGCACGAGCACCAAGGGAGGCCTGGCACCATGGCTGGTGACATGATTATTGTCTGTCCGACGTGCGCCCAGAAATACCGGGTTGACCACCAGCGTGTGGGCCACCACGCCACCTGCAAGAAATGCCGCCAGCGCTTCCTCATCCAGCCCGACGC
>JAZGDL010000411.1:0-15171 GCA_036477795.1 Phycisphaerae bacterium
GGCGTTGATGGTAACCGCTCCGAGTGAATCCAATCCGCCCTTCAGATGGATCAGGGAACCGTAGGCTGTCCCGTCTCCGATGAGCAGTCGTCCGCTCAGCAACCCGGACAAGTCCACCAGCCCGGTCCCCGCCAACCCGGTATTCAGCTTGATCAGACCCGCCTGGCCCACCGCCCCGCCGATGAGGATAGTCCCCTCGAGGTCACCGTAGTGCTCGATTTCCCCGGTCAGCGCCCCGTCAATATCTATTCTTGCGCCAACGAGAACCTGCCCGTGAATGGCGATGCGGTTGTCGCAATCGGCCAGGACATTGATAGCCGCCAGGTTCTTCACATCACCCCAGATTTCAATGACCCCCCCTTGCCCCAGACTGCCAACACTGATTTCTGCGGGGTTTGTTCCGTCTCCGAGATGGCCACCTCCGAAAGTTTCCTGCCCCACTGTAATTTGTCCATTGCAGGCCCCGGTCACCGTGACCGTGCCGCGCAGGTCTGCATTGTCCTGGATCGATATGAGCCCCCCGGTCTCCAGGGCGCCGAAGGTGGCTGTCCCGATGAAGAGGTCCGCCCCTAGATCGATACGCCCCGTGCTCGTCACGTCTCCCGAAACGGCGATATCCCCGTACACGAACCCATCGACGTCGATACGTCCCCCGAGGTTCCCGTGGATCTGGATATCCCCGCGGGTACCATTGGCGACGTTGCCAATCACGTGAATCTGACCGGTGAGGTCTTCCCCGATCTCGATCCTTCCAGTTCCAGTAACGTCTTGGTCAATCTGGATATCGCCCTGCGCATCTCTGCTAACGTAGATCCACCCGGGAGCGTGCCCTTCGACCCAGATCTTTCCGCCTGGGAGCAGGTGACCTGAGGCCTCGGTCACTCCAAAGGTCACCGCGACCGTCCCGCTCATGTCACCGGTAATGTGGATCGTCCCGTCCACATTCGCGGCTTCGGTTCGGACCACTCCGCCAGCAGCTACACTGGCGAATGTAGCCGTCCCCGAGAAGCTGTTGGGGTCCTGAGCCATAGAGTCGTCCAGGGCCACAAAGACGGAACCGCCTACCTTTCCACCGTTGATGATGCTTCCAGTCCCCCCGGCGATATCCAAACTTCCAGTAACGTCTTTCCCATTCAAATCGACCGATGCTTGGTCCTGCATCGTCCCGTTTATAAAGACAAATCCTGACACCCCGTTCTCCAAGACCAGATCAGCGGCAAAGGTGAGCTCCCCGAGAACTCCTCCCATGTTGAACAACAAACTGCCGGCTGCGGTCATGTCGTTGATCCGGATAGTGACCACATCGACCTTGCCTTCGACTCGCAAGGTTCCACCGTCGATCTTATTGGACACCGTGACGTTGCCCGAAAGATCTCCGCCGATAACGACTATCCCTAGGTAGGGGATCGTCGGTATCGTAATGTTCCCTCCCACATTCCCGTCGATCGCGAAAGAGCATTCCCCGCCGGCCCCGCCGGAGTCCTGGACAACCGTGAGATTTCCGGCCATCGACCCGGTGATCCGCCCCCCGCTGATCGAGGAGAAACCCGTCCAGTTCGGGTTCGTATCATCAAGCACCAGTGAACCGACGTTCGCGGCTCCGGGATTCGCCCCATTGGCGATGGTCAGGGTGAAATCGTCCGTCAGGACCGTCGCATCGATCTTGATAGCACCGATGTTACCGGGCGTGCTGTCGGCGTTCTCCGAGCGAACATTCCAGACCGCGCCGGCGAAGAGTGTAACCGAGGGGTTGGATGGATCCGTCCCGTAGTCGACGGCGAAGTGAATGTCCAAGAGTGGATCTCCTACACCATCCCAGTCCACGCAAATATCTGGCCCCGACGAGTTTGTCGGGCATTGCTCGGCCCCTATCGCTGTGTGTGAGATTTGCTGCAGCAGCACCGCGACAATAACTACGGCTACGTTTTTGCATTTATCAAGCGTTTCGGTCTTCATGAAAGAACTTCCTTCCTGCTAGCATTAGAATCCAGTAGATGTTAACATAAGCTCAGTGCCCGCCACATGGGCAGGGTTGGCGTAGCATCGCCTCGAGTAAGACTATGCGTTTTTGGGGACATCTCGCTCTGACTGCGGTTCTGGGGGGCTTCGCGCGCGGGCAGGTGGTTTCATACGAGGGCAACTCCTTTCCGGAGATTGAGGACGCTTCGTGGGAGCGCATTTCGTTTTGCATGCCGACTCGAACCATCGAAGCCGGAGTACTCGTTCAAGAAGTGGAAGTTGATTGCGGGGGACCTCCCGGTGGGGACCAAGATGGCTACAGGAAATCGATTTCCGGTTTTGAAGGACCCGATTTTTTTATCGAGTTCCGTCTTGAAACGGATGGTGACGCATCGGAGTTCGTTGGTCAAGCCCCGTTCGCGCTTGCTGCGGGTAGTTTCGGACCAGTTAGGTATAACTGGACCATCGCGCGAGACCAAGCAAAGCTCTTGCGCGATGTACTGCTCCCTATCCTGTTCGTGAACATCGAACCCGGCGTCCCACATACATATCGATTGGAGCTTCGCGGTGCAAAATTCTACACGTGGTTCATTGACCGAACCGCGATCGATAGCGGAATTCCTGAGGCAGCGTACCCGTCGTTCACCCCCCGGATAACGTGGCTTGCGAGCGCGTGGAACCTGAGCAGCGTCAGCAGGCTTGATTACTTGCGATTTGGACGCATCGCCGTTCCGGGCTCTGGTGACCTTGACAGCAGTGGTACGGTTGATCTTTCCGACTTCTATTTCTTTCACGAGTGCGTCGCTGGCAGCGGACCGGGAGTAGACGCCGGCCCCGGCTGCCGGTGGGCTGACATGGACCAGGATGATGACGTAGATTTCCACGACTTCGGTCTCTTCCAACTCGCGTTCACCGCGGGGGACTGAGTTCATCGGCCATTACCCATGTAGGTAAACGATAACCGGGCGCCAAGCGCACAGATTGTTCTTGAAGAAACATGCCCATACGTCATTCCACTTAGAATATGAACCTGTGCCCATTGCGCAGCCAATTCGACACCTAGCGCGCAAACACTCTACGCAAGACCGTGCAGACTCGTCGGTGACGGGTCGGCACGGACACTTTTCCGTACGCGGACTTCCAACTTGCGCACCCTCTGCGGGAGGTAGCGCGAACTTGTTCGTGAACCACGATCCTGTTCGTGCACCGCGCCCGCGATGTGGGTACAGCCTGTATTATCCCTACGTGTGCACCGTCAACAGAACGGAGGACTTCGGTGAGATGCAGCGGTCTTTCCGGCCCCTGCCTCAAATAAAGGCCGCCACACTCGCCGACGAAGTCAATGAGCAATGAGCAATGAGCAATGAGCAATGAAGCCTAACGCGCCGAGCACATCGCTCTATCACTCACTCATTCGCGCCTCCGCCCACTTTCTTATTACGATTACACTATACCACGGGCATAGTTTTCGGTCAAGGAGAATCTTTGTTAACAGGGCCTTCTATGCAGCGCCGAGGCGCGCAGTCTCTTTCTCACCAGAAACTTACGCCACGTTCCGCGCTCAAGGAACTTCTTGATACTTCGCGCCTCGCGAAAAGGGCGGTGGGTTCGGACGAAGTTGAAGGATGCAGACTCGTCGGGTGGCCCACCTCCTCTGGAGGTGGGGAAACCGATGATCGTCAGGCCGTTCACCTGAGCGTATATCATCGCGTCCCCCATGTCCAAAGGACATGGGCCACCCGACTGAAGGTTCGACGGTTAAAGGTTACAAGGTTAAAGGTTCGAATTCACGACACCTTCAGCCTTCAGCCTTCAGCCTTCAACCTCGACCATTGACGATCCGCCGTTAGAATCTGCTAAGGTCATGAAAGTGCGGACCGGTCCCATCGCCTACCTGCAATACATCGGGCTGCGGCTCGCGGGCTTAGTGCTGCAGATGTTTCCGATCGACCTGAATCTGCGCACGGCACGCCTTTTCGGTACCATGTTCTGGCGGTTTGGCCACCGTTACCGTGAGCGGGCCGCCCAGCATCTGCGTGACGCGTACCCATCGGAGTTCAGTGAAACGCAGATCCAAGCGATGGTCCATCGCTGTTTCCAGCATTGGTCGATGTTCGTTGTCGAGTTCCTTTGTGCGTTCCGCCGTCTGAACGAATGGACCTGGGCGCGCTACATCGAGCCGGTGGACATGCAAGAACCCCTGGATCTGCTGCTTGACGGGGGAGGGGCCATCCTGCTGACGGGCCACTACGGGAACTTCGAGCTCACCGCCTATGTGCTGGCCAACATCGGCTTCGAGACCGTCGCGGTCATGAGGCCGCTGGACAATAAATTTCTCAACGACTACATGGTGCGTACCCGGGCCCGCCGCGGGCTCCGTCTCCTGAACAAGGCCGGGGTCACCAACGAAGCGGAAAAGGTGCTGAGACACGGTGGCACCATCGGCTTCGTCGCCGATCAGGACGCCGGCCGAAAGGGCATCTTCGTGGACTTTTTCGGCCGCAAAGCCTCCACCTATAAATCGATCGCCCTGCTGGCCATGCAATACGAAGTCCCCATCCTGGTGGGTTTCGCCCGTCGCTTGGGAGATCGGTTCCAGTACGAGGCCCGCATTCCGCGCATCATTCGCCCGGAGGAATGGCGCGAGCGCGACGACCCGGTCCGCTGGATTACCCAGGAGTACACCACGGCCATCGAGTCCTTCGTCCGCCAGGCCCCCGAGCAGTACCTCTGGCTCCACCGCCGCTGGAAATCCCGACCCCGCACAGAGGCCGCTAAACCCACGGATTCGAATCCGTGGGCTTCCGGCGTCGCCGCGAGTTGACGTTTGGGCTAAACTCGTTTAGGATTTGGGTGTTGATTTCCGTTACTCCCAACAAAGGAGCTGTCATGGCTGGAGCCAATACGCTTGAATTTACTGACGACAACTTTGTGGACGAGGTTCTCAAGTCGGAGATACCGGTGCTGGTGGACTTTTGGGCGGAGTGGTGCGGCCCATGCAAGGCCCTGGCCCCGGTGATCGATGAACTCGCTGACGAATACGCCGGCAAGGTCAAAGTTGGCAAACTCGATACCGATTCCAACCGGGAGACCGCGACCAAGTACAGCGTCAGCGCTATACCCAGCTTGATCCTCTTCACGGCTGGCGAGGTCAAAGAGAAGTTCGTCGGGCTGCGTCCCAAGCAGGAACTCACCGCCGCACTGAATGGTGTGGCTGCATCGGCCTGACCGCTGTCTCCATAGAACACGAGTTATCAGTTGGCAGTGTTGCGCAGCTGATAGCTGATAACTGATAGCTGCTTGAACATGGTCTCACTGCCCCTCTACGAGAATGACCCGCCTGAAGCCGCCGACGGCGCGCACAGCGGGTGCCAGGCCGACGGCGGCGACCAGCCCAGGTGTGGCAACGGTCTGGAGAAAGTCTACAATACCACCGCGGTCCGCTACGGCTTCATGCGGCACATCGGCGAGTTCAGCTATCCAGCGCACTTGAAGTTCACCTGCGGAGCCAAGACGGTCATCCAGACCAGGCGAGGCATAGAAATCGGCGAGCAGGTGTCACTCAGTTGCAACGGTTGCGACAAGCACGTATCCCGCGAGCAGATCAAGACCTATATCGAAAACAGCGGCAGCGACAGCTACCTGCTGGAGAGCGGCCGCATCCTCCGAGAGGCCAGCGCCGATGACCTGGCTGAGAACTTGCGGCTCCGCGAAAGTGCCCGCCGGATGCGAAGCAGCGCTCAGAGCAGGGCCGACGACTGCCTCGGGGCCCGCAGGATGAAGATCGTCGAGTGCGAGTTCCTGCTCGGCGGTGAACGGGCCATCTTTTATTTCACCTCCGAAGGGCGCGTGGACTTCCGCAACCTGGTCAAGGAGCTGTCGCGGGAATTCCAAACCCGCATCCAGATGCACCAGGTCGGTGCCCGGGACGAAGCCCGCCTGCTAGCTGACTTCGAGACGTGCGGGCGCGAGATCTGCTGCAAGGTCTTTCTCAAGACGCTCAAGCCGATCTCCATGCGTATGGCCAAGTTGCAGCGGGCCACTCTGGACCCGACTAAGGTCTCGGGGCGTTGTGGACGGCTCAAGTGCTGTTTGCGCTACGAGCACGAATCATACGAGTCGATGGACGCGCGGCTTCCCAAGAAAGGCGAGAAGATCCGCACCGTTAGCGGGTACGGCACAGTCACCAAGCGTCAAGTCCTGACGCAGTTGGTGCAGATCGACCTGGCCGATGAAGGCGGCATGGTTACCGTCGTCGTGGAAGACGTGTTGGAGCGCGATGTGCAGCGGTTTCCGCCCAAGCCGGAGCCCGCCCCGCCGCGCCAGGCGAGATCGACCGCGCGAAAAGGGGCGTCACGGCGACGGGCGACGTCAAAAAGTCAAGAGCCTTCCCGTTCCGAACCGACAAACAGAATGGCAGGGTCGCAAGAAGCGCGGGCGTCGGGGCCCGCGGCCGCCAAGGCTACACGCGGTTCCGCACCGCAGGAATCCACCGCCCCGAAGCGGCGCAGGCGGCGGCGCAGCCGAACTCGTCGCAGGGGGACCGGCCCCTCCGGCAGCGGAGACACGCCTCCCACCGCGGGATAAGTGATGTTTCCCAGGCATGCTCGTCGAGCAGACGGAGCCATGTGAACGTTGAGCACGAAATCGACAGACAATCCGGCATCGTTGGCTGACGTCGCACGGGAGGTGAACAAGTATTCCGAAGGCGCCTACCATTTCGTCCGCGACGGGCTGGAGTACGCCGCGCAGTCGATCCATGGTCCCATGACACCTCCTCAACTGGTCATTGCCCGGTACATGTCGGAACAGTCGATCGATCTGGCTGAGGTCATGGAGCGACTGGAGGACGGCTCGCTCGATGCGGAGGTGGCCGCTGCGATCAAGAACGCCGGAGGCATCGACGGCCTGAACCGCAACGTCAGCGGGCACGACCTCTGCTGGGCGTTACGCGACTTTGCCATGCGCCGCTGGGGCAATCTGGCTGACGTCGTCCTGCGGCACTGGAACGTCAAGTGCACCGGGGATTTCGGGCGTATCGTCTTTGCCCTGGTTGAGCACGGCTTCATGCAGAAGGAGCCGCACGATTCGGCCAGCGATTTCAAAGACGTCTTTGCCTTCGACGAGGCGTTGACCAAGTGCTACCGGATCGATGACACGCCGGACGAATGACGTGTGGCGCGAGAGAAGGCTGGGTGGCCCATGTCCTTTGGACATGGGGGAGAAGATGACATACGCTCGGTTTTCCAGCCCATTTGGTCCACACAGCGGACCCTACAAAAATGGTGATGCTATCCGCGACGATCATCGCCTCCCCCACCTCCAGAGGAGGTGGGCCACCCAGACGGCGACAGGTAAAATAAACAGCCCACTGAAAATCGCTGGCTGAAGCCGGTGGCAAACAGGGACCGGCTGAAGCCGGTCAGGACATCGAGCAAACGGCCCCTGATCGGTGAATCTGCGAGGAATAGCCACCGGCGGAAATCCCGGATGAACCTTGAATATCTGGTTCACTCGGACTTGGTTTCGGCGGTCTGATCCGTTGCCACCTGTGGCGGTGTCGAATCTGTCGCCGAACTTGTCCCGGTCTTGGCCTCCAAGCCGGGGCGCTGGGTGTTGCCGAGTAGCGAGTCTGGTTCCTGCACGCCGGAAAGGTCCATCTCGCTCTTGGCGTCGCGCAGGCCCCTCTTGAACTCGACGATGCTCTTGCCCACTGACCGGGCAACGTCTGGCAACCGTCGGCCGAAAACGAGCAGGGCCACCAGCCCGATGAAGATCCACTCCAAACCTCCGGGTAATCCGAATACCGCCAGTTGCTGAGACATGCTTGCGTGCTCCATGGTTGCACAGGTCGATGATCGGCTGAGCCTCTCAGTCTGGGATGTCGACCTACCAGATACTACCGCTCCAGCGAAACCAGGTCAAAAAGCATTTGCGACAACGCGGCGGCCCCGCCCTTTCAGGATTTGTCGATTTAGTCGCGGCCACTTGCACCGATTGGGACTCTTCAGCCCCCGTGCAGGCGAAAGGCCCTCGTGGATCTGGCACATCCGCAGCCCCATGACGCTCTCGCTCCTCAGAGGTAGCCGGAATCGTCATCAAGCCCGCAACACCAGACCCCTGGCAATCGCGATGGGGCGCGGAGGGAGTGGATGAGTATTCTGCGCTGGTGCCCCACCTTCTCTGAAGGTGGGGGCTGGATGATACGACAACGTCCAACGTTAGCGCGTGGATCATCGTGTCCCCCACTTCGAAACGAGGTGGGCCACCCGCCCTCGAAACGAGGTGGGGGCCTCGCCGTCCGCCGGCGAATTCCCGATCAGCGGGCTAAGTTGCGGAGAATCTCGCATCCGCGCTTGAGGCGTTCATCGGGCACGGCGTAGCTGATGCGAAAGTGCGTGTCCTTGCCGCTGAATGCGCTGCCGGGCACGACGAGAACGTTGTTGCGAATGGCCTCCTCAACGAAAGCGGTCCCGGAGGCATAACCGGCCGGTGCTTTGCAGAAAACGTAGAAGCCTCCGGAGGGTGTGGCAAACTCAAAGCTGCTTTCCAACTCGCTGACGGCCAGGTCGCGCTTGCGACGGTAAACACCGACCTGCTCCGACATGTCGGTGTCCATTGCCACAATGCAGGCGATCTGGGCCATGTGCGGGGCGCAGACGAAAGTGAACTGCTGGAGCTTGGCCATCTCCCGGATGACTGCGGAAGGACCGGCGGCGTAACCCATCCGCCAGCCGGTCATGCCATAGCTCTTGCCGAATCCGCCCAGCAACAGGGTACGCTCCGGGGCGAAAGAGACCGGGCTGGCCGCCGCGCCGTCGTAACTGAGCATTTCATAAATCTCGTCAGTGACCAACAGCAGATCATGCTCCCGGGCCAACTCCGCGATAGGTCGGATCTCATCGGCGGTATGCACCACGCCGGTGGGGTTGGCCGGCGAATTCAGCAGGATCATCTTGGTTCGGGGAGTGATGGCAGCCGCGAAGGCATCGCGGTCCAGGCGGAAATCGCCGTAGATGTCGACGGGAACGGCCCTGCCGCCGGAGAGGTTCACAAGGTATTTGTACGAGACAAAATAAGGATCGGCGAAGATCACCTCGTCTTGCGGGTTCAGGCAGGCGGTCAGGGCCAGCACCAGGCCGCCCGACACACCGCAGGTCACGATCACCTCCGGCGACCACTGACGCTTGTCCCCAAGCTCGCGGGCGATTCGCTCGCGCAACGCCGGCAAACCGTGCGTGACCGTGTAGCCATTGTGGTCATCACGGATTGCGTCTATGGCTGCCTGCTTGACTGGTTCAGGGACCGCGAAATCGGGCTGGCCCATCGACAAATCGATGGGGTTTTTCATGGAGGCCGCCAGGTCGAAGACCTTGCGAATGCCCGAGGAGCCGATTGTCGTGATCCTCTCGGCGAGGAACTTCTCTCCGCTCATGTCCACCAACGATGCCGCATCCGTAGTTCCCCGTTACGAGGCAGCCTTGTCGCCCTCGGCAGCGGGGGCGGCCTCAGTCTCTTCGGTCTTGGCGGCCTTTTTGGTCTTCGTTCCGACGGACGCCTTGCGATGGGCCACCTTAGGCAGGCCGAACGGGCCCGAATCTTCGGTCCATCGGCCGTCCTCCTTGAGCTTTTCGATGCGCTCGTTCCGCGTCAGCACGTTGCGATGGCGGGTCAGCGCCGAGCCGCCCTTGAGCGACTTGTCTCTGGACATTGATATTCACTCCCTACTACGACATCTATCCGAGCCCCAAGCGCCAGCGCGGGGTCTGCTACGTATACCTACCAGCCGGCGCCGGTCAGTGTCTTCTGATAACCTTGCAGATCGTAACGGCCGCCGGCCTTGACGAACAACCTGCCGAGCTCCTTGATTTTCGCGTGGTATTGGTCACACCACTTCCGTTGATCCGGGTCCTCACGGTTGAACCCCTTGAGAGTCAGCAGACGATACTTGTAAGTGCCGCGAGATTCAAGGATATCCGTTTCGATCCCGTGGTCGCGAAGGAACAACCGGGCGGCGGCGGCGTCAACCTGGTCGCCGGCTTTGAACTCCTGCACGACGATATAAGTGTGGCCCGTGACCCATGCAGAACCGCGGCCTTCAGCCCGCGCCGACCTTCGCGCAGAATAGTCTGTCCCGGATGCCGCCTCGACGGAATCCGTGGGCTTATCCCCGGTAGCTGCCGCTTTCAGCGGGCTTGATCCCAGGCCGACGAAGATGTCACGATTGGGGGCCGCATTGCGAGCCGCTTCAATCTCTCCAACAGCACTGGCCCGAACCGAATCAGCCCCGCGCCGGAATCCATCTGCGAGCCCGCGCTGCACACCGGTGCGACGCCCGACCAAGAAGCTCAGTCCTACGAGCAACATAAGGACAAAAACCGCCGCCGCTGCCGACGTGCTGGATAGCGAAAAAACTACATGCTTGCCGTGAAGGGACACCAAGCGCCGCGGCGCGACGTCCGACAGCAATGGCTCCACGGCGGCGGAGGCACGCGTTGAGTGGCTCGCCGGCGCAGCCTCAGGTTGACCTGCTGAAGCGTCCGGGCTTCTCCACCATCCGGGAGTGCGCAGATATGAGGCATCCTGCTGGTGAATCAACTCGAGCAACGCCTTGCCGCGCTTGGGTTTTTGCATGAGGGCGAGACCTCAAAACGCAAGTTGTACTATCACGTAAGCGGTCAGCTTTCAACAGTCAGCCAGCCCCCAGAATCGGCCCCGTCGCTGATCACCGCCGCTTCAAATCAGCGGTCACTGGCCAGCACTAAGCTGATAGCGGATCGCTGAAAGCTGACGGCTGAACGCTTACCCTATCACACTGTGCCTGGCTGCAGGATAGCCGATCACGCCGGAATTGCAAGCCTGATAGGTGCTTGCCTGGCCCGGGAATCGGGGTAAGATACGGACGTCTCGCCTTGTTCACACGGCCGAGGCGAATGCGGGCGATTAGCTCAGTTGGCTAGAGCGCACGGATCACACCCGTGAGGTCACAGGTTCGAGTCCTGTATCGCCCATGCCCCCTCGTCCGGCGGTGCCGCACTGAGTTGCAATCCCTCGCGGGTGCCCCACCCCTTCCACCGATTGTCGATTGTCGATTGACGATTGACGATTGAAGATTGGGGATTGCGGAAATCGTCAATCCGCAATCCCCAATCATCAATCCCCAATCCGGCACCGCTCCAGCTCGATGAGGAAGAAGAAAAGTACCATTCGAAAACCCTGCCAGTCGGCTTCGGCCATTGGCTCAAAGTCGCTTGCAGCGCGCTCGATGACCGCCGGGCTGCGGGCTTCGATAAGTTCCTTGATATGCAGGATCTGCCGGGGGTCGCCGGGTTGGTGCCCGGGCAGGGCTTCGATCAGGGCCTGCCGGTCGCCCGCGGCCATGTCGGCGTCGTCCGCTACGACGGCTTTGAGGTGGCGGGCGAAGGTGCGATACCCCGAGAGTGCGTATTGAAAGGCGGCCTCCAGCGGGTCGTCTCGGGTCACACCTCCAACGTTGTAGCCGTCGCTCGATTGTGATCGGCCGAGCCTGACGCGGGCGCCCTTGCAGGCGGTCAGCAGCGCTTCGGTGGGCTCGATGTGCTGGGCGATGCACGCCAGGGTGACGCCGGCGAAGTCGGGAAAACGATACAAGAACCCGGTCTGGTTGAGCAAATCAACCAGCCGCGTACCGATCTCGTGCAGGTCTGCGGCAAGCAGCGGCCTCGAAGCGGTCATGTGTTGCCCCCCGGCTCATATCTCGGTGACTTTGTCTCTGGCCGTGTCATACGACATGCCGAAACTGCGCAGGGCCAATTCCGCCACGCTCCCCTTCTCCTTCAGCATGGCCAGCACCAGGTGTTCGGTGCAGACCTCCTTTGCTTCCAGTTGTTGGGCAAGATTGACCGCATGGGCCACCGTGCTCTTGAGGTGCGGCGAGCCCGGCAGATTTCCGAACACCCAGGTCTCTTCCATGCTCTTCTTGACCAGTTTGTCGATCTCCGCCTTCAGGCGATACTCATCAATGCCCGCCGCGTTCAGCAGCTTGGCCCCCACGCCGGTACCTTCCTGCAGAATCGCAAGAAGCACATGCTCGGTCCCCAGGTATTCCTGATCACCATCACGGGCGATGGCACGCGCTCGCTTGACGACCGCATCAACGCGTGGGCTGAACCTCTGATACATGGCAGACAACTTCTCAGAAAACCCGCCGCTTTACAAGCGTCAGGAGAATCATGCCGGCGAACACCATGGCCAAACCAGCCCCGCACAAATCCGTTTGGCCCGCACCGGAAGTAGCGCCAGCCCCGTCGGCGCCGTCACCGTTTCCATTGTCGCCGTCCTCGCCGCCGTCCGCCGGTGGGTTGGGGTTCGGTTCGACAGTGATGAATCGCGTCGCGATCTGCTTGACGAGTAGTCCGCCGGTTGATACGGATTGCACCTCGACTGATATCGGCAACGTCCGCGGCGAGTCAGAGTTGTTTACATAGATGTGTGGCACCGAGATGGTCTCGGCCGTGGCCCCGTCACCCAGGTCCCAGAAAATGCTGTCAATGTCACCGGCTGGGGTTCCCGTGATGCTCAGGTCCACGCTGAAGGGAGACTCACCCGAGTCCACGTCGGAACCCACCGACCCCGGCAACCTCACCCGGATGCGTATGTCACCGCTCACCGGCCCGCCCACACTGGCCTCGCCCGTCACGTCAATCGCCACCGACCGGCTGCCCACGTTTCCGAACTCATCAGTAACCGAAAACACCGGGAAAAAGCGCTGCGTTTCAGCGCCAGCCACGACGTAGCGGTGCGTTGTGCTGGCCCGTGTGGAATTCTCCCCGTCGTCGAAATCCCAGAGCGTCGACTCAACCGGGTTATCGCTCAGGGCATTACCCCGGAACTGGACGTCAAGTGGGGACGTCCCGGACAAAGGCGAAACATTGATCGACACCCGGGGTAGCGACGTAGACTCCGGTCCGGTCGACACGCCGTCATCATCACCCGCCGATATGCCGATTCCCTCAACATTGCCGTTGGTGTCGATGGTGACGCCGAATCCGTATCGACCGATGGCATTTACGGGAAAAAGTGCATAGAAGCGCGTGCCCGACACTCCCGGCAGGGCGAACACCGTATCCGGGCTGTTGTGCACCGCCTCTATGCCCGCAACCACTTGCTGGCCCACCGAGTAGCTCACGCCGTCCGCGGGCACAAACGCGTTGGTGGCACCGAACGGCGTGGCACTTTCAACCACCAACGTTCCCGTGGTGACCTCGCCTACTCTCTCCGGCGGCGTATCCGGGTTGTCATCCGCATCGATCTCGCGGATATCGTCACCCAGCGTCCAACTCAAGGTGGTGCTGGTGATGCGCACGCTGCGCAAGCGGTCCGGCCAGGCGAATCCCCCGTTGTCGCGCGACTCCAGCGCCGCGGTCACCGCCGCGCCGGCGTTGATCCGCCCGTATCCATGTGTCACGCTTCGCTCGGTGATGGGATGATAGCCGGCGTTGGCCGGTTCGATCGGTTCGCTGGTTTGTTCCAGAATGGTGCGTACCTGGCTGGCGGTCAGCCCCTGATTAACGCTGACGATCAAGGCCGCCGTCCCCGCCGCGATGGGGCAGGACGCCGAGGTCCCGCTGAAATGCTCGGTATAGTTGGGGTCGGGCAGGTCAGGCCTGATCCCGAAACCGTCATCGAACTGCCCACCATCATTGAACCCGGGACTGACGAAACCCGCTTCGTCAGTGTTATCCGTCGTCACGATACCAGGCAAGAAGTCATCCCCACTGGGCGCCAAGACATCAATATCCAGACCGAAGTTGCTGTACGAGGCCAGCACGTCATTTGCATTGGAAGCGCCCACGCCGATCACTTCCGGCAAGGTCGAAAGGTCATCATCGAAACCGAGCAGAGCGGCCTCATTGCCGGAAGCGAAGACGATCACCATACCCAGGTTGTCACGGCCATCCTTGAACGCGGATTGAATGGTCGATACCAGAACGTCCGCCTGGGAGTTCTTGACCCCGACCAATCCCCAGCTATTGACGTGCACCGCCACGTTCTGCTGCCGGGCGAAGACAAATGCGCTGGCGAATTGGCCGAGGGTGACCACGTCATTAAGACCGCGCGAGGCGGTGAACTGCGCCGAAGGCGCAACACCTACGACACCGGAATCATTCGCGTCAGCCACCGCCAGACCCAGCACCGCCGTCCCATGTCTGTCCAGTATGTTGCGTGGATCAGGCGCCGTAGGAGTCTCCGTCGCCAGGGCGGCGTCATGGCCCCTGAAGATGTAGTTGGGGCTCAGGTCCTCGTGGGACACATCAACCGAGTCGTCGAAGATGCCCACCAGAACGTCCTCACCGAAGGTGATGCGCCAGGCATCGGCGATGTTGATATCCGCGCCTATCGTTCCACCGCCCTGCCCGGTGTTGTTCAGGTGCCACTGCTGGTTGAAGAACTCATCGTTGAACTGGCTCAGGATCTGCTTGGTCTGCGCACGAACGATGAAGTCCGGATGTGCGAACGTGGTGCGATCGTCCAGATACATTGCCGCGGCGCTGCGCACTTCATCGGCTTCGTCACCGCCTTTGGGGCGCACGGTATAGATGCCGTTCTCTCCGTCCAGCACATTGACCAGTGCCACCTTGTACTCATCGAAAAACCGGGTGCGCTGGGCCGCGGTCAACGACGCCTGCAGTTGAACCACTATGTTCCCGGACGACAGCATGGGCGACCGGGAGCCGGCGAACCGGTACACCGGCCGAATCGATTGGACGCCCGGCATGGACCGCAGGCTCTTTCGTCGGGCAAGATCCGCCTGGTCCACTTCCGCTATACAGAAGCGCGTCGCCCCCGGGGCCCAGGGAATCGATTTGACGGTGCAATGCGGGTCCGCCGCCAGCCGGACGCGGGCGGCCGCCGCCACGCCACGATCCATTTCAACAAACAGTTCGGTGGACGATTGAACCAGCGGATGGGCCTGGCCGCCGGAATAGAAAACCAGGTCGTCAGCACCGCCGGCCCGCGTCACCGCCAGCGCCAAGACCGCCAGAAAACACGCAGATGTTGATCGAGACATATTCACCTCTTCCGGTCACAATTCTTAGGAGCCACCGAGATGCTGTCAAGCTTGTAATACGGGCCAGAAACAGTAGCCGCGCGTCAACTCGGGTGCCACGGGCGGCTTGTACGTGTGTAGCGGAGGACAACCTGTGTAGCGCCACCCCTTGTGGGTGGCGC
>JAZGDL010000412.1:0-4011 GCA_036477795.1 Phycisphaerae bacterium
GCAGCCGATCCGGAGTTCGGCACCGGCGCGCTCATGGTTTGTACTTTCGGTGACAAGGATGACGTGCAGCTTGTCCAGAAGCACGGTGCGACGGTCATTCGCGCGATCGACACGGAGGGCCTGATGACCGACGCCGCCGGGCCCTATAAGGGTCTGGCTGCCCCAAAGGCTCGCGAGCGGATAAAGGATGACCTGCGCGCGGCGTCGTTGCTGACCGGTAGCGGGACGATCCGCCAACGCGTCGGCGTTTGCTGGAGGTGTCAAACGCCCGTCGAGTACATCATCACTCCGCAGTGGTTTCTCAAGATCGTCGAGCACAAGGAGAGGTTCCTCGAAATCCAGAAGAAGATCGCTTGGTACCCCGAACACATGAGGGTGCGGCTGGAGAATTGGATCGAGTCGCTTAACTGGGACTGGTGCATCTCCCGCCAGCGATACTTCGCCACGCCGGTGCCGGTGTGGGAGTGCTCGGGGTGTGGAGAGGTGGTTCCGGCGGAGGCCCGGCAGTGCTACGTCGAGCCAACGGTCGACGACCCACCGCAGGCTGACTGCCCGAAGTGTCACGGGGCGCTGACGGGCTCCTCCGATGTGTTCGACACCTGGTTCGACTCGTCAATCACCCCGCTGGTCAATGCCCGCTGGAAGACGAACGACGAGCTCTTCCGCAAGCTGTTCCCCATGGACTTGCGCCCGCAGGCCCACGACATAATCAGAACGTGGGTTTTTTATACTCTGGCGCGCAGCGTTCTGCTCACCGGCCAGGCGCCGTTTCGGGACGTCGCCATCAGCGGCTTCATCCTGGCTCCCGATGGCCGACCCATGCACACCTCTTGGGGAAACGTGGTGGATCCGTTGGAGGTTGTTGAGAAACTGGGCGCTGACCCCCTGCGATACTATGCCGCGCGGTGCGGTCTCGGTGTTGACACGGCCTTCGACTGGAACAGCACCAAGCATGGCTCCGACCTGTGCGTGAAGCTCTGGAACATTTCTCGGTTCGTCGCATCCCATATCGAATCCTTTGAACCGGAAGAGGATTATACGGTGATGGATCGGTGGATCCTATCCGAACTGAGTGAACTGATTGGCGGCGTGACGGCGGCGTATGACGCCTACGGGTTCGATAAGGGGCTGCGACTCATCGAGCACTTCGCCTGGCACAGATTGGCTGACAACTACCTGGAAATCGTCAAACATCGCATCTACGATCACAACTCAGACACCGCGCGCCACGTGCTCTATCGCATACTCCTGTCCATTCTGAAGATGCTGTCGCCGATTCTTCCGCATATCACTGAGGAACTTTACCAGCGGATCTTCCGTGAGCGCGAGGGCACGGAGACGATCCACCTCACGCGGTGGCCGACGTTCGAGTTCCGGGACGAGGAGGCGACCGAGGCTGCGGAGACCGGTCTGCGGCTCATCAGCCTGCTGCGCAACTTCAAGAGCCAGCATCGGATAGGACTCAGCGCTCCCGTCGCAAGCGTCGTTGTGGTCACGCCGCCCGATCGCCACGTGCAGCGCGTGCTCCCCGAGGTCCAGGGAACACTGCGAATTGAGAAGATCGAACTGGAGGAAGGCGAACAGCTATCCGCGCGCTTTCCCGATGAGTCGCCGTAAGCGAATGGCGAAGAACAAACATCGCACCTCAATTCGCCATTCGCAATTCCCCCTTTGTTGATCGCGGTTAGAACTTGTACTGGTATTGAAGGTAGTAAAAGTCAGGGTCGTCGTCACCACCCACGGTACTGTGGACGAAATTATCTTCCCAAAAGTGTGAGTAGCCGAACAAGACGGACGAGTGGACGTTGATCTTCCAAAGGATGGTCAGGTCGAGCTCCTGGCCGACCTCTTGGCCGCTGCCGCCGGTCGGGTCGCGGAGCGTGGCGGCGCCGCCGGCGTTGTACAGCGCGTCCTCCTCCTCAGTTAGCCAGAAAGTGTGATAGGCCAGCTTTGTCTTGACCTTGTTGGGCACGGCCCAAGCCGACAGATTCACGTTGACGGCGGTGATGTTCTGCCGGCCGATCAGATCAAGGTACCCGAAGTACTTGTGCCCTAAAGGAAACATCTGATTGAAGGTGCCGACGGTTCCGTCGGCCGGATTATCGTCGCCGCTGGCCCAGTCAAACCCGGCTCCGATTCGCGGCTTGCATGCGAAGTCAAAGGTGTATCCGCCGTCCAGCGTCCAGCTCCAGGCCTGAACGGTGTCGCCGGCCCATTTGCCCCATTGCCCGGAGAGTTCAGCCTCGTAGTCAAATTGTCCGGTCCGGCCCCAGAAGCGCGAGCCCAAGGTAAAGATGGACTGGTCGCCGACGTTGCCGTTGGGGTTGACGGTGTCCTGGGTTCGATCGATGGCAAAGGCGTAAAGGTCCAGGCCGTGGTTAGGGATGCCGCTGTAGGTGGCGTAGATACCCGCGAAGTCGTACCCCTCGTTGTAGCGGTCGCGCTGCTTGCGCTGAACCTGGGGGATGTCCACCGGCTTGGCGTAGAAGCCCTCGACATGCCAGGGATCGCCGGCATAGACCAGCTTGACGGCGTCGAAGCGCCGTCGGGTGGACGCCCAATCCAGCGGCGAGACAAGACGCTGGTTGCCGTATTGCAACTCCTGGCGGCCGACTCGGAAATACCAGGGAACGTCTTCGCCCAGGAAGTGGATGTCGAAGAACAACTGTTGCAGATCACCATGGTTTTCATGAAGAGGATTGAACCCGGTGTCCTGATCCTCGGCGTGGGCGACGATGCCCTGGACGAACACACGGAAGAGATTGCGATACTTAATGTCGGCGTGGAGCATCCAGCGGTAGAACTGCTGGGTATTCTGGGTGCGGGCCGCGGCACCGAAGGCGGCGTTGCTGCGGGCCTCCATCCGAATTCGGAATTCACCGCCCAGATCAAGCCGCCAATCGTCACCGAGACGTATGTTTTTGAGAAGGTCGCTGCGGTCGGCAATGTAGGAGCCCTCCTCGCCATCCAGATAGCTGAAGTCCTCGTCGAAACGAAGATTCAAGAACTTCGGGCCCGGCTGATCATCCTGTGCCCGGGCGCTGGATAGAGCGACGCCGGCAACTACACCGATGAGAGTCACAACAAGTACAACTTTTCTACCTGGTTTGCGGAAAGCATCTGCCATGTTACACCTCCTCGCCCGGGTTCCGGCCACAACGCGACACGCCATGCGTCTGCCGTGGAACCGGGCAATGTTCATGCTGTAGGCTTTATGTCAGCGTCACATGCGCCGCGCCGCGTATGCACGCTCACTCAGATACCTGTGAGACGGACACTATACTTACATATCGGCGGATTAGCCCTGACGTCGATGAGGAAAGTTCGCACCCATCACAAATTTATCTCGAGAAAGTGCCGCTGGCCCCCAAAAAGCTTGTGTATTTATCCCAAACTTTGTATATTGACAATCGTGTTGTTCTGCAAGGCTGTGACAGAACCTGTGGAACCGGCCTTGTGATCGCTCCACGCGCGCGAAGGATGGGCGGTGGGGTTGGGTGTCGCACGCGACACCGCTAAACTGTGATCGCTCCACATGCGCCAAAGATGGGGCGCCCGGCTGACCGGCTTTATCCGTGCTGAACATCGTGAAGACGCGGAGACCACAACGGGACGTTGACCCCGGCCAGTCTGCTGAACAGAACCGCTTGCACTGTAAGCAGCACGACGCCGGCCATCATGCCAAGCAATGACACCCAACTGTTGGCGGCGCCCAGGGCCGTGATCAGGGCGGTAGCGCAGCCTGGTGCGTGGGGACATGCCAGGCAGATCAGCAGCACGCAGCTTGCGGCCATGGCCAGCGACGCACTGGCAAGAACCGGCCAACCGCCCGTATCCAACGAGACCGGATGTCCGCTGGCAAAGCTGACCAGGCACCAAGTTGCGTAGCCGACCGCAATGCTGACAAAATGACCCATGATCACCGACCGTGGGGCAGCGGCAGGCGAGAACGGGCTGCTGAACAGAATGAAGGCGCTGGGCCCCAGGGCGGGGAAGAGTATTGGCAGATCG
>JAZGDL010000413.1:0-8783 GCA_036477795.1 Phycisphaerae bacterium
TGGTCCAGGTGCGGATGGTCCCGTCTTTCAGTTCGGTCACCCGCGTCGGTCCGTCCAGCGTGATTTCATCGAGGCCGTCCTGGCCGTGAAGCACCATGCAGTGTTCAGAGCCGACCCTTTGAAGAACATGAGCCAGCGGCTCGGTAAGCGCGGCGTCGAAGACCCCGATGACCTGGCGCCTGGCCCCGGCCGGGTGCGTCAACGGCCCCACGATATTGAAGATGCTGCGAACGCCGATCGCACGACGCGGCACTACCGCGTGCCGGGTGGCCTTGTGGTACATCGGTGCGAACAAAAAGCCCATGCCGATCTCCTCGATCAACCTTGCCGTACGCTCGGGTGTCTCTTCGATTTCAACGCCCAGGGCCTCCAGCACCTCGGCGCTGCCGCAGCGACTGGAGACCGACCGGTTGCCGTGCTTGGCCACCTTGCAGCCGGCGCCGGCGGCCACGAAGGCACTGACCGTAGAGATATTGAAGGTACCCGCTCCGTCTCCGCCGGTGCCGCAGGTATCGATCAGCCCCTCCACCGCCACCGGGACCGGAATGACTTTAGCGCGCATGGCACGGACAAAGCCGGTGATCTCCTCGACCGTCTCGCCTTTCATGCGCATCGCCACCAGAAGTGCCGCGATCTGGCATGGTTCCGCCTCGCCGTCCATGATCGACACGGCCACCTGGAACACATCCTCTTCAGCCAGGTCCCGGCCTTCCACGATCTCGCGTATGGCTGTCTGAATCTTCATGAGCTGGTACCGCCACAAGGTCCGTGCACAAAAAAACCCCGGCGCCATCGTCGGGGTTTGGTTCGTCTCTTGGATCAGCAGTCTAACGATCAGAACATAGGCGAACCCCAACCACCGGCGTTGTCATAGCGCCACCACCAATAATGCCTGCCGGTTGACGGGATTTGCATCTTCACAATACGCAGCATAACAGCCGCATCCCGCAATGTCAAGCTGGTAACAGCGTTTCAACAAAAGTGCGAGGATTAGCTGCGGACTGGGCCCGGAGGGATTCGAACCCACGACCAATCGATTATGAGTCGACTGCTCTAACCGCTGAGCTACAGGCCCACAGGCCCTTGGAATTCGACACCAGATCCTCGTTCTTGGCAACTCCCTGGAAGGATTCCAGAAGCCGCTCGGAAACCGCCAACCGATTGTCGACGCGATGATCGGAGATGCCCCGGAGGTGATCGGATTGGTCGGCCCGCCGCCGACACGGTGTTCGTCGGGTGACTTTGCCCAGGTGCGGGCAATATTACCCAAAGAGCGGTTTTATGCCGGCGCAATCTGGCTACCTGAATCGTTGTAACTATCGTCTATAAATGAAGATGTAGATAAGTAGCGCATTTTCTTGTATACTCGGAACGCGGTTTGCTGTCGTTGATTGAGGTGCTTGCTGGCTCATGGCCGTATGTGTTCGAGTGACGGCGGTCGTGGCGGACCACTGAGCGTCTGAACGCCGGCAGAAATGGACTGAATTCCGTCGTGGACGGGGCGCAGCGGATGGGTGCGAGAGAGGATTCTCGCACCAGCGGCCTTGCGGCCCGGTTTTTGACCCCTGGCGGCAATCTGGGTGGGCTTCTTGGGGGCTCCGCGGCACAGGCCCCGGAGCTCGCTTAACGCCGTTGCGGGAAGGACTTATAATGCCCGGTCGGTCCGGGTGGGCCCTTGCAAAAGAGTGGGCGCGGTGATACGATTTGTTGGTGTGTCTGCCTTGGTTTTGCAGGCTCTCCTTTCCGCGGGTGTGATGTCGGGCCCTGCGCGGGAAGTACCGCGGCGGGTTGCGACTTATCTATAGCGGGATGCGAGCCCAAAGCGGCCGTCATCCCAAAGAGAAAGGAAATCTTACGATGAAAACGATTTTGGCGAGAACGAAAGAGTTTCTGAGAAGTGAAGATGGGCCTACGACCGTCGAATACGCGGTCATGCTGGCACTGATTATCGCGGTGGCCATCGGCACCATCGGTGTCCTTGGCACCAAGGTCAACGACGCTATGCAGAGTGTCGTCACTGGGATGGATGCCGCCGGCAGCTAGACGGTTATGATTTGACGGCGGCGGCTCCGCGTCGAACCGCGGAGCCGCCGCATCACCTTTGACCTTCGTCTTCGATTCTTCCGGTCACTCCGCTCACGTTAGACGGCGCCAGGGGCGTGCCTGCAGATGACCGCGTGGCTGCGGGCTTTGGGGGACGACAGACATGACCCCGATATTACCTGACAATTATTGGACGTTGGCAGTGCTGGTGGTTCCGGCTGCCACGGTGTACGCCTCGGTGATAGATTACCGCGAGCGGCGCGTGCCCAACTGGCTGAATGCCACGTTGGCAGCGTTCGGCATTGTCGCGCAGGCAAGCTATTTCGGAACCGAGGGCGTGAAGGCGGCGTTTCTGGGGATGCTGGTTGGCTTCGGGATGTTGATCGTGCCCTGGATGATGCACGGGATGGGTGCGGGAGACGTGAAACTGATGGCCGCAGTGGGGGCGTGGTTCGGCCCGTGGCTGACGTTGCTGGGCGGCGCCTTGGGGATTCTGATCGGGGGGGTCATTGCCGTGGTGATGATCCTGGTGACGGGCAAGGCGGGCCAAGCCAAGGCCAATCTCGGCGTCATCGTGGCTAAATGCTGTGATCGCACGACGGTGTTCAGTGAATTCGGGTCTACCAGGAGCTTCGGCTCGAAAACCACGCTGCTGCCCTATGGCATCCCGCTGACCATGGGATCGCTGGTGATATTGGGCACGCGGTATTTCGAATGGGCGGTGTTGTTATGATGCGTCACAACGTGCGGCGACGCAGCCATGAGCGCAGAGGAACGGCCATCGTCGAAATGGCGATCGTGACACCACTTCTAATGCTGTTGTTGCTGGGCATCATCGAGTTCGGTTATGTTCTGCTCATGCACAACCACATGATCAACGCCGCCCATCAGGGGGCGAAGAAAGGCATAACTTTGGTTGTGGCGGATGAAGAGAAGATGATCGATGCAGTTATGGAGTGGATAGCGAACGCGGATTTGGGCGGCCTGCTCACCAGGGAAGACGTCACGGCGACCGTTCAAGTCTTAGATTCGAACAACACGTCCGTCCAGGTGCAGGTGGTTCTGCCGTACGGCAGGGCGGCCATTTTCGGCAGGTTCCTGCCGGAGGGGTTTGACCTGGGTTCAACCTGCACGATGTTCAGATAGGACTGAAGGTTGAAGGTTGAAGGTTGAAGGTTGAAAGTTGAAGGTTGAAGGTTGAAGGTTGAAAGTTGAAGGTTGAAGGTTGAAAGTTGAAAGTTGAAGGTTGAAAGTCGGTCCTTGGAACCTTGAACCTTGAACCTTCCAACCTTCAACCCTCAAACAGACATTGAGCGGCTTTGATCGGCCGCCACATGGGACTCGAATCATGAGAGTATCGTTGTTGATTCCATTGATCGGCGGATTGGCGGCTGGTGTGTTTGCGGCGTATTCACTGTGGAGCGCGTCTCAAAAGGGCGGCGAGCCGGAGCGGCCGGTGACCAAGATACCGGTAGTGGTTGCCGAATCCGAAATCCCCTACGCCGCGCAGATCACCGAGGAGATGCTCACCACGGTGGAGTTTGTAGAGTTCAACCCGCTACAGCAGACGGCGGGTGAAACGAAAGCGGTGGTCGGTCGGGTGGCCGCCTCGAAGATCGTCAAAGGGGCACCGATCCTGAACAACATGCTGGCCCCCGAGGGGACCCTTCCCGGCGCCATGAATCAGATTCCTGTGGGCTATTGCCCGGTATCGGTGGTGGTGCCGCGGTACACCGTGCAGTATGTAGAGCCGGGTGATCGCGTCGACGTTCTCTGGGCCAACAAGCCGCAAGGGAGAAGTGCAGGGCCGCGCCAGATGAAGCCGTTGTTCGACAAAGTGGAAGTGTTCTCAATCGGCGACAAGCGGTACGGTGCGGGCATGCCGGCTGACGACGGTTCCGGCGGCAATACAACGGGCAGTCGCCCACTACGGTCGGCGGGAACATCGGGCAGTGGGACCGTTTCGGTCGATCTTCTGTTGTCCAGGAAAAAAGCCCAGCTCTTTGAGACCGCGAAGTTGAACGGTGAGATCCGGTTGATGCCCCGGGGCAAGGATGACAATCTGCCGTTTGCCGCCGCGGACATGGACTTTGAGACGTTGTTCAATCTGCACAAAGATGAGGGAGAACAGGAACCGGTCGTCGAGCCGGTTCGCAAGAGGATCAAGGTGATTCATGGAGGCCGGCCCGAGAGTAGTGTGATGTTCGATCAGGAAGCATCAGAGCCGCAGGGCAGGAGTGCGGCATCGCCGCGCCGTAGCCCTGCGCGAGGCGCGATGTTGCGGTTCCTGGCCGAGCGTGCGAAGCTTGCCAATCAAGAACACAAGAATGGAGATTAAATGCCATGTCCTTGACCCGTAATTATCGACCGAAGTTGAAGCATCATTACCGTCGCCGCGCGGTGGTGATCGTGAAAGTGGCCATTCTTTCCACGGTGCTGCTCGGTTTCGCAGCGCTGGGCATTGACGTGGGTATCTACGTTAACGCCGGCCACGAACTTGAGCGGGCCGTGGAAGCAGCGGCCCTGGCCGGGGCTGCCACCATGGCGCGCAGCGACCCGAACGATTTAACCTTCACCCCGGCCCGTAATTCGGCGGTAGAATGCGCCCTGCAGAACCTGGTCACCGGCGACCGCTTGCACATTTCCACCGAAGACGTGGAGTTCGGCTGGGCCCAGGCCGATGCCGATGGTGTATACGGTTTCACACCAGACCCGGCGAACGTGAACGCCGTCCGTGTGACCGGTCGGCGCACGGACGAAAACCTCGTCGACGGTCCGATTTCGCTTATTTTCGCGGCCGTCTTGGGCATGGACGAGGCCAATGTCACCCGATCCTCGACGGCGTTGATGCAGCCGCGGGACATCGTCATGGTGGTGGACATATCCGACTCGTCAAACAACGACTCGGAGCTGCGCAACCTGCGCCGCGTGGAGATCAACCTCGGTAAGGTGTGGGCTGCGCTGCCCGGCGGTTTGAATGAGCCAACATTGCCATTGGAGCTGTTTACGAACAAATGGGACCAGGCCTGGTCCGGTCATGCCAAGGAGTACCTGGCGTCGGGATTTGGCTGGGGATTCTTCCAGCGCAATCCAGGGGGCCAGAAGTGGGGGAATGGCTTCGGCTACGTCATCGATCATCCGGAGGAAGGTGAGGAGGGGCTCTATCTGGGATCGCAGACCTACAACCCCGACGAGGACGAAGGGCTGTTGGACTTGCCCAGCGGTGTCTCGCCGGACGGCTCGGCTGAGCGCAAGGATTGGGTTCCGGCAGGAGTCGACACGCCCATCGAGGAGATTAAGGACTACTTGCACAGCCTCGGCTACAAAGGCGAGTACAATGGCGAGGTGTCAAATAGCGGTATCAACTGGTTAGAAGCGTTCGGTATCGACTTTGACTTTGACCCACACGTGCCAACATGGAACCAGACGACTGTCCATGACGACTTGCAAATTGACGTGGTTGATTCGGAGATCGACGCCATTCTTTCCGACTATGCTGAGGTGTCCGGCAGCGACTTTCAGCGCGAGGTCTGGGTGGCCCGGGTGGCCGTTGCCACCGGTTTTGCCAAGTGGAACAGCGGGCTCAAGGTCCCTGGCCAAGAGATGATGTGGGAACAGGAGGAATGGACTGAGCCGGCCAGCTACAGCCCGTTCAACCCCCTGGCGTATGGCAATTGGATCGTTGAGCCTGAGGAGCTGGTGTGGGAAACCACCACGCTGGGCGGCCGTTCACGAGGGGAAATGAAGAAGTTGTGGAAGGCCTACTTGGACTACATCGCAGAACCGGAGACGCCCATGCTGCTGGAGGACCTGGCCATGGGGCAAGGCGGCGATTCACGGTTTCAATTCAAAGTCGGTCTGAAAACGTTTACGGACTTCCTGCTGGCGAGGAAACCTTCTCATGATGGCCTGGGTGGCGACCTGTCGAGGGGCACCCCGGAGTTCGTGGACACCCCCGCACAGCCGCTGCAGGCGGAACAGGACGCGGTGAAGTTTCTAGTTGACTCCCTGGATCCGGTGCTTGGCGACCGGTTGGGGCTGATAGTCTTTGCCACGAACGTTCACCAGCTTGTGGACCTGACCGACTTGAGTCCGGATGGGCCGCACGCGGTGCCCGATGCCCTGGAGGGCAAGCAGGCGGTCCACTATTGGAAGGACAGTTGGACGAACATCGCCGGCGGCATCCGTCAGGCTCGCGAAATGTTACTCAGTTCGGGGCGCCCGTCGGCCACCAAAGTCATCGTGCTGGTCAGCGACACCATCGCCACGGCGTACGACGCGGAAGACGGTACGGTAGCGGTCGGGGACGAGGCCGAAGCGGCCCGCAAAGCGGTGGAGCAGGCGATACTGGCCGGCGCCGAAGGCATCGCGATCTACGCAGTGGGTCTGGGCGCCGAAGCTGATACGACCGTTATGGCTGATATTGCCAGAGAATCCCATGGTCGGCATTTCCACGTGGAGCGTTTCCCCGACCCTGCCAGCCCGATTGACATCGAAACGTACGTAGAAAAACTCAAGAGAAAGTTTGAGGAGATTGCGGTCATACGGCGTGTCCGTGTAGTTCAATGAGAGCTGGAGCTGGTAACGGAGGCGGAGCGGCGCCGGGGAGCGGTGCGGCACGTGTGGCCACGGACGGTGGGACCGTGCGGATGATCCTGTTCGACGCAGATTCGGCGTCGCAAAGCAGGATTCAGGAGACTCTCGAGAACATCGGCGGTGTTCGCGTGGTAGACGTGGTCACCGACGGCGAGGGGCTGGTTGCCTCGATCGAGAGGGCATCGCCTCCTCTGGTGGTGGCCAATCTCGATCCCGCGCCGGACGGGATCATGTCATCGGTGGCGAGCATCTCCGGCGGTCACCCCGACATCACTTTTCTGGCGGTGTCCACCAGGGATGACGCCGGCTTGATCAAATCAGCGGTGCGGTCGGGCTTCAGCGATATTATCAAGCTGCCCGAGGAGGTGGAGCGCCTGGCCGAGGAGATCGGCAAAATCCGGCTGGGCGTTGAGGGCCATGGGGGGGCCGGACGGATCATAAGCGTGCTGGGCAGCGCCGGGGGTGTGGGTTGCACCACGGTGGCCGTCAATCTGGCGGTGGAACTGGCTGATAAGTCGGGGAAGGAGGTGGCCCTGGTCGATTTGAATTTCCAATTCGGGCATGTGGCCATGATGCTCGATCTGGAGATTCAACACTCCATTGCCAATCTGTGCAGCGAAGGCAAGACCATCGATGAGCGCGTGGTGCAGAAGGCGGTGACCAAGCACAAGAGCGGCGTGCACGTGGTGCCGCGGCCTCGTAACTTTGAAGAGACCGAAGGCTTGACCGCGGAATCGTGCGTGCCGTTGATCACATTATTGCGGCAGATGTACCCGTTCGTGGTGCTCGATGGCCCGAGTTGCTCCGACCCGACGGCGTTATCGGTTCTTGAAATAACCGATTGGAACTTGCTGGTGGTGCAGCCTTTGGTGACTTCCGCCAGGAATGCCAAGCGCATCCTGAGCGCTTTGGAGAAGTACGGTTTCAAGGGACAGGCGCTTAAGGCGGTGTGCAACCGTGCCGGAGGCGGTCTGAGCCATTTGAACAGCCAACGACTTGAAAAGTCGTTGGGCACTGACATCCTTTTGTGCGTACCGGACGACTGGACCAGCGTGAGCGCCGCGATTAATCTCGGTGAGCCGCTGTCCATGAACGCGCCGAAATCCAAGGCGCGTGACGCCATGCGCGAACTGGCTGACATTGTTCGCGGAGCGGGCGCCGAAACGGCGGACAAGAGCGCCGGGTTTTTCGGGCGGCTACTGAAGAAGTAAGTTGCTCGGCTGATGCGTGTGGTGCCTTGTGGAACAGGCTTTCCAGCCTGTTTCTTGACCGGCTGGAAAGCCGGTCCCACAGGCGCGAGTTGACCTGGTGGATCAGCGAGAGGTAGCAGAGGGCGGAGATGTTCAAGGGCTCGTCGAAACCGAAATCGGGTTTTTCAAGCCAACCTGCCAGCAGCGTTGACGCTGGATCTGCCCCCGCCGCGGCGCCTTCCGACACCCAACGGATCGACAGCGATTCCATCAAGACGCGAATCCACCGCAAACTGCTGGATCGTCTGGACCTTTCCCAGGTCATCCAGCAGGACAGCGACGTCACCCGGGAAGAGGTCAAGACCCTGGTTGAGGCTTTGTGTGACGAGGAGGAGGTGCTGCTTGATCAGGCTGACCGGCAGCGCATCATCACCGAGGTGCTCGATCAGACGTTCGGGTTGGGGCCCCTGGAGGAGTTGCTCAGTGATCCGGGAATCAGCGACATCCTGGTCAACGGGCCTAAGAGCGTGTATGTGGAAAAGGGCGGCGGTCTCCAACTGACCAGCGTCCAATTCAAAGACAACGCCCACGTCCTGCACGTGCTCGACAAGATCGTGTCTGCGGTGGGCCGGCGGGTGGACGAAGTGAACCCCATGGTCGATGCCCGTCTCGCCGACGGCAGCCGGGTCAACGCCATCATCCCGCCGCTGGCCCTGGACGGCCCTTCCATATCCATTCGCCGCTTCGGCAAAGACCCCGTAACCTGGGACAATTACATCACCTGGAGCAGTGCGACGCCCGAGATGCGCGATCTGATTCACGCCGCGGTGGTTGGACGTCTCAACGTGATGATCATCGGCGGAACCGGTTCAGGAAAGACCACGTTGCTGAACAACTGCTCCTCGTTCATTCCCGAGACGGAACGGATCATCACCATCGAGGACGCGGCTGAAC
>JAZGDL010000414.1:0-18023 GCA_036477795.1 Phycisphaerae bacterium
TGAGTGACAAACAGAGACGCGCCCGTAAGGAAGCGGGCATTGTGAACGGGCGAAGAAAAGGTCCCGCTCCCTTACGGTCGCGTCTCGGAAACGGGTCGCGGTTCGGGGATCACGCTCCCTTACGGTCGCGTCTCGGAAATGGGTTGCGTCCGGCCGTCGGACCTTGAGGAGTAGAAACATGTTGAGAATGTCGTCGTTCTTCGTCGCTGTTTCGATGGTCGTCCACCTGGTGACCGTTCCGGCGACGGCTGACGAACTGGAGGCCCCGGTATCGAATCAGGGCGATTCCATCATAATGACGGGAACCCCCATGCCGGCCACAGGATTCGCCGGAGGGCTGGCATCGTGTCCCTTCTGTCCGAAGATGTATGAGAACACCACCATCTGCACGGTTAACGTGCAAGCGATCACGCTGGGCGGCAGGACACCGAATGGCATGTCTCCGCGCGACTGGTTCGTGACCGGCGGCGGAGAGGTTTCCGGCTTCGATGTGTTCGTGATGAACGGGAGCGAGGCGCCGTTCCCAGCGAATCCGCAGAACTTGAGCGTGGCTTTTCTTGAAGGGGCCAATTCTCAATTTCAGGGGGCGGTCATTCAAGAAGCGCAGTTCGGCACGCAACGCCGCCTACCATTGGGCATCTCTCAGTTGACGAAGATTCCGGCGTGGGACGATCCGAACACAGGTAAGCCGGGCCTCATGCGGGTAACCGTGAACTACGATGCGGGAACCTACAATCTGGTTGGCTTGCACGAGGATCCCAACAATCCCGGCACTCTGCTGGAGGAGCAGTTAAGCCCGGTTGACGAGCCGCTTGGCGGCGGGCAGGGTCGCGTACCGTTTACTTTGCCGGCGGGCCCGCTGGGCGTCGACGTTCGTTTGACTGGGGAATTCAGCATTTGTAACACCCTGCCGGCGGACCGTCCGAAGGCCGGTCCGGTGCTGGCCGGTGGTGGAGCGGGAGCGGAGGACGGTTTGCATATCAACGCGTTATACGGGGATGGGGATTCTGATTGTTCACCGGCCGAGTATCCCTTGTTTTGTGACAACTCGGGTTGGGGGCCGACGGGCACCGTGCTTTGCGAGGAAGATTCCGATTGCATCGCAGTTTTCGGCGAAGGGACTATCTGCGAAGGCAGCAGTTGCCGCGGCGAGCCGGGCGGCGATGTATTGGAGGCTTCGGTCCCGTGCGTCGGCGGTGACGTCTGCAACCTGGATCGGCCTTTCTTCGGCATCGCGTTGATCATCTACATCGGTCCCAGCGAGCAGGAAGGCGGCGACAATACAATTGACACGGCCGATGCCATCCCCGCTCCTCCGGCGGGCAGCGGCGAGATCGTCACTGCCAGGGGGTTCCTCGGTGACAACGGCCTGCGGTGCAACTGCGCCAGCCCCGGTTGTGTATGCACGGAATTCCCGCTGTACGATCATGATGAACCGGATGCGCGGGATGGAGACGTCGACCTGATCGACTGGGGCGACTTCCAGCGTTGTTTCGGCCGGTTCGAGGAGCCCGGTTGCGGGGTCCACGACCAGAACGGAGACGGGGCCATCGATCTTGTGGATTACGGCGGTGAGAACGCCGCAGATCCACGCGGTTTCGACGACTGCTTCACGCGTGACACGACGGACCCCGGATTCACGCCAAATGATCCGGCGAACTGCACGGGCTCTGTACCGCCCGCGCCGGAACAACTGGCGGACGTGGACATTCACGAGATCAGCGGCCTGAGTGCGGGCGCCGTGGTGTCGATTCTGGTGGAAGGGTCGAAGAGCCCGACGGCAGGCCCGTTGTGGGACCCGTTCCTGCGGGTGTTTGACGGCAACGGTCGGCAGATCCCGTTTGAGAACGCAGAGGGCGGTGAAAGCGACGATTTCGATCGTGTGAGCTTGGACGCCTACACCTCCGTGGTGGTGCCTCCGGGCTCTACGCGGCTGTACGCGGGGGTCAGCACGTCCGGGCAAATCACCAAGCTGGAGCCGCCAGTGTGTGATGGAGCCGGGGATTGTGTCGCGATTCTCGGTGAGGGGGCCACTTGCGGCAACCAGCGCGACGGGTTCTGCGACTTGCCCTGCGCCGAAGATGCTGACTGCCAAGACCCCAACGTACCGGGATTTCCGGCCGGAGCGACCTGCGGCCGAATGACGCCCGGCTTCTGCGACCTGAGGGTCTGGTACGATCCGGCCGATCCGGACTCCATTAAGCCGATCGGCGGAGAGGAGCCCACGGGCAGTTACACGCTTTCAATCGCGGTGACCGATCCGGAGTCGGTTAGCGGCCCGGCGGGCGGCGCGTTCCAATGCATCGAAACACAGCACGAGCCCGACGATGACATGGACGCTGCCGACGACAGGGCCACCCCTCCCTCCGAGGGGGGCAACGGCAATCCGACCGGCCCGATCATCTACGGCGCCATCGGTGACGGTGCCTTTGCTCCGCTGGGGCAGGACATCGACATCTACAGGCTGGAGTTTAGCGGTCTCCCCGGCCGGTTTCCGGCTAATACACGCAGCATAACCGCTGAGGTGATGCCTACAGCGGCGTTGGGGTTCTGGCCCACTTTTGACCTGGCGATGGCGTTGTACGACTCTGACGGCGAGTTGATCGCAGTCAGCGACCAGGCTCCCAGGGGCAATGAAATCGATAGCACACGTCCCTCGGTGGGGGTCAACTTGTGTGGGACTTCCGCCGTGAGCTGCCAGAACGAATCGCCCCAGGACGGCATCTACTACATGGCGGTATTCGGCACGGATCGGGTGTCGTACGATGAAGACGGCGATCCCATCCAGTTTCCCGATCCGCCGACGCGGCTGAACTTTCCGCACGGAACGCGTGTGGCGGCTACGTCCTGTTCGGACCTGCGTCCGACAATCGGCAGCCGGGTCAGCGTACCCGGCCCCCCGCTGGAAGGGCGTGATGCACCGGTCCCACAGGGACCGAACAGCCCGACGCTGGCTTGCTATAGGATCAACATATCCACCTTCGCAAGCGACTTGGACGGCGGGGGCGTGTTCTGCGAGGAGGGTCCTAACGGGAACGATTCGATTCCGGACGCGTCAACTTCCGTCTCGTCGGCGGATCGGCTGGCCGCCATGTTCGGTGTCTTGCAGGTTTGCACGTTGGGCGACGGTCCCTACGGGCTCCTCCAGGGTGACGTGGACTTTTACCTTGTCGCTGGCGCGGTCCCGGGTAAGATCGTCTCGGTCAGCACGTGTGACAACCAGCAGCCGCCGACCTCCAACTCGATTGTCCGAAACTACGTGGCGCTGTACGACCAGGAGGGTTTCGTCTTCGCCGATCAAGACTACTCTCTCGAGCGGTATGACGGAGAGATTTTCATCCTGGACCACAAGTCAGATGAGATGGCGGCCACCGTGGCGAGTCTGGTTCCGAGCGAGACCGGCAAGGGCAATCCGCTCACTGCGGTGTACGCCATGGTAGGTCTTGACAACGGGAAACTGCTGCAGCACGAGAACACGCCGTTCGACGCGAATTTCCCGGGAACGACGCTGTCAAGGCGCTTTTTCCCGGACAACCCGCCGCGCCGCTACCGTATCGGGATCGCCGTTATGGACCCTTTGCCGGGCGACACGCCGATTTCCGATCGCGTATTCGCAGTGGCGCGGCGAGGGATTGACGGTCGGCACACCGAACCGTTCACCACCTCTCCGGAGGATAGCACGAAGGCCAGTTTCCCCTCGATTCTGGAGCTGAATCCCAAGACTGGAGAGGTAGTCGCGCTCTTGGACGCGACCGTGCCAGCCGTGGTGTTCAACACCTTCCGCGAGCCCGATGGGTGCACTGAAAACTGCCCGGACGAGATCTCGGCCAATCCGGTCATTGCATACGACGGTGAAACGCTGTTTGTGAGCGTCGAGAAGTGCGGGGATGAAAATTGTAATTCCGCGGCCTTGGAACACCGCTTCTTTGAGATCAATCCGGACCTGGTGCCGGGCGACGGCGGCTTCGTTGTAACTCGCGGCAAAATCCGGTTGGAGGAGCCCCTCGGCGCGGTGCTCACCGGTATGGCCGAGATGGACGGCTTTCTGTACGCTCTTAATAGCACCAGTGACCGCATGCGGTACTGGCCCAAGGAGTTGCTGCCGGGGGACCTCGACAACGGCGGCACCATTCCGCCCACCGCCGCGGATCCCAAAGACCAGCAACGCCTGACGGATCTGGCCTGCCCGACAGACGGGGCGCCGATTGAGCTTGACGACGTGAACGGTGACATCGGCACCGACGGCGAATTCCTCTATATTTCCTGCTTCAGTGACACGGGCCTGAGGCTGGGCATCTGCAAGTTCAGCGTCGATCTGAAAACCGAAGCGATGGCCTGCGTGGGCATCCTGGCTGACCCGATCTCCGTCGATAACCCAAACCTTCGGTTCGGCCTGGTTCCGGGGCCGCGGCTGGGCGGGCTCGATATCCTGGCGGATAACACATTAATGACCACGGACCGGAACGGCCCCATTGTTGAGTACGGCGGAGCCGACGCCGGAGTGAATGACGTCAAGGTTGTTCAGTTGCCGCGTGAATTCCTGGTTGAGCGTATCACGGCCCGTCCGCCTATCGCGGCCCGTCCTGCGGACTAGAGCATCGGGGATTGTTTAGGGAAGGCACGAAGGCACGGAGGGGGATGATTGACGATTGCGGATTGTTCACTTCGGTCGTCAATCCGCAATCCGCAATTCCCCAATCCCCCAAGCGCTACTATGCCGGGACGCCGTCGACGAGTCGAGTGGCGGCGTGAAGATATCGTTTGTGAAACTGGTCGGGGGTCATCTTGGCTTGTTCGGCCAGCTTGCTGAGAGTGCCCGGATCATCGAGGTCGGCCCGTTCCAACCGAAGCATGTAGGAGCGGGCGACGCGGTATAGATCGGACTTGATGTCAACCGTGCGGACGCGGACGCGGTTAGTTCTGGGGTCCACCATTTCACTGAAGCTGATTGGAAAAAGATTGCCGTTGATTAGAGCGACCATCACGCCGCCGGAATGGGACTCTTCGTTCATGCTGAGCAGACGGATGCAACCGTGGCCCAGACTCCGGCAATAGGCCATGTCGCCCGGGGTGGGGTCGGCGGATCGTAGCTCGTAACCGAGCACGTGGTTCACCATGGAGACCTTCTGACCGCGGGCCTTGTATCGGGCCTGAAGCTCTCGACGCAGCAGCAGGCCGAGCGGGATTTCGGAAAGTCGAATGTGTCCCGCGGCGTCGACCGGCACATTGTGGCCCAGCAGCTCCTCGATCTTCTCGCGGTCACCGAGCCGGTAGGCCAGCCCTTCCGCCACAACCGCCACACCGTCGGGCCTGCCCATGGTCTGGCGTTTCAGCATGGTCCCTTCGATCACGTCGGCGATACCGCTGAGGGTGGTGGTCTCGGCGAACTCTTCGGGGATGAGCGTGACGGTGGCGCTGGCGGCCTGGCCGATAGACAGTGCCAGCCATCCGGCACTTCGTCCCATGACCGTGACCAGATACCAGCGGCCGGTGGTCAGTGAGTCCTGCATCAGGTTCTTGACAATCATCGTGCCGAGATAACGCGCCGTCGAAAAGCCGAAAGTCGGTGAATCCTGGGGCAACGGCAGATCGTTATCGATGGTTTTGGGCACGTGGACGCTACGGATGGCGCCACCAGCGCCTTCGGCGACGAATCGGGCGCTCAGTGCGGTGTCGTCTCCTCCAATGGTGATCAAATGGGTGATGCCGAGCTTCTGGAAACGCTCGACCACCCGGCCGACCTTGGCGGGGTCGCACCTGACCGGCGAGTTGGGGGCAATCGATTTCTCATCCAGCAGGTTGACGCGCGAGATGCGCAGCATCGAGCCTCCGTCGAAATGGATGCGAGCCACCTGGGGAATGTCCAGTTTGATTGTGTGATCAGCTTCGCTGAACGTGTCGGAACAAAGATATCGAAAACCCTCGTAAAAGCCGACCACCTCGAATCCCTGATTGATGCCTTCGATGGTAGCGGACCCGATGACGGCATTAATGCCTGGCGCCGGTCCTCCGCCTACGATGATGCCAACTCGCTTTTGTCCCATGTTCTGTTTCTCCCAGGGGGCTATCGACATAAACGTCGTCCGCCACACCCATTTCACGTCACTCTACAGCGGACCACCAAAGCTGTCACGTTAGAAGGTGTTTCGGGGCTGTCTGGTGTTGATGTAGGATTTGCGGGCCTGGGCGTACTCTTCGGGCGTCATATCGTCGCGGATGAAGGCGTCCGGGTCTTGGGCGATCTTGATCAGATAGGGGATGCACCAGCCGCAGCCGGTGCCGGCGCCCAGGCATTCGGACATCCGGCTGGGCCGCTTGGGGCGGGTCCGGCGGGCGAAATTGACCAGCTTCAGCATGCTCACGTCGTAGCAGTAGCAGATTCTGTCGTCCGGTTTCATGACCTCTACCGTAACCGTTCAGCCGTACATCCGCAGATTACGCAGATTGCACAGATTTGGCTCTTGGCAGACCCCGCGCTGGCGCTTGGGGCTCGGAAGAGCCTGCGGGGGCCCGGGCGGGCTTGCCGGACGGGCTTGCTCAATGTACAACCAGCGCTCCTGGCGCGACGAGCGTCAGGCGTGTGGTCATTATCACTCAAGTGGGATTTGTTTCAAAGGAGTCAGGCCGATGTCGTTAGTAGCATCACCCGCACCTACATTCGACTGCCAGGCGGTGGTCAACGGAGAGATCAAGAAGCTGACCTGGAAGGAGTTGCACGAAGGCAAGTGGCTGGTTCTGTTTTTCTACCCGCTGGATTTCACCTTCGTCTGCCCCACGGAAATTATCGCCTTCAGTGACGCCGCCGATCGTTTCAATGAACTTGGCGCCAAGGTGGCGGCTGTCTCGGTGGACAGCGCCTTCTCGCACTTGGCCTGGGTAAACACCCCGCGTGGCAAGGGGGGCCTGGGCAAGGTCACTTTCCCGATCATCGCCGATTTGAACAAGAGCATCGCCAAGGCCTACGACGTCCTGCTGGAAGAGGCTGGAGTGGCGCTGCGCGGTCTATTCCTGATCGATCCGTCGGGCACCATCCGCCACGCGACGATCAACGACCTGCCGGTGGGCCGCAGCGTGGATGAAGCCCTGCGGGTGATCGAGGCTTTTCAGTTCGTTGACAAGCACGGCGAGGTATGCCCCGCCAACTGGACGCCGGGCGCCGACACCATGAAACCCGACCCCGTGGGTTCCCGTGAGTATTTCGAGAAAGTCAACGCCTAGCCGCAGAAAGGCACGAAGGCAGGAGTGAAGGCCTGGGTGGCCCACCTCCTCTGGAGGTGGGGGAGGCGATGATCGTCGCGGATAGCATCACCGTTTTTGTAGGGTCCGCTGTGCGGACCAAATGGGCTGGAAAACCGAGCGTATGTCATCGTCTCCCCCATGTCCAAAGGGTTTGTCGATTTAGTCTGTAGCGCCACCCCTTGTGGGTGGCGCACCCTCGCTCTGCGCCACCCACAAGGGGTGGCGCTACATTGGGGAGCCCCACGGACGACTAAATCGACAGACCCCAAAGGACATGGGCCACCCAGCCTTCCTCGCTTCCCTCCGTGCCTTCGTGCCTCCGTGCCTTACCCTTCATCGCGCCGCCGGCTGTCCCAGTTGTTCTTCCAACTCGCTGAGCACCGCACGTATGCTCTTTTGCTTCTCGCCCGCAGCCGCGTTCCAGCGGACGGTTTCATCCTTTTCGACCATGTTTTTGATTCGTCTGGAGGCCAACAGCACCGTCGAGTGGTTCTTGTTTCCCATGAAACGGCCGATCTCCGGGAAACTCATGTCAGTGTGTCGCCGGGTAAGATACATGGTGATGCCACGGGCCAGGGCGATGGTGCGGGACTTGCGCGAGGTATGCAGGTCCGCGGGACTGAGCCCAAAGTAGATGGTCACGACGCTCTCAATGTCGGAGAGTCGAACGATCGACGTGGTCCGTTGGATGAGGTCCTGCAAGCCCTGAACAGCCAGGGAGAGCGTGATCGGCTTCTTCAACACGCTGGCCAGTGCCACCAGCTTATAAAGGGCCCCCTCGAGCTCGCGGATGTTGGCCCGACAGTGCTCGGCGATGTATTCGACGACCGGGTCGGGCACCTTGCACTCCATCTTGACGGCCCGGCGGCGGAGCACCTCCACGCGCATGTCGAATTCGGGGGCGTCGATCTTGACCACCATGCCGGAGACGAAGCGGGTGACCAGCGACTCGGAAAGGTTGCTGATCATCTTGGGATGGGCGTCCGATGCCATAACGAGCTGCTTACCGGCGACATCGATGGCGTTGAAGGTGTGGAGGAACTCCGACTGAGTGCCGCGCTTGTTGGAGAAGAAATGCACGTCGTCGATGACCAGAACGTCGACCTTGCGGTAACGATCGCGGAACGATTCCAGCTCGCCGGACTTGACGGCGAAGACATACTGATTGGTGAAATCCTCACCGCATAGATAACGGTAGACCCGGTCGGGCTGTCGATCGCGCAGCCGGTTGCAAATAGCCTGCAGGAGGTGCGTTTTGCCGATGCCGCAGCCGCCGTGGATGAACAACGGGTTGAACTGCGAGGCAGGCTGTTCGGCCACGCTGATCGATGTGGTGTAGGCCAGACGATTGGCGTCCCCGACCACGAAATCATCGAAGGTGCGGTTGGGCACGGTGACCGGCGGCGGCGTGCCGAGCTTCTTCTGCGCCCGGGCCAGGCGCTCCGGGTTGTTGGTGGCATAATCGACCTGAGAGTCGGGCTGCTTCTTGCGAACCTGTCTGGACAAAGCCGGATCGATGGTAAAGGCCACATCCAACGGCTTTCCCACGATTTCCAATGCGGTCTCCTTTATGGCGTCGACAAAATGCCGTTCGATCCATCCCCCTACGAACTGGTTGGGGACGCTGACGTTGACGAAACCGTCGGCCAGGGCGAACTCGGTCGATCCTTTGAACCACACGTTGAAGCGTTGTGGACCCACCTTGTCGGCGATTCGGTCCTGCAGTTGCGTGACCATGGAGTCAGGATTTGCGCACACCACCACCGTAAGCTCCCTCCCGTGATCGGGACAGCGATTATTCAAGAACAGAACAGAATAAATGTGTTCAGAAACGTTAGCCGAATCGTTCCTGCCAAAAAAGCCATCGTGGTTGGAGGCTTAACCGAATGTTCCACTACTGTTGATGCAAAGGTATCACCGAAATCCGGCGTTGTCAATAGGGTTTTCCCTCAGCGGGTTATGCACACGTCGCTTGTGTTTCAATTCACATAGGGTTAGCTCAAAAAAAAAAACTTTCAACACCGGTTGGCCACGTTGGTTTCCGCACGGTGGACAGGCTTGGGGACAAGTGCCCTGTCGGCTTTGCGGATTGGGAATTGCCGATTGGGGATTGGGGGATTGTCAGTCCGCTCGTGCCTTTCTTCCCCGTTTCAGAAACGAGCACAGGAGATCCAGGCACGTCGGCGCCCGACCTCGAAGAACCCCCACCGCTCATACAGCCGACATGCGGGACGGTTCGTACTGTCCACCGCAAGGGTGAGCGTTTTCATGCCGCGTTGGCGCCCAAGTTCAATCGCCAGCGATAGTAGCGCGTCGCCGATGCGTCGTCCGCGCGCTCCCGCGGTGACGCCCATGTATACGATCTCCAGGCTTTCGCGGTTGGGCACACCGGTTATCAGGAGCACACCGACGGGCGTGTCACCCTGCAGGGCGAGATGCCAAAGGCCAGCGTGATGTATGCCGGTGTGGCGATGACCGACCAGCACGTCGCAAGTATCACGCAGGCCGCTAAGTGCAGGACAATCATGAGATTCGACGTATGTTGCATCCAAAACGTTGATGAAACGTTCTCGAAGATCGTGCGTATAGGTAAGATAATTCAGGTCCTCCGGGAGTCGCATTGGCGGTATCGGCTCGGACAGGCTGCGGTTCTGATAGACAAGCTCCGCCAGGTACTTGAAACCCGATGCCAGATAGATTCGGGCTGTACGGTTGCTGTTGGGTATCAGCAAGGCCTGCAAGAACACCACACCCCGCTGCCAGGCTTCATGCTGCAACCTTCTGAGCAACGAAACGCCGACGGAATTGACGATTGACGATTGACGATTGACGATTGGGGATTGGGGATTGGGGATTGCGGATTGCGGATTGCGGATTCCCCTCCGTGCCTTCGTGCCTTCGTGCCTTTCTTCCCCTCCGTCCCTCCGTCCCTTCGTCCCTTCGTCCCTATTTCCCCCTGCATCCCTTCGTCCCTTGGTCCCTCTCGTTTCGAATCCGTGGGCATCATCACCGCCGGGGCCCAGCATGGTTAGCGCGCTGCGACCTGGCGAAGCCACCGCGAGACATGCGCCGACCAGCCCCTGATCCTGCCTGGCTCCCAGAACCAGGTCGATATTGAGCTTTTGAGCCCGGACAGCGTGCAGTAGCGCTTCGAGGTCGCGGTCGACCCGGTCGGCAGGGTGGACACCGTCACCGACGATAATGCGCAAAGCTGCGGTCCGATCTGGATGATCGTACCCCAACAACTCGATTTCGGCGGATAATCTGTCGCTGAGGCCGGAAGCCATGGCCAATTCCAATACGCGACGGGGATGGGAATGCCTCAATGGCACGGCGCGAGAAAGGGCACGTGTTTAGCGCCCCCGGCACGATCCTCAGCCCCGTTAGGTGCGAAGGTTGGTAGCCAGGGGCGTCAGCCCCTGGCTAATCACTGGCGCCCTTTCAGGGCTGTGTCGCTGTGCCCCGCACGCTAGACGCGTACGAGAAGGAATTCTCGCACCAGCAGTCGCTCCCGCTTGTAGCATACGGGCCTGATCGACGCATGGCAATCGGCTTCGCCGGGGCATGATAGGGTGCGTGACACTATCGGCGGCTTCAGCGCCGTACCCTGATGCAGCCTGAAAGGCTGAACGAAAGTAGCCGTGGGCAAGTCCCGCTATTGCGGGACGCCGCCCACGGTAACCCCAACACCCGTTCCATTCGACCCTGTAAGGGTCGCATAAACGTCCCGTCGCACGCGCCGCAGAGAATAGACGACCCCTTCAGGGTCGGGTGGTTCGGTGGCGGCGCCATCCGGGGGTGGCGCTACGCTTGCCCCCGGCTATTACAGAGCAGGCCTTCAGCCTGCAACCACAGCCGCCGATTCTGTCACGGACCCGGCATGATAATTGCACGGTTGGTCCTGACACCTATAATTCGGCTGACGTTAGGTTGGAGCAATCGCTTTGAGAAGGACAGGTGTCGTCAGGCTGACAGCCATGTTCTGGGCCGGCGGGGTAATCGGGGGCTGCGGTCCGAAGGAGGCGGCCGTGGGACCGTCGATGCAGTCGGTAGAGGCCGCGGTCCGAATCAGAGCGATTCAGCGTGCGGCGTTGGAGGGAGATTCATCGGCCCTGCCGCATCTGGTGGATCGCCTGGAAGACGAAGACCCGGCCGTGCGATTCACAGCCATCATCGCCTTGGAGCGGATCACTGGAGAGCGATTCGGGTACGGTTATGGTGCTTCGATCGAGCGTCGCGCTTTGGCGACGGCTCGCTGGCGCACGTTTCTGGTTGAACGTGTCCGTGCGGAGGCGGAGGAAGGCACGGAGGCACGAAGGGACGAAGGAACGTAGGGACGAGGGGACATAGGCGGACGAAGGGACGTAGGGAATCGTCACTCTTCACTCCGTGCCTTCGTACCTCCGTGCCTTACCCTTCACTCTTCGAACTGAGGTACCGTTGGGGCGGGTGTGTTGTCGCAGAATCGATTCGATGAAACCGCGTCGCTACGTATTCGCGGCGAGCCCAGCGAACTGAGTTCCGTGCGCCAGCATGTTGAGGAGCAGGCGCGCGCGGTGGGGTTTTCAGACGCTGAGACGGGCAAGATTGCCCTGGCTGTTGACGAAGCGTTGGCCAATGTGATTCGCCACGGTTATGGTGGGCCTTGCGACAGGCCCATCGACATTACCATCGAGCAGGTGCAATGGGCCCAAGAGGTGGCGATTGCGATCACCATACGCGATTTCGGACAGCAGGTCGATCCGGCTGACATCGCGGGGCGGATGCTCGAAGACGTGCGCCCGGGCGGACTGGGCGTGCACATCATCCACGCGGTCATGGATGAAGTGACGTATACACCGGCGCAAGGCGGCGGAATGCAGTTGGTCATGAAAAAGAAACTACCATGAGTGACGTGATCGAAGCGGTGACGCATGAGGACGGTGGAATCGTTGTGCGCCTGACGGGTGAGATCGACCTGCACCAGTCGCCGCAGTTCCATCAGCAATTGGTCGCACTATGCGACGAGCAACCGCAGAGGCTGATCCTGGACCTCTCCGCGGTGCGATACATCGACTCTTCGGGCGTCGGATCGATGGTCGAGATATTCCGGCGGTTGAAGAAAGAGGGCCGCTTGATGATTCTGGTCAGCCCCAGCGAGCGTGTCCGCGGGGTGTTGGAGATCACCAGGCTTGACGAGTTCTTCACCATCGTGGGCTCCGCCGACGAGGCGCTGAAACTGTGAGCGACACGCCCTCCGGCAATACTTCCGGTGCCCTTCCGGGGCCGGTTCACCGCGGTATCACGTCCATCGGCCGATTCACGCAGCAACGATTGCAGCAGGGGGCAGCGGGGGCCCGTTATGTGGGCGGCGCCGTCTATCTGCTGCATGACACCATCGTGTGGGCATTACGGGGTTTGTTCACCCGGCGGGTGAAGTTCGGGGCACCGGCGCTGGCCGCCCAGATGGTTCGCGTCGGTGTGCGGAGCATTGCCATCGTTGTGCTCGTTCAGGTGTTCATTGGAATGATCCTGGCGTTGCAATTGGCACCGACCTTGGAAACCTACGGTCAGCTCGAGCGCGTGGCGGACGTTGTCGGCATCGCGGTGGTGCGTGAGTTGGGACCGCTCCTGACGGCAATCGTGCTGAGCGGATTCGCGGGGGCGTCGATCGCCGCGGAATTGGGCGCCATGGTGGAGGCGGAGGAGATCAAGGCCCTGCGGGCCCACGCCCTTGATCCGGTGCGCTTTCTGGTCGTGCCGCGCCTGTTGGCGACGGCCAGCATGATCGTGGTGCTCACCGTCATCGCTGATTTCGTAGGTGTTTTCGGCGGTTTTGTCACCGCTGTCCTGGTGCTGGATGTGCCCTCGTTTCTTTACATAAGCCTGACCCAGGAGGCGCTGGTTACCATGGACTTTTTCACCGGCCTGGTGAAGGCGGCGGTGTTCGGGGTCATCATCGCCATGATCGCCTGCTACGAGGGATTGCACGTGACCGGTGGGGCGGAAGGCGTCGGGCGGGCAACTACCGCGACGGTGGTCAAATCCATCGTGGCCCTGATCGGGATCGACGCCATGTTCACCAGTGTGTTTTATGTCCTTGAGATCTGACGTGTTACGATTTGAGTCGGCGTAACGGGCGCATGAAGCAACACACGGCCATTTCCATCCGCGATCTGGTGAAGGAGTTTGTGACCCCCGAGGGCGAGCCCGTCCGCGTTCTGGACGGCGTGAATTTCGACGTCTATCGAGGCGAAACGCTGGTCATCATGGGCGGCAGCGGTTGCGGTAAGAGCACTCTGCTGAACTGCCTGATCAGCGAATACACCGTGGACGGCGGCCGGATTCTCTATCAGACCAAGGACATGGCAGAGCCGGTCGACCTCTGCACCATGGACGAGACCGCTTTGAACACGCTGCGCACCAGGTTCGGCATTCTCTTTCAAAGCGGTGCGCTGTTTAACTCCATGACCGTGGCGGAGAACATCGCACTCCCTTTGACCGAGCATTCGTACGTCGATCCGTCGATTATCGACATTGTGGTGACCCTCAAGCTGCAACAGGTCAAGATGCTGGCCCACCGCAACAAAATGCCGGCGCAGTTGTCCGGTGGTCAGAAGAAGCGTGCCGGCCTGGCCCGGGCCACCGCTCTGGACCCTGAGATTCTTTTCTATGACGAGCCCTCCGCCGGCCTCGATCCGGTGACCAGCGCCGCCATTGATGAACTGATGATGGACCTGTCCAAGAAGTTGCAGGTGACCAGCGTGGTGGTTACTCATGAGATGGACTCGGCGTTTCGCATCGCCGACCGAATGGTTATGCTGGACAAAGGTCGGGTGCTCAAGATCGGCCGGCGGGCGGAGTTTCAGGCCATTCGCGACGCCCCGCCGGAGTCGTTGAATTCGCTTGATGACCGCCTGATGCACCAGTTTTTGAACGGCACCAGTGACGGTCCGATCACCGACGCCGAGGGCATGACGGAGTTCGAAAAGCTGATCATTTCGGGCGAATAGGCAGCCGCCGATCTCAGAAAGTATGGAGCTTCGTTAGTGCCTCGGGAGCGCAATGCATTCAAGCTTGGTGTCACCGTGCTGGTGGGCCTGGTGCTGTTCTTTGCGGCGGTGCTGTTCATCGGCGGCAAGAGCTTCGAAAAACGCCAGCCGTTCGTGGTGCGGATCGGGCATGATCAGAACGTTCCCAGATTGAAGGCCGGCGCACCGGTGATCTGCGGGCCGCAGCAGGTCGGGACGGTGACCGGTGTGACCACGGTCGAGGCCCCGGCGTTGGACAAGTCCGGCCCCCAGGACTTCCTCTATTTTGAAGTTCGCGGCGAAGTGAATGTATCGCTGGGCCTGCGCTCGGATTGCAGCATCGTGGTCGAGGGGCCGTTGCTGGGCGATAACGGGCAGCTCCGCGTGGTGGACCGCGGGACGGCTCCGACCCCGGTTTCGCCCGACCAGCCCATCTACGCACGGGCCTCAGGTTTTGCCAGCGATTGGGCGAGAATCACGCGCGAGTTGGATGACAACAACCCCAAGAGCCTGCTTTCACAGATCAAGACGCAACTGGACCCGATGATATCGCATTCGCTGATGGCCAAGCTGCACAGGAGCCTGGGCGACGTCAATATCATGACTGCCAACCTGATGCAGAGCGTTGATCCGTCTCGCAAGTCAGCGCTGATCGCCAAGGTGGGCTCGATTCTCGATCACATTAACGCCATCACCGCCGGATTGAAGGCCGAGCTCGAGCGTGGCGGTGAGCAAACGGTGTTGGCTAAGGTCCACCGTGGTCTTGATCATGTGAATGACGCGCTTGCGGCACTGTCGGCGACCATCGATGAGAACCGCGCCGGAATCCGGAGAACCATCAAAGGCGCTGAAAACGTAACCGCCAAGCTCGACCAAACGATCATTCCCGCGATTGAGTATGAGCTGGATCGTTTCCGCACCGAAAGCCTGCTCGGCCAAGTGCACACGGCGTTGGAGGGAATCAACTCCATCCTCTCCGACGCCACCGTAGTTGCCGACAAGGCCCGCCGGGTGGCTACGCTCAGCGAGGATCGCGTGCTCACAGTTGTAGATAACGCCAAAGAGGCGAGCGACCATCTCAAGGCAGTGGCCAAGGACCTGCGCCGCAGCCCCTGGCGTCTGATTCACAAGCCCACCGCTGTGGAGTCCAAGGAAGCCTACATCCTTGACGCCGTCCGCGAGTTTGCCGAGGCTTCGGGGCATCTTGACGAGTCAGCCGCCCAGCTTGATGCTCTGCTGGAGGCCTATGAGGGCCGGATCCCCGAGACCGATCCGACGCTGGCGGCGATTCGTGAACGGCTCAAATTGACCCTGGAACGGTTCGCCGCCGCGGAGGATGCTTTGTGGGATCAACTGGACGTGCGGTGATGGGGTGTTGAAGGTTGAAGGTTGAAAGTTGAAGGTTGAAAGTTGAAGGTTGAAGGTTGAAGGTTGAAAGTTGAAGGTTGAAGGTTGAAAGTTGATAGTCGGGCCTTGGAACCTTTAACCTTTAACCTTCCAACCTTCAACCTCCCGTAGGCGGTGACTGTGGGCGAACTGACATACGATGTTCTGGTGGTTGGTGCGGGTCCAGCCGGGGCGGTGGCGGCTGCCAGACTCGCCGCCCAGGGCCATGCTGTGGTCGTCGTGGAGGCCTCCGGCGAAGGCGGTAAACTGCTGTGCGCCGGTTGGCTGAACGCCAAAGCCAAACCGTTGCTCTTGGAGTTGAAGATCCCACTCAAGGACATTGGGGCCCGCCCTTTCAGGTCGGTGACGTTTTACAACGTGGATTTCAGCAAGTCGGCGGTTCCTCATTTCGCGGAGGCTCCCGGTTATCTGATTGAGCGGGCGCGCCTTGATAAGCGGCTGGTGCGAGCGGCGACGGATGCCGGTGCGACGTTGATCGAAGGTCGGCGTGTGACCGACGTGGCCCTTGGCGAATTATTGGTGACGCTTCAGCTCGATGAGGGTGAACCGTTGCAGGGGCGTTTGCTGATAGTGGCAGCCGGGCGAGGAAGTGAACTTTTGGAACGTCTGCAACTCGGTCCCGGTGCTTTTCCGGCGGGGTGGTGGGCCGCCCACGTCGATGCGGATAATGTGGTTACGAAAGGCGAGCCCCGCTTCGCCATCGTGCTGGGGCTCGATGAGCTGGGTGGGTTCGGGATGATCACCGCCGGAAACGGACGGGCTTCGGTCGGTGTGCAGATGGCCGCCGGGAAGGACAAGGTTGTCCCGGCGATTATCAGGCTTTGCACGCAGGCTGTGGAGCATGGCATCCTAAGCGTCGATCTGTGTGAACAGGCGGCGCGGGCCCAGGTAATCATGACGCCGGCGGCCGTCGCCCTGGCCATGGACACCCATGTAGCCAAGCGGGCCTTGATGGTCGGTGACGCCGGCGGCTTCGTGTCCGCCACCAGCGGCGAGGGCATCTACCCGGCCATGTGGTCCGCGCGCATCGCAGCCGAGGTGATTCACCAGGCTCTGGAAGATCCCAGCCCGCAGGATGTGCTGATGGGTTTCGACACGCGGTGGCGAACACAGATGGCTGACCACCTGCGCGCTCCCGGTACCGATACGCAGTATATTTTGCCGCTGGTTTTTTCGAATCAGCCGATGGCTGATCGTATGGGGGCGGCGTTTTTTTGCGGTGAGAACATCTGAAAGAAGAAAGGCACGGAGGCACGAAGGCACGGAGGCACGGAGGGGGAGGAAGGTACGGAGGCACGAAGGCACGGAGGCACGGAGGGGGAGGAAGGCACGGAGGCACGAAGGGACGAAGGGAGATGAAGGGACGGAGGGAATCGTCACTCTCCACTCCGTGCCTTCGTGCCTTATCCTTCACTCTTCACTTTACGACCGTAACGAGTTGCCAAGACACTTAGCCTGATGCACAATGCTAGGCATATGGAGCCCGCGGCGCGGGTCTTGCGAGTTTCGTAGTGCAGATCAGCTTATAAGGAGAACGGATCGTGTTGAATTTTGGCACCGCATTGGATGGTTTCTTGGCCACCCTGTTCGAGTTCATCACTCAGTTGCTTGAGACGGTATTCAGTTCGCTGGCGGTTTTTTTCGGGGGCTTTCTGGGCTGAATCTTGCGGCCACCGGTGAGCAGCGACCTGTCCAATCTGCTTTCGATCTCCGACTGGGTGCTGTTTGGTCTGGGCGCGGCACTTGTCGTTGTATGCCTGCTGTACTGGTTGCTGCGGGTGCGGCGTGATCCGTTGGCCGACGTGCCCGGTCGCCCGAATCAGGTGGTGCCCGAGGTTGCCCTGCTGCCCGTGCTGGTGTGGCTGATTTGCGGCAGCGCGCTGTCCATGCTGTCCGAGGGCTCGGGGGAAGGGGACGTTCCGGCGGCGCGGATGATCTGGGCGGGCAACGTGGCCCAACTCTTCGGGGGTTTGGCCTGCTTCTGGGTCGGGGCGCGGTTCTTCCACGGCGGGCTCGAGCGGTTCTTGTTTGGAGATAAGCGCATTGCGCGACACGCCGTTGCGGGCGTCGCATACCTGTTGGCGGCGCTGGCCTTATGCCCTCTGGTCATGGAAGTTATGGGGGTGCTGCTGAGCAGGCTTGCTCCACAGTACAACTACTACGAACATGAAGTGATCGACGCGTTGCGCCGCGGGCAAGTGCCGATCGTTGCCATCTGGATCGGCACCGTACTGGTGGCTCCGGTGGCGGAGGAGTGCTTTTTCCGCGGCGTGGTGCAGACCTGTCTGGAGAACCTTATCCGCAGTCGCTGGCTCTGTGTTGTGTCTACGGCGGCGATCTTCGGAGCCGTGCACGCGGGTGCCGGGG
>JAZGDL010000415.1:0-2177 GCA_036477795.1 Phycisphaerae bacterium
GAATCCGTACCGCGCCCGTCAGGAAGCGGCCCGGGCGTGGGGTTGTACCGAAGAAACCGCTCCCTTACGGTCGCGGTACGGCTTCGCCATTCTACATCGGCGGGCGGCTGTCGGTCAGGCAGAGGTCGACCAGCTCATCGATGACCGCGGTGCCGGCACACATGACCTTGTCCGCGCCGCCCCAATAAATCTTAACCGTTCCATCTTCTTCGTCCACCGCACCGCAGGTAAAGACCACGTTGTGCACGTACCCGGTGACTTCCCAGGGGTCCTCCGGCTGCAAGATCCACCGATCGGACACCCCGAGCACCTTCGCCGGGTCATTGAGGTCGTGCAGGGCGACGCCGAGCCTGTAGACCGACCCGTCCATCGTTGCAAACGCACCGTGGTAGATGTGCAGCCAGCCGCGTGGTGTACGGATCGGCGTAGCCCCGGGCCCGATCTTCATCTCGTCCCAATGATATTGCACCGGCTTCATAACCACGCGAGAGTCGCCCCAGTGAACCAGGTCGGGCGAGTAGCTCAGCCAGATGGACCAGGGTGAAATCTCGCTGTGGGGGCGGTCGAGGCGGGCGTATCGGCCCTCGAATTTCTCCGGGAAGATGACCACGTTGCGCATGTCCGCCTGGGTGATGAGGGCGACGCGCTTTGGGGCGTTGAAATCGCGCGTCCCGGCTAGTCCGATGCGCACGCCGTGCTTCGAGTAAGCGCTGTACGTTATCAGGTACTCATTGTCGATCCGGCAGATCCGAGGGTCCTCGAGGCCGAAGGCTTCGTACTGCGCGAAGAGGCCCTCCCTCGCGGGCACCATGTACGGCTCGGGCCGGACGACGAAGTGAAAGCCGTCCTCGCTCTCCGCGACTCCGAGAATGCTTCGCCCGTTGGCCCGATGGGCGCGGAAAAGCATGATGTACTTGCCGCCATGCTTGGTGACACCCGCGTTGTGAACCGTCTCGACCGGATAGGGAACGTCGTTTGGGGTTAGAATCGGGTTTCCTTCGTAGCGCTTCACCACAGCTCGTCCCATCGCGTCCTCCTCGCAGCCGGGCCAATGAGCAGGCACCATGCCGTTGGACGGCGGCATCATAGCTGCAAACGCCCCGCCGGGATAACCATCCCGGTCCGGCGGCAGACCGACTGGCGAGACGGTTGGCCGCGTCACCGCCGGTATGCCGATGAAAGGGCTACGGCACAGGTTGTGAAAGCCGCCCGGTGGTCACGCCTCCGTACAGCAGCGCGGTCGGGGCAGCTTCAGCGTTATCGGGCCAGGAATTGCTTGGGACAAGGTGAAACGACGTCCGGCGCAGACCTATGATCTAACGGATCGCGGGCCTGGACCGGCGTATCTTATGCTTTGCCGGGTAACGAACGTGATGAGCCAAGAGGAACTCAAGGCAAAAAGACGGGCGGTGCGGTTGGAGGCCGACCCCAAGCGGGTGATCGCCCGGCTCTTCCTCCCCGGCGGTGAGTCGCGGGTTGCGGCGATTCTCGACCGTGTCCTGGCACTTTCGGAGGCGGAGGTATCGGGCACGCTCACGCGCGTACTGGAGCGTTACTCGTCACGTCACAAGGACATCGGACAGGTCCTTGAGCACCACTACGACGCGGTGGCGGCGCGGCTCAACGGCCGCCCCCGCCTGCTACGAGAGCGCCGCTGGCTGATAGGCGCCTATTTTACGAGCGAATACTCACTTGAGTCCGTCGCCCTTTTCAACCCGTCGATAGTCCTGCACCCCAACCAGAGCGGCATGAGCAACGGTAAAGCGCGCTTCATCATGAGCCTTCGTGCGTGCGGCGAAGGGCATATCTCATCGATTGAGTTTCGCAGCGGGGTCATCGATTCGCGCAACGGAATCACGTTCGACCCGCTGACGTCCTTTGCCGTGACGGAGCAGCCCGTCGACGATCATCTGCACGACAAGAATCGGTTCTACCTGAAGCTCAACGAGATGGGCGCGTACAGGCCCCTCGTGGACCGCATCCTGCAACAGCTTCCCGAAGAGTTCACCATTAGCGACCTGGAGCGGGCAATCGAGACGGGCCGGCGACAACACGGCTCTGCTGATGGCTTCGAGGAGCTGACTCAGACGATGCTCTGGCTGGCGCACTCCAGCTATCGCCTGGCATTCCCCGCCGATTCCGCGATCTGCGAGCGGGTCATTTTTCCGGTTACCGAG
>JAZGDL010000416.1:0-4220 GCA_036477795.1 Phycisphaerae bacterium
GTCCATTATAGCACCAGATTCAGCCTAATATGGGTCGATTTCGCGAAAATTCCCTGTTTTTTCCCTGTTTAACAGGGAAAACACCCCGAGACGGGTTCGCACGAGACTGCCTGCACCGCCAGATGTAAGCCATTGTTACGAAATAACTTTTCGGAATACGGCCTGGATTCGGACCGGTCCCGGACCTTCCGGGTCTTATCCCCGATGCGCCTTGCCGTCGTGGCCTCCTGAGACCGGTCGGGTCCGGCCAACGGGGTGCTCGTATCGCCAAAGTCTCTTACGCCGGTCTTGGTGGTACGGCTAAAGGCGCGGGGGCGCGACACCCTCGGCCGGAATGGGGGTCGGTTTCACGCGGGAAAACCTGCCACCCCATGCCCTCGATCAGAAGCCTGGTCTCCATTCCGGCGCGCTTGAGATGCGCCGGAAGCGTGAAGGTTATAGTCAGCTCGTTGTCCCACAAAGTGGCCCAAAGGTTCTTGGGTTGTCCGCTTCCCAAAGAATCTCCAGCGACCGGCCCGGTGCAATCCGGATTTCAAGGGTTTCCCGCGTAAGCTCGATCCGATTGACGAGACGTTCGAATATCCGGCGTTTCGCCGTCGGCGCCAGGTCCGGCTAGCGGGCGGCAAGGTCCGCGGCTCGGTCAACGACCTCCTGCCTTTCGTTCACATCATCAAAAAGCGGTTCACAAGCGTCGAAGATTTCACCTTGGTTTTTCAGGAAGGCCGCAAACCGCTCTTCGACCAACCGCTCGACGTCACCCACCGGGACCCGTCGAGCCCTCGGCACGAACCGCCGGTTTCCCCTGACCAGCGCCTGGGACACGTAACAGCGGTAGCCGCGCCGGCCGGTCTTCTCGGCGGCGATCCGCGTGGTACTGCTGCCGGCGAAGGCATCGATCACGATGCCGCCGCGCTTGGAGCAGTCGCGAATGGCGTCGGCGACCAGCGCCACCGGCTTCACGGTGGGGTGGAGCGCGAGCTCCGCGTCCCGGTCCTTGCCGAAATTGTTGGTGCCCGCATACGACCACAAATTGGTTTGATAACGGCTGTGCTTGCCGAGCTCGACGTTATTGATATGCGACCCCGTGCCGGCCTTGAATACGAACACCAGCTCGTGCTGGGACCGGTAGAGCGAGCCCATGCCACCGTTGGTCTTCGCCCACACGCAGAGATTCTTGAGCTCAGTATAGGCGTCTTTGCCGGCGGCGACGACCTCGCCGATGTGCCGCCAGTCCATGCAAACGAAATGAATGACCCCGTCGACGCTGTGACCGGCGAGGTTTTGGAACACGGTGGCGAGGAAGGCCGCGAACTCGGCCTCGGTCATCTCGCCCGAGAGCCATCGCGAACTCGCGGTGCCTCACCTTGCCGAGGCCGCTGACATGCCCCAGACGACACGGCCGATGTCCACATCTGGGCTGGCGACCGGCTCGCCGGTGCGGCTGTCAAAGCCGGGATGTTCGACTGGCTTACCGAGCGCTCGGCGTGAACAGGATATTGGTTGGCTGGCCAATGCCCGGTTTCGCTCTGATTTCGTCCGCTTTACCTCCAGAAACCGACATTCTGGACAATGCTGGAAATGTCTTTAGTTGACCCCAAACCCGACATTTTCGGCCCACAGATCCGAGCGAGGCTTGGGCTCATCACGCGACCCAGAAGTCTCACCCTCTTCGTGGTCTTTCACGTCCGTGGTCCGCCGTCATCGTCTATTTGAAGGTGACCCGCGGCCGCATCGGAGTCGCATTCCTTTTGGGTCCGGCGGCCACGGCCAGCGACGCAATCAGACCCGCTCCACCAAGGGGGACGGCATAAGTCATATGACGTATTTGATGCCTGGACCATAGTGGCGGCATCGGAAATAGCGTTACGACTTTTGTTGATTCGCAATCTTAAGGTCTTAGCCAAGTTCGAGAAGCTGGACGATAAAGAGTTTATGGCCAATCCGAAGAGGAAGCGACGCCATGTTTCCGGGGAGCGTGACGTTCTGTATCCACAAAAGGATTGTGAATTCGCAAAATAAAATACTCAGTCGAATTGTTTGGTTACTGGTTTGGTACAAATATAGGTATCAGGGAACTAAAGACGATATTCGAGACGGCCTGTGTGGCCGCCAATGTTGGCATTGTAACAATCAAACAGGGTGCAACGATTGTCAGTCTGTTTCATGAACCCCATCCCGTTTTCGACTAAGCTTGGATCGACCGGAGGTGCTTGATGGCCGCGTTGGCAGGAACGATCTATGCCACCCTCTCCAGCGCCCGCTTCAGCGGCTCGAGATGCTTCTCGTAGCGCCTCCAGCGCTCAATCGAGGTGTCGTAGACTGGCTGACGCGCCTGCCAATCGCTCATTGTATAGATCGGGCGGTCATTCTTGTGGGAAGCGAGACAGGTATCGTCCCAGTCCAGCCCGCAGAACGCAATCATACGCCGGCTGACAGCTTCCGTATCGGTGATCAGCTCCTCGTATCTCACGTCCAGGACCGGCACTTGGAGAACGGCGCTCCAATGCGCCATTAATCTGTTGTACTCCCGGTAATACCGGCCGAGGTTGGTCAGATCGTAGCTGAAAGGCTGTGTAAGGAAATCCTGGAAATAGCAGGACAGGCACACATCCAGCGGATCGCGTTGGCAGTGCATGATACGGGCGTGCGGGAACAGAAACGCGATCAGGCCGAGGTGGCGGAAGTTATTGGGCATCTTGTCGGTCACCCGAACGGCATAGTCGGAGCGCTCCCGCAGGTGATTCAAATACTCTTGCGCAAGACGACCGGCCGTTGCTTCATCGATCAGCGCGGCGCATTCCGGATAGGCGGCGGTGTCCTGCAGCGCCGCCGGCAATTTGGCCACCATCAGAGCGAAATACGAAAGCTCGCCGGCGCCGAATACATCGGGGTGGCTTGCTATGATCTGCTCGACAAGGGTCGTTCCCGAGCGCGGCATGCCGATGATGAAGATCGGCCGTTCAGCCTCGCTCCCGAGCGATTTTCGTTGTTCGAAGAACGCGCGTGTAAAGGTCGCGATGATCCTGTCGGTTTTCTCGGCGAAGGCAGCGGCATCGAACGGCTGGGATGCTTTCCTGATTTCGTTGCCCGCCTGATAGTGGTGGAACGCCTTATCGAACTCCCCGATATCGTCAAAGCACTTGCCGAGGGCAAAGTTCAAGTGGGCTCTGCCTTTATCGGAGAGCGTTCGGTCGCGCAACAGCCTCTCCATCCGCGGGATGATGTCATCGTCCGGCTGAACCTCCTTTAGGGCGACGAGCCCTAAGTACGGCCACGCGAAGCTCGGCTCGATCGCCAGGGCCTTCTCGTACTCCGCGGCCGCTTCGTCGAACCGTCCGCGGGCTTTCAGCGCGGAACCAAGGTTGTTGTGGGCCGTCTCGTCGTTTGGGTTGATGGCTAAAGCACCCCGAAATTGGGCAAATGCCTCGTCGAGCTTGCCCTGGTGTTGCAGCACGACCCCAAGGTTGTTGTGCGCATCTACGAGGTTGGGATCGATGGCAAGCGCGCGCTGGTAGCAGGCAACGGCCTCGTCCAGCTTGCCCTGGTTTTTCAGCACGATGCCAAGGTTGTTGTGCGCATCCACGATGTTGGGATCGATGGCAAGCGCACGCTGGTAGCAGGCAACGGCCTCGTCCAGCCTGTCCTGGTCTTTCAAGAGGTTGCCAAGGTTGGCGTGGGTGGCCGCGGACTTCGGATTGATGGCCAAGGCACGCCGGAAATGGACCAACGCTTGGTCGAGCTTGCCCTGGCGTTGCAGCACGACCCCAAGGTTGTTGTGTGCATCCGCATAATTGGGATCGATCCTTAGGGCGCGCTGGTAACGGGCCGTCGCCTCGTCGAGCCTGCACTGGTCTTTCAGCATGAGGCCGAGGTTATTGTGCGCAACAGCATATCCCGGAGCGATCGCGAGCGCCTGCTGGTAGCAATCGGCAGCCTCGGTGAGCTTGCCTTGCGTCTGCAGGATGGCGCCAAGATTAATTCGCACCTCCGCGTAGTCGAGCTTGCTCGCGAGCGCGCGTTGCAGCAGCTTGACGGCGGTTTCGCTCTGGCCCGCCCGATGGGCGAGCAGTCCCAACCGGTGCAAAGCCTCGGGGTCATTCGGACTCCGGTCGAGGATGCGGCGGTAGACGGCAGCGGCTTTCTGGAACCCGCCCCTTCGGTGAAACCGGATCGCGGTTTCCCTCTCGCGGGCGATTTCGCTGCCGAGGTCCTGGGTCGCC
>JAZGDL010000417.1:0-7860 GCA_036477795.1 Phycisphaerae bacterium
CCGCACCCTCAAGCTCCGAGGCCGGAACCCCACACAGACCATTGCCCACGCCCTGAAAACCTATCTGGCCACCGGCCAACTACCACCGCTTCCAGTTTGAACCATTACAGATGGCTGAACTCTTACGGGTAGCCCAACTGGCGAGTCACCGAGCGGCACTGTGGAGGAAATCGAAAAACACGTCGATGTGGGCAAACCCGCCATGGTTTACTTCTCGTCAGCACCCGTTCACCTAGATAGCGTCGATGACGCACAGTACAGCGCCCTAAAGGAATTCCGCGACAAACTAAAGGACAAAGGTCTGTACGAAACTTACGAGAGTATCGGAGAGTTTCGTGAGAAGCTAACCCGTCAGCTTGCGCAGACTGTGATTCGCAACTTTGCTGCTGATCCCGGCGATGCGGACGATGATTACACTGTTGTTACGACGCCGTCTACACCATCCCTATCCGATGCGGCGAAGCAACTGCTGCTCGAAGTCTCACAGGATCGAAATGGGCTTGTGCTGATGGCACGCTATCTGGGTGGAATGTCGGTCCAAACAAACGGCAAGAACTTCATCGAACAGGGCAATCCACGCTCCGAAGCAATGTGGGAGGGTGCGATCCAGGAACTTTGTGATCTTGCATTGTTTCAAGAACGCGGACACAAAGGGGAAGTGTTTAGTATTACGAACGAAGGATATCGCGTGGCAGACCTGCTGCGTGAATCCGGATAAGTGCATAACAAGACGATAAACCGCAGCACACTCGGCTTTTGGTTTTTCAACGTCGTTCACTTCGATCACAGTGTTCGGTTGCTCAACCCTTAATTCCGTTGGCCCGTGTGGCCGGTTATCTTTAGCGTTCCCGGCGCCCGTAGGTCTCGCTCACCGAGCTGTTCAGGTTGGGGATCAGCTTATCAAAAGCGCGGCGTTGGCGAACGCGATCAATCCACTTCCCCGGCACGTCCATCAAGGACTTCAGGTTCTTGCGGGTCGTCACGCTCCCTTACGGTCGCGTCTCGGTTCGTGAACGCGGCCTGCCTCTCTTTCGCCGGGTGCCCCGGGTCCCGGCGCGCCGGGATTTGTTTCGGACGCGGCGGGATTCCGCGCTGACTCCCCGGACTTCCCATCTATTCCGTCTCTGCGGGCTCCGCGTGCTCCGCGGTGAATAATCCGGGGCAAAACCGCGGCTCTCATCCCCGCACACCCCTGATCTGCTCGTCTCAAGTTTTTACAGATCACCGGGCGCGTTATTAGGGTGACGTGGCGAACACGTCGCGACAAGTGCCGGGGACATACAAACCGTGGTCGACGCGACACCAAAACCAATCCTTCCGCTGCTGCAATATCAAAAAACCGCCATCGACTCGCCGTCGCGGTTTCGGTGGTCCTGCTGGTCGCGGCAGACCGGAAAATCGTTCACCATGTCCCTACGCCGCATTCTACGCGGCCTCCAACGCCGGCGCAACCAGATCTTCCTGTCCGCCAGCGAGCGCCAAAGCCGCGAGCTGATGCAGAAAACACGGCAGCATTGCCGGACGCTGCAGATCGCCGTTCGATTGACCTCCGACGACTGGTTTGCCGGAACCAGCTTCGGGCGGCTGGAAATCGAGCTGCCCAACGGCGTGCGCATCATCGGCCTGCCGGCCAACCCCGAGACCGTGCGCGGTTTCACCGGCGACGTCTTTCTCGATGAGTTTGCCATGCACGCCGACGACCGGGCCATCTGGGCCGCCATCTTTCCGACCCTGCTGCGCGGCGATGGCGAGCTGGACGTGGCCTCCACCCCCAAGGGCAAGAGCAACATGTTCTACGAGCTCTCCCTCAATGACCGCTTCGAGCGATCCACCGTCACGCTGCCCGCCGCCGTTGAGCAGGGCCTGCAGGTCGACGCCAACGAAATCCGCCGTTCCATGTCTGACGACACGCTCTACCGCCAGGAATTCCTCTGCGAATTCCTCGACGAGTCCACGGCCTTCCTCACCTACGAGCAGATCATCGCCTGCCAGGACCCGGCGCTGGACAAGGAGGTTCCGCTTGATCGCCTGGCTGACCTTCGCGGCGATATGTACGTGGGCGTCGACGTCGGCCGCAAACGCGATCTCACCGTGATGTGGGTGTTCCAGCGGCAGGGTGAGACGCTGGTCACACGGGCTGTCTACGAACGAAGGGACCTGCCCTTCCGAGATCAGTACGAACTGTTGTGCCAGCTTATGGCACTACGCGACGTCCACCGCTGCTGCATCGACGCCGGCGGCCTGGGCATGCAACTGGCTGAATCAGCCGTGGAGGACTTCGGAGCACAACGCGTGGAACCGGTGGTGTTTACCAACGCATTCAAGTCCGACCTGGCTGGGAAGCTCAGGATCGCCGTCGAGGAGCGGCGGGTCCGCATTCCCGTGGACGACGCCGTCCGCGACGACTGGCACAGCATCCGGCGCTCCATCACCGCCGGCGGTCATCTTCGCTTTGAAGCGGCCCGATCGGACACCGGCCACGCCGACCGCTTCTGGGCGGCTGCCTTGGCGGTGCATGCGGCCCGATCCAGTGCCGGACCGCAACATTGTCTGAACGTCCGGCCGCTGGCCTTCGCCTCCAGCGGGGCATGGTGACATCGATAAGCCGAAAGGAACCGCTATCCATGAACTGGACCAGACGCATCATCAACAGCTTCCGCCAACCCGGCTCGCACCGTCCACCACGACCCGGAAAGGTGCTTGAACCGCGACCCCAGGACACCTGGCGCGACTACCCCTCGAGCAACCTGAAACCCAGGCGGCTGCTGACCATCCTGCGCGAGGCCGACGCCGGCTCGCTTTCAGCGGCCATGCAGCTCTACGAAGAGATGGAGGAGAAGGACCCGCATCTGTACGCGGTGGCCAACACCCGCCGCCTGGCGGTGACCGGCCTGGACTGGACCATTCGCCCCGATACCCGCGTGGCCCGGCGCGATCTGGCTGAACGGACCGCTGATTACTGCCGCGACGTCCTGACGCGCATCGACTCGTTCGATGAAGCCCTGCAGCATCTGTCGCTCGCCACCGGCCGCAACATCGCGGTGGCTGAGCTGGTCTGGGGTGAAAGTGACGAGACGCTGACACTCACTGATATCGTTCCGATCGACTTCACCCGCATCGTGCTGGACGAGCTCGATCGCCCGCGCATCCTGACGGACGACGCCCCCTTCGACGGCATCGAGCTAGCCCCCGACAAGTTCGTAGTACACACGCCGCAGTGCACCTCGGGGCACCCTGCGCGGGGAGGCCTGCTGCGGGTCACGGCTCTGATCTATCTGGCCAAGAACCTGGCCCTTAAGGACTGGATGATCTTTGCGGAGATCTTCGGCATGCCGGTGCGCATCGCCCGCTACGAGCCCTCCGCGTCGCCCGACGAGAAGCGGGAACTGCTCAACATGCTGGAGTCGCTGGGCAGTAACGCAGCCGGCATCTTCAGCCGGGCCGTCGATCTTCAGATCGTCGAAGCCAGCCGCGGCACTCAGAGCCCGCCCTACGAGAAGCTGATCGACTTTCTAAACCGCGAGATGAGCAAGGCCTGGCTGGGCCAGACTCTGACGACCGACACCACCGGCACGCGCGGCACCTTCGCCGCCAGCAGCGTGCACGAGCAGGTGCGCAAGGACGTCCTGGCCGACGACCTCCGCAAGGAGGCCCGCACTATCCGGAGAGACATTCTCACCCCGCTGGTCAAGTTCCGGTTCGGGGCCGACGCCCCCGTGCCCCGTTTTGTGCGGCACATCAGCCGGGCCGACTCCGCCCAAGAGCTGGTGGAGCTGCTTTCGGTGGCGGTCAACGACCTGGGCATCAGCGTCCCGGAAAAGTGGGTGCGGGAATCGCTGGGCATTCCCGCCGCCGCGGCGGCGGCCCCGGTGTTGAGCGGTCGCGGAGACTAAGAGTGTGTGTGAGAAGGAAAAGCAAGAACCGAGCCGCGACCGTAAGGGAGCGGATTTTCGCTGACCAAACGGGCCCGCTTCCTTACGGGCGCGGCTCGGAGAGGAACGTTTCACACGTGCTTTGACCCGAGGCGTAATGAGAAATGACATCATCTGGCACTTGGAGAATCAACGGAACATGAACAAACAAAGTACACAACAGGCAGATGAGCAGCACGAGCTGACGCCGCTCGACGCCGCCCACGTGGCGGCACCGGAGGTACCCACGCGGGTGCGGATCGCCCCCTGGGGAGAAGTGAAGAGCACCCAGGGAAGCTTCATCGTCGATGAGGAATCCGCCCGGCTGGTGGTAGAAGCTTTCGAGGAGCACGGCGCGGACCTGCCCATCGACTACGAACATCAGACGCTGGGCGGCCCGTATTCCTCCCCCACCGGCCAGGCGCCGGCTGCGGGTTGGATCAAGCGGCTGGAAAGTGAGCCGGGTGAGGGCATTTTCGCGCACGTGGAGTGGACCGCGCCGGCCTTGGAGCAGGTGGCTGCCAAGCAGTACCGCTATCTGTCTCCGGTGGCCCTGGTGCGTAAGAGCGACCGTAAGCTGGTGGGGCTGCATTCGGTGGCGCTGACCAACAAGCCCGCCATCGTGGGCATGGATCCGATCGTCAATAAGGACGCTCCCATCGGTGACGTGGTGCGGGCGTTGCGCGAGCGTCTGGAGTTGGAACCGGAGTGCGACGTCGACGTGGTGCTGGTGGCGGCCAGCCGGCGACTGGACGCCTTCGAGCGGGACCGCACCCGCCGGGATGTTGAAGGGCGGGTGGCCGCCGCCGTTCGCGGCGGGCGGATCACCGAAGCGCAGCGCGACTACGCCACTCGCCTGGCGCTGAGCAACCGGGAATTGTTCGACGAATGGCTGCGGACCGCGCCGGCCGTCGTGCCGCTGGGGCGCACCGTGCCGCCGGCCGGCACTGAAGCGGCCGGATCGGCTCACGGCATCGCGGCGGGGGCACGGTCTGAATACCGAGCCCATCCCGAGCTGGCGGCGCTCACCAGCGAAGAGGCCTTCGTCAACGACGCCCTGCGGCAGCAAGGCAGCCCGGCGGGCAAGTAACATTTTCGACAACAGGAAAGGAATGACAAGACATGGCACTAACAGCGAACAGAGAAGTTGATCACTACGTGGATCAGGAGCTGCGCAGCTATCAGGTTGCCGCCTCCAAGCAGGTGTTCAAGGGAAGTTTCGTCGGTCTGGCGAGTTCGGGGTATGCCCGGCCTCTGGTGGCCGGTGATCCGTTCGTGGGAATCGCCTACGAGGAGGGCGACAACAGCCTCGGTTCCGACGGCGACCTGTCGGTTCGGGTCTTCACCATCGGTGACTTCGGGCTGACCCTTTCCGGCGCTTCGATCGCCGACATCGGACGGGCGGTCTACGCCAGCGACGACGGGACGGTGACCTTCGACCCGGACGGTAACTCGTTCCTTGGATACGTTCAGGACGTGGTGACCTCCAACGAGATCATCCTGCGGCTGGACACCACGTCCCCCACCGGCGTGGAGGCCATCGCCCATCACACCGCGGGCTTCACCCTGACCGCAGCCCACAGCGGGACCACCCACACCAACCTCGGTGCCACGGGTGCCATCATCGCGACACTCCCGCAGTCGCCGCCCAAGGGCACGGCGTTCAAGTTCGTGTGCATGGCCGATCAGGAGCTCCGCCTGGAGCCGGGGGCTGCGGGCGGCATTTACGTCAAAGGGGCCAAGCAGGCGGATGACAAGTACGTGTCGGTGACGGACATCGGTGACTTCGTGCACCTGATCGCCGACGGCAACGGTGATTGGGTGGCGGTGGCGTCGATCAGCGGCGCGGACGTCGACATCACGGTGGAGGCGTAGGGAAGGGATTCAAAAGTTTTGGTGTGTTGACACCGCCCGCGGTTGCGGGCCATTCAAAAGGACTCAAACATGGCAGTTATCAATACCGGTCTTTTGACCAAAGGATTACGAAGCGAGTTCTTCAATCGCTTTGAAGCGACGCCGGTGCACTTTACGGAGTTGGCCACGCGCATTCCCAGCACGTCGGACAGCGAGACCTATCGCTGGCTGGGGACCGTTCCCAAGATGCGCGAGTGGGGCACCGGCCGGGTGTCCAAGGGCTTGCGGACCGAGTCCTACTCGGTCGAGAACCTCAAGTACGAGTCTACCATTGAGGTGGATCGCGACGAGATCGCCGACGACCAGACCGGACAGATTCGTGTGCGGATCGGCGAGTTGGCCCAGCGGGCCGCGACCCACAAGGATTTTCTCATCTCCCAGTTGCTGATCAACGGCGGGACGGCCGGCTTTGTCAGCTACGACGGCGTGACCTTCTTCAACGACGCTCACGTCTCCGGCGACAGCGGCAACCAGGACAACGATCTGACGTACGACGTAGTCGATCCGGACAACCCCACCACCGACGAGTTCAAGAAGGCGCTCAAGCAGGCCATCAGCACCATGATGTCCATGAAGGACGATCAGGGTGAGCCGGCGCCGATGGGTGCGACGGGTCTGGTCTGCGTGGTGCCGCCGACCATGTTCTTCACCGCTCTGGAGTCGATCAACGCTACGGTGATCGACAACACCACGAACGTTCTGAGCGGAATCGCCCGGGTCATCTCCATGCCCTGGCTGACCGACGCCAGCATGTGGTACCTGCTCAAGACCGATGGGGTGCTGCGGCCCCTCATTTTCCAGGACCGCGAGCCGGTGGAGTTCAACTCGCTCACCGAAGACAGTGAGGAGTCGTTCAAGCGCGAGAAGTTCCTGTACGGCGTGCGGGCCCGTTATCGAATGACGTTCGGCTACTGGCAGTTCGCCATCCGTACGGACTTCGTGTAGGGGGAAGGCACGTAGGCACGTAGGCACGAAGGCACGAAGAGGACGCCATGAGCTACATCAGCAATAGCGACATCGAGTTGCGTCTGGGTACGGCGCGGTACACGCAGTTGACCGACGACACCGGCAGCGGAACGCCGGACACCGACGTCGCGGATGAAGCCCGCCAAGGTGCCGAGGGCGAGGTGGATAGCTACCTTGCCCAGCGCTACCGGGTGCCGATCGATCTGGTGGTGCACGAGGAGGCGGCTTCGGTGCTCAAGAGCGTGAGCCTGGATCTGGTGGAGTACCGCCTGCACGCCCGCCGCCGGGCGGTACCGGTTGAGGTAATTAACAAACGCGATGCGGCGTTGTCGTGGTTGCAGCGAGTGGCTGGCGGCGAAGCTTCGTTGCCGGCGGTGACGCCGATTGAGCCGAACCCGGCATTGGGGCTGCGGGCGGCGACGACCGGTGAGGAGCGGACGTTTTCGCGGGATGAGCTGCAGGGTTTGTAGGCGCTGGTTTGCCGGCGGGCGCGGCGTATGTGACCGGGCTGATGATGGGGAGCGTGTCGTGGAGTGCAGGCCTTTGGATCACTCCGTCGCGCCGCGCCGGCAAACAACCCATCGGGGGTATGGATCGTGAGTGAGCTGGGTAATCTGGAAACGGCGGTGGTCGGTCTGATCGCCGGTTTGCAGAGCGGTGGCGGGTCTCTGTTCCGCTCGGTCGCGGGATTCTCCGATCCGGACCGCAAGCGGAGCGTGGCTCACATTCGCAGCCAGGTACCGCCGGCGGCGCTGGTCATCTACACCGGACGGTTGCGGGCGGCCGCTGCGGACTCGGTGGTGGGACTGCCGAAACTCACAGTTCTGATATCGGCTGAGAACCTTCGCGGCGGCGACGATCCGCGCGTGGGGGACGGAACGTCGCAGGGCGGCTTCGATTTGCTTGCTTCGGTGATGGGCGTGCTGGACGGGGCGTTGGTGCAGACGGACCGCAGGTTGGCGGCCGTCGACGAGCAGGTGGCGGCTGGCGACGACACCGGCGTGGTCTACGAGCAACGGTACGTGGTCGGCCGGGAGGCGGAGCTGTCCGCCCCGACGTTCGATGGTGT
>JAZGDL010000418.1:0-17138 GCA_036477795.1 Phycisphaerae bacterium
GTCCGTTGGCGACGAAGTTGATGCCTTCGCTGGTGTTCTTGATGAAGGTCACCTCATCGGAATTGGCGTTGATCAAATCGGCGGCCAGCCGTCTGACGTGCTCGGCGTGTTTGTAGAAACCGCCTTCGACGTAGCCGTTCTCCCGGGCCTGCTCAAAGTAAACTGCTGCCGCGTCGGACGCGCGTCTTGAGATGGGAGCGATGAACGCGTGGTTCTGAAAATTGTAGTTTCGCGTTACGGGAAACTCTTCGCGAAGGGCATTCCAATCCATGTCTTCATATCCCCGTGGCCCGGCGACGTTGCCGGCCCGCCCAGGTCGGATCAAGCTACTTGATTATATCATCTTCGGTTTCCGAACGAGGTTTATGTACGGGGTATTATCCCGGCGTGTTCGAATGCCCTCGCGATTTAGTGCTGGTGCGAGAAAGTGCTGGTGCGAGAATCCGTTCTCGCACCCCTATGTGGGACAGGCTTTCCAGCCTGTAATTTGACCGGTTACCGGCTGGAAAGCCGATCCCACACCGCCAGGAAGGAGGACCGAGAAGGGATTCTCGGTCCAGCGTCGCGGGTCGCGGGTGGCTCACCTCGTTTCGAGGTGGGGGACACGATGATCCACGCGCCAACGTCGGACCTTGTCGCATCATCCAGCCCCCACCTTCAGAGAAGGCGGGGCACCCCCGCCGAAAGTGCCACGTACCCGGTCTGCGGAGCCCGTTGACGGCCGGCCCTGGGGCGGCGACCATCGGGTCATGTCTGCCTGCACTATTGCATCACAAATGTTGCCCCGGCTTTACGAGGACGAACACTACGTCTTCTTGGCCAAGCCATCCGGCCTGAGCGTGAGTACGCCCGTGCGTGGTGTTGCCTGGGGCGTCGTAGAGGCCGTTGAGCGGCTGCAGGCCGGCGGCGAGTACCGCGGGCTTCGGACGTGCTATCGGCTCGAGAAATACACTTCCGGTGTCCTGGGGTTGGCCAAGAGTGCACCGGCGGCGGAGAAGTTTCGCGAACTTGCCGAGGCTGACCGGGTGACGGCGCGATTCGTGGCGGTTGTGCGGGGCAAGCCCCAAACGGGTTCCCAGGGCGTCGGCCGCCGGGCGGGAGCCGATCCAGCGCCGGGTCGACGCGACACCACCACGGTTGAGGGGGCCGATGTGCGGGTGATGCGACAGCTCGGCGACCGTGGGTTGGTGCGCGTGACATGCCGACACGTGCGTGGTTCGAAGGTGCGGGCCATCCTTCGAGGCGTGCATGCTCCGGTGCTGGGCGACGCACGGTTTGACCCCCGTCCCAATCGCAAGCAGTCGGGTCGATTTTACCTCCACCTGGAACGGCTCGAATTCGAGCATCCCTTTTCGGGCAAAATGGTGAGCGTGACCGCTGAGGTGCCTGGTTCTTTTGGTGCGGCCGTCCGGGCTGAAGCCCGCGGCTCGGAGCCTGGGGAGCAGTTGCTGGAAGGACATTTGGAGGTGGCGCTGGCGTCGCGCATGCCGTTGCTGCTGGATGACGATACGAACACATACCGGCTGTTCAACGGAAAGGCCGACGGGATCTCGGGGCTGATCGCGGACAAGTACGCGGATGTGGTCATCGTTCAGACGCTGCAAGGGAAGTTCGATGGCGGAGACCGGACATTGCAACGTCTGGCAGCGTGGTATGGGCGGAGACTGGGTGCCCGGGCGGTCTACGCCAAGAACATTCCGCACGATCGAAGCGGCCCGCCGGGGGCGGACGGTGATGCGCGGTCCGGCCGATGCCAACCGGCGGCGACTGACTCACTCAAGGATCCCAAGCCGATATGGGGCCGGTCGACTGAGCCGGATGTAATGGTTCGTGAGCATGGCGGCAACTACCTGATACGGCCATATGACGGCTATCTAGCCGGGCTATTCCTGGACCAGCGTGAGAACCGACGGCTGATCGGTGAGCTGGCGGCCGGCCGGCGAGTGCTGAACCTTTTCGCGTACACTTGCAGCTTTTCCGTGGCGGCGGCTAAAGGCGGCGCCAAATCCACCGCCAGCGTGGACGTTGCCAGGAAGTTTCTGGAGTGGGGGAAACGGAATTTTGCCGCCAACGGCATAGCCCTGGATGATCACCGGTTCTACTGCTCGGAGGTCTTCGACTATTTCAAGCGGGCCCGCCGCCAGGGGCATTGTTTTGACGTGATTGTGGTCGATCCGCCGACGTTTGGGCGCACGAAAAAGCCGCCGCGGACGTTTCAGGTGATCAAGGACATGGCCGGCCTGATCGAAGGGGCCCTGGGACTGTTGAGCGACGGGGGCTACATGCTGGTGTCAACGAATCATCATATGTTGTCGGCTCGGTGGCTGCGGGAGCAGATCACGGCTGCGGCGGGCAGTCGCCCATTCAAGGTGACCGGCACACCCGACGCCCCGCCGGATTTCGCGGGGGCCCGCGACGCAGCCAAGTCAATCTGGGTGCAGTTCTAACGCGCACGCCTCCGCAATGCGGTACAGCTATTGCGAAGCAGGGTATTCACGCGGGCACCGTATCTGTAGTATGGTTCCAGGAGTTCTACCACGATCAAGTAAACGGTACGGATCATGACACGGTCACAAGTCACAATCACCCGAGACAAACTTGTCCGCGAAAGCCCACGGGTTGCAACCCGTGGGCTTAGGTGAGTTACATTGACAATCCCCGGTTCAACGGTCCGGAGCGCGTCGAACAAAACAACGGAGCGGCATCAATGGGTTCGGAGTCTAATAGTCGTCATCTCGTGTCCATGCTGGACCTCTCGGCGGACGAAATCAAGGATGTTCTGAAGACGGCGCAGGCGCTCAAGCAGCAACCTTCCAGCTATGACGACAGAATGAAGGGCAAGACGCTGGCGATGATCTTTCAGAAGCCGTCGCTGCGTACGCGGGTTTCGTTTGAGGCGGGCATGACCCAGATGGGCGGCCACGCCATTTACCTGGCCCCCGGCGACATCAGCCTGGGCAAGCGCGAGACCACCGAAGATATCGCCGTCGTATTGTCGCGGTATGTAGACATCATCATGGCCCGGGTCTTCGAGCATGAAATCGTCGAAGAACTTGCCGCTTGCGCCGATGTTCCGGTGATCAACGGGTTGAGCGATCTTGAGCACCCCTGTCAGGTGCTGGCGGACTTGCAGACCGTTCTGCAGCGCAAGAACAGGCTGGAGGGCGTGAAAGCCTGCTACATTGGGGACGGAAACAACGTGGCTCATTCGCTGATGTTCGGGGCGGCGCGGGTGGGCATGCATATGACCGTCATTACGCCACCGGGTTTTGAACCGAAGGAGGAGGTTACCGGCAAGGCAAAGGACGTTGGCGCTTCGACCGGGTCGAACATCACCGTCACCAACGATCTTGCTGCCGTCGCCGGGGCGGACGTGCTCTATACCGACGTCTGGGCCTCGATGGGTCAGGAAAGCGAAGCGGAGGGTCGCAAGAAGACCTTTGCCGAGTATCGCATCGACGGCCACACCATGAAACTGGCCGATGCCGGCGCGATCATTCTGCACTGCCTGCCTGCCCACTACGGCGACGAGATCGACTATGCCACCTCGCGCACGCCCAACTCAGCTATTTTTGATCAGGCGGAAAACAGGCTGCACGCCCAGAAAGCATTGATGCTGCATCTGACCGCCTGAGGTGCGGCGCAGGTCAGTAGTACTCTGTCGCAGGTCAAATGATGGAGCCCAAACAGTCGTCGGGTGGCATGGGTCCGCCACGTACATGGTTAGCGGTATCATTGCCGGATAGGTTTTCTGCTTGCCGTTGATGCTGCGCGGGCCGGCTTTAGCCGGTCAGCTCTTGCCACCGACTTCAGTCGGTGGAGGACGTTTGCTGTCACTTCCCCGAGGAGCCGGCTTCAGCCGGCTTTCCACGGGCACCCACTCGAAAAGCCCGGCTAAAACCGGCTCCAGAAGCAGCAGGCAGAATCCCGGCGCGCGGGGACTAGCCGAACCTGTAACCACCAACTGAAGTTGGCGGCAAACCCCGGTCGGCTGAAGCCGACCACCAACCCCCGACGCCAATACCCGCTAAACACAAACTCCCCCACAGACGGCCCCGCGGTGTTTCTTGCGAGTCGCACGGGCATATCCCCGACCTGCCCATGCCACCCAACCCTCAATCGATCGGTGACGGAGTACCAGCGCCGCGTTTGGGGACAGCATTGAAACGGCCTGTGGCTAACGGAGCACGTGCTCGATTTCTCTGCGCAGCGGTTCGGTGGAAGCGTCATCGAGCTCGTAGCGCACGCGCATCGACGGCTTGTTGATCTTGAGCAACCGCCCCAGATCGATCGGCGTACCGATCAATACCAGGTCACAATCAGCCGCGTTGATAGTAGACTCCAATTCGGATATCTGCTTGCCGCCGTAACCCATGGCCGGAAGAACTTCGGTCACGTGCGTATACTTTTCGTAGATCTCGCGGATCGAGCCGACCGCGTAAGGCCGCGGGTCGACGATAGCGGCGGCGCCGTACTGGGTGGCGGCGATGTGACCGGCGCCTATCTTCATCTCGCCGTGGGTCAGTGTAGGTCCGTCTTCGAGGACCAGCACGCGTTTGCCCTCGATTCTCGCGGGCTCATCGACGGTGACCGGTGAATGGGCCCGGATGATCGTCGCATCCGGGTTGATGCGCCGGATGTTTTGTTCCACGGTGTCGACGTCTTGCGGAGCGGCGGTTCCCACCTTGTTGATCACCACCACGTCGGCCATGCGGGCGTTGGTCTCCCCGGGGTAATAACGCAGCTCATGACCCGGGCGATGCGGGTCGGTAACGACCACGAAGAGGTCCGGTTTGAAAAAGGGCATGTCGTTGTTGCCGCCGTCCCAGAGGATGACGTCCGCCTCTTTTTCCGCCTGGCGCAGGATGCGCTCGTAGTCGATGCCCGCAAAGACCACGTTGCCCATGGCCACGTGTGGTTCGTACTCCTCGCGCTCTTCGATGGTGCAGTCGTGGTCGTCCATGTCTTGGATGGTGGCGAATCTCTGGCAAACCTGCTTTCTGAGATCGCCGTAGGGCATGGGATGGCGGACGGCGGCGACGCGTTTGTTCATGGACTTGAGTATTCGGGTCACGCGGCGCGAGGTCTGGCTCTTGCCGCAGCCGGTGCGCACGGCGCACACGGCGATGACCGGCAAGCTGGACTTGAGCATAGTGGAGGCGTAGCCCAGCATCCGAAAGTCGGCACCGGCGGCGTTGGCCACCGCAGCTTTGTGCATGACCTGCTCGTGAGGCAGATCAGAGTAGGCCATCGAGCACTCCCTCACACCATGCTTGGTGATCAGCTCGGCCAGCTCCTCCTCGGGGCGGATAGGTATGCCCGTGGGGTAGCGTTCGCCGGCTAACTCGGCTGGATACACCCGCCCGTCGATATCCGGAATCTGTGCGGCGGTGAAGGCCACCACCTGATACTGCGGGTTGTTTTTGTAGTAGACGTTGAAGTCGTGAAAGTCGCGCCCGGCGGCACCGATAATAATCACTTTGGTGGATTGGTTCGAACTCATCATCTCCCCTCTACATCACCGGGCGCCAATATACAGTACTTATCCGAGCCCCAAGCGCCAGCGCGGGGTCTGCCAACCCGTCGCTTGCGCTCCGGGCTCTGATCGGAGTTGCACGTTTGCCCACGGTCACTTAGCCGGTCAGCATGGTCAACAATTGGACCTGCATAGGCGCAATACCGCAAATGGCGGCGGCTCACAGATCCACCGTTGATATGTCGGTATTCGACCGGCCGTTCTAGCGAAAATCGGGCGCGGATGCCAAACCGACCTACTCAGGTCCGGCGGGCGGATGCGACCGATATCCTTCGGCGCCACCATGCGCCCGGCATAAGCCGTGGGGCGAAACCCGACCTCACAAACACATCAGTCCTTCTTGTACTTGACACTACAGCCGAAAGGCTTGGTCTTGCTGACTTCCACAGTCGAGCCGTTCAAAAGCGCGGTGACGGCTTCGGCCACGTAGTTGCGCGGGTTTTCGGCACCTCCGTACCGATCGTCATCCAGGGAGCCGGCGTATGCCAGAATCCCCTTCTGATCGATAACGAACATGTGCGGCGTGGTCTTGGCGCCGTACCTGCGGCCGACTTTACCCGAAGCATCCAGAAGATACGGGTAGTCGATCTTCTGCGCCTCGTAGTATTTCTGGATGTCCGTTTTCTTTTCCCGGCAGAAGTGGCTGGAATCGATGGCCAGCCAGACCACGTCCATGTTTCGGCCGGCACCGGCTTCGGGCGCTTTTTCCTTGAGCGACGCCAGGGTGCTTTGCATGGACTTCTGCTTGACCACGTAACGCTGCACCACCGGGCACTGGTGATTGGTCCATTCCAGCACCACGATCTTGCCTTTGTAGTCTGAAAGCTTGATCTCCCCGCCCTGGAGCGTCGTCAACACGAAGCCGGGCGCCTTTTCACCGATTTCCGCGGCCTTGCGACTGTCGCCCGTACGGGCCGCCGCCTGGGATGCGATCACTCCCACGATGGCCGCACACATCAACAAGTTCATCTTGAACATTTTGAACACTCCTCTATTGTCGCCGGAAGCCGCACCCACAAGGGGCGACGCCGCAGCGATTGCTCCAGCCCTGACGCACTCGAAACGGCACGCTAGTGCTCTGTCACGCCTCAAATGACGGGTTACATCGCCCAGCGCGGCACGTTTAGCGGCGACCCGCAGGGGAGCGCTCCGTTCCTGCTACCCCTCAAGCAACGCCTGACGCAGCGCTAGGATGTTTTTTCGATCAACAACCCCCGAGAACCCTACTTGGCGTCTTTGACCTCGAATTCGGCGTCGATCACGTCGTCCTTGTCCCCGCTGTCTTTCCCGTCCGATTCCGAGGCGGCAGCCTGTTCACCGCCGGAGACACTCTCGGCGGCTCTGGCAGCCTCCTCGTAAATGATCTTGCCCAGCGTCTGCGACGACTCCATCACGTTGTCGATGGCCTTTTGGATTGCCGCAGCGTCATCGGCCTTGGCCACCTCTTTGAGATTGGACACCGCTGACTCGACCGCTCCACGCTCCGTCGCCGGCACCTTGTCGCCGTGCTCCTTGAGCATCTTCTCCGTCTGATAGATCATCTGATCGGAGTGGTTGCGCGCGTCGACCAGCTCGCGGGCCTTACTGTCCTCCTCGGCGTGGGTCTCAGCCTCTTGCTTCATCCGCTCGATGTCCTGTTCGCTCAGGCCGCTGGACTCCTCGATGCGGATCTTGTTCTCCTTTGCGGTGGCTTTATCGCGAGCGGTGACGTTCAGGATGCCGTTGACATCGATGTCAAAGGTCACCTCGATCTGCGGCAAGCCGCGCGGCGCCGGCGGAATACCGGTGAGGTTGAACCGGCCCAGCGACCGGTTGTCCTTGGCCATCCCACGCTCACCCTGCAAAACGTGAATGGTCACCTCCGGCTGACCGTCGGCAGCCGTGCTGAATACCTCGGCCTTGCTGGTCGGGATGGTCGTGTTGTGCTCGATGAGCTTGGTCATCACCCCGCCCAGAGTCTCCACGCCCAGTGTCAAGGGAGTGACATCCAGCAGAACCATGTCGGGCCCGGTGCCGGCGAGGACCGCGCCTTGGATCGCCGCCCCCACCGCGACCACCTCGTCGGGGTTGATGCTCTTGTTCGGTTCGATGCCGAAAATGTCCTTCACCAGCCCCTGCACGGCCGGGATGCGGGTCGATCCACCGACCAGCAACGCCGCGTCGACCTTGCCGTCGAACGTTTTCTGCTTGTTCTTTGCGTCCTTCAAAGCCGCCATCACCGGCCCGCGGCAGCGCTCCGTGAGGGCTTCGCTGATCTGCTCGAACTTGCTGCGCGTGATGGTCATCTGCAAATGCTTGGGGCCGCTCTGGTCCGCGGTAATGAACGGCAGATTGATGGTGGTCTCCATGGTGGTGGACAGCTCGCACTTGGCCTTCTCGCAGGCCTCCTTCAAGCGCTGCAAGGCCATCGAGTCCTTGCGCAGGTCGATGCCCTCCTGTTTGCGGAACTCCTCCGCCACGTGGTTGATCATCACCTGGTCGTAGTCGTCGCCCCCGAGGTGCCCGTCGCCGTTGCTGGCCAACACCTCGTAGACGCCTTCGCTATCGATGTCCAGAATCGAAATGTCGAAGGTGCCGCCGCCCAGATCGAAGACGGCGATGTGCTGCGACTTCTTGCCGTCCAGACCATAGGCCAGGGCCGCAGCGGTGGGTTCGTTGATGATCCTTTCGACCTTCAGGCCGGCGATCTCACCGGCGTCCTTGGTAGCCTGACGCTGAGAGTCGTTGAAGTAGGCCGGCACGGTGATCACCGCCCGGTCCACCTTCTCACCGAGATAGTCCTCAGCCGTTTTCTTAAGGTCCTGCAGAATCATGGCGCTGATCTCAGGCGGGGTGTGCTCCTTATCGCGGATCTTGACCTTCACCAGCTCATTCGCGGCACCGATCACCTCGTAGGGAACGATCTTTTCTTCCGCACTGACCTCTCCATGCCTTCGGCCCATGAAGCGCTTGATGCTGTAGATGGTATTCTCGGGATTGGTGACCTGCTGATGGCGGGCCACCTGCCCGACCAGACGTTCCCCCTTGTCCGTGATGGCCACCACCGAAGAAGTCAGGCGGGCCCCCTGGGCGTTGGTCAGCACCTTGGGCTGATCGCCCTCCATCACCGCCACCACGGAATTGGTAGTGCCCAAGTCGATTCCGATGATTTTTGCCATAGCTGGTTCTCCTACAGCACAGTCCGGGCGCACACAGTTCGCACGCTCCACCGGCAATCACCGATGCAACTAAGATGCCGCAACCCCGCCGTTGTCCACTATTTCCATAACTTATTTCTACAAAATAGGTTACAATAACAGCGGAGGATACTTGATATACCTCTCCTGCCATCTTGGCAGCTTGCCTACCTGCGGAATTGGCACGAGAACGATTATCCTGGATTATTCGTACTCCAGAGATCGCAGAGCATTATTAAGAAGTTACGGCCGAGGTCTCGCCGGTATCATTCCGTCAGTGTGTCTGTTTCGGCCGCGCCGGGATTCCGCGCCGACTCCCCGGACTTCCCATCTACTCCGTCTCTGCGGGCTCTGCGGGCTCCGCGGTGAACAATCCGCGTTATGCACCGAATTCCGCCGGATTCTTGTATCGCTGGACGGACACAGCACGTAGACTGCCGAAATGTCCATCGAACCGTTCGAAACCGCCGAGGCGGAGGATTTCCCCGCCGTCGTCCAGCTTTCCGTCTTTATTGATGAACGGGTCGGCCAGCTTCTGCGCCTGACCAGGATCTTTGACGATACCGACATCCGCATTTGGGGGCTGATGGTGGTCAATTCCGTGGATTGCGCCATCGTGCGGATGGTGGTGGACGACCCCGTCGAAGCCGGTCGGGTGCTCACCGATAACAGATTCCCCTACAAAGAGACTGAAATCCTTGTGGTACGGCTCCGCCACGGCAAGCGGGCCCTTCTTTCACTCTGGTCTGCGATGCTCGGGGCGGAGATAAACGTTCACTACACCTATGCGCTTTTGGGCCATTCCCACGGCCAACCGACCATCGCGATTCAAGCCGACAACATCTCGATGGCTTGTGAAGCGTTGCAAGACCGCAGATTCGAGGTTCTCGGCGAGTCCGATCTGCGAAGCGAGCGACACGGCTAGGGACGTTGAAGGTTGAAAGGTTGAAGGTTGAAGGCTGAAGATCGGACCTTAGCTTGATATGAACGGTTGGATATTCGAAAGTACATTACGGTTCCTTTCCGGGAACGTCGGGCTCTGATCGAAGGAGGTTGTCATGTTCATGTTGTTCGACCCGGTCTACTTACTTTTTCTGCTTCCGGGCATCGCCCTGGCGGGTTGGGCGTCGATCTCCGTAAAAAGCGCCATCTCCAAGGCGTCGAAAATCCGTCCCAGCAGCGGCATGAGCGGCGCCGAGGCCGCTGCACGAATCCTGCAGGGCGCTGGTTTGCACCACGTCGGGATCGAGCAGGCTCAAGGGTTCCTCGGCGATCATTATGATCCCCGCCACAAGGTGCTCCGCCTTACCCCGGCGATCTATCAGGGCCGGACCTTGGCCGCCGTTGGGATCGCCGCCCATGAAGCGGGCCACGCTCTTCAGGACGCCCAGGCCTACGCGCCGTTGGCACTGCGCAACGGACTGGTGCCGATGGCCTCGGTGGGCAGCAGCCTGTCGTGGTTTCTCTTGATAGCCGGTTTCGTTATGCACAGCACCGGTTTGATGCTGGGCGGCATCCTTCTCTTTTCAGTCGTGGTGCTGTTTCAGATTATCAACTTGCCGGTGGAGTTCAACGCCAGCACCCGTGCCCGCGAGGTGCTGGTAGACCACGGCATCGTAATGCGCAACGAGTTGGCCCCGGTGAGCAAGGTGCTCAACGCCGCAGCCATGACCTACGTGGCTGCGACCATCACAGCCATTTTGCAACTGCTGTACTTCCTCTATCGTTCCGGCCTACTCGGCGGAAGCCGGAATTAAGCCAACAGCGCAAGGTCACGCTGGACCCTTTACTTATTCGAACGCTGGACCGAGAATCCCTTCTCGGTCCCCCTACTGGCCCGGATAGGTCGTAGGGCAGGCGGTTGTTCCGATTCCATCGGAACGTTCGCCTGCCTTCATACTCCCAAACGAGCCTGCGAAAATGCCAGGTTCCGAAAACGTCGCCAAACCCCACCGGTAGAGGCCTTCAGCGTGCAACCTGCAGAATCGCTTCCGCCGGGAAACTCGTTGAAAAAAAGGGCCGGTTGGTGTAGACTGCGGGGGGTAGCCACTATACGGAGGATTCGTCGTGAAGCACTTCACCGGTAAAGAGGCAGTTCCTTTGAAGCGCCGGTGGGCTCCGGTCATCCTGAGCCTGACGCTGGTTCTCGCCGCGTCGCAAGGCAGGGGCGAGGACCGCAAGTTCGTTGTGATGCTGGCCGTCCCGAGCAAGTCCACCGCGGATCCTCCGGTAATTCCACCTCTTCCCAACCCCTTCGACGTTTTCGATCAGTACTTCGACTGGTTCGACCCGGCCATAGATTCGTTCGCCGAGTACTGGCGTGAGATATCCTATGGGAACGTCAACATCACCGGAGACGTGTTCGGCTGGGTCGAGCTTCCCTGGCCTGCCCTGCCCGTCGGCGATTTCGCCATCCCCGGCGGCGCCCAGGAAATCGTGGGGCTATCCATCCCATTTATGGACCTGAACGACAACGACCTGCACGATCGCTTCCAGGGCGAGAGGTTCATCGAGCCAGAGGTACAGATGTTCTTCATCGACAGGAACGGTGATTTGCCAGGTACCGGGGGGCTTCCCCCAGGCCAGGACGTGCGGCCCTCCGGCCTGATCGACGGTGTCTGGACGCCGGGCGAGCGGTTCCTCGATCTCAATGCCAACGGCCGCTACGACGCCCTGCTGGAACCTGCAACGGACGGATTCGACCAACCCGACCCCATCACGGGCTGTACCTTCGACGGAGTCATCGATGACACCGAGTTCTGCGACCGGGACAACGATGGAGCGTGGGACTTCCCGGAACCCTTCGAGGACTTCCTGGTCATCTACGATCCCACCGCCGCTCTCCCGGAGAACCAGTGGATCAAGTTGGACCCTAGCTTAAGAAACGCCGACGGGGAGAACCGCGCTTGGGCGGAGGCGTACATAAGGCGCAACTATCCCGGCGATGCCGACGCCTTGATCGCACGATGCGGCAATGACAAATACGACGGTCCCGACATGTGGATCGAGCAGGGCAACGCCAAGCTGCAACGGCAGCCGTTCCCGGACATGAATGTGCAGCGGCTCACGACGCTCGCCCCGCGCTGGGACTACACGGCCTGGTGGGAAGCGTACTGGGTAGACGCGCACGCCGCGGCGGGCGTGTCAGCTCCCCTTCCGCCGCCCCCGCCCCCGGACTGGCCTTCGGACGGGGGAATCCCCAATCTCCAGCCCTTTGATCCAGCGAACCCCGCCGTCGCCGATGACCCCGCCGCTCGTGCCCGAGGCTTCAACCCCAACCGGGGCGGTACGTCGGCCCGCTTGGAGCCCCCTCCCTTCGGCCCTGAGTGCATTCCCGACCCGGATGCCGAGCCGCCCTGCGACTTCCCTCTTCAGCTCGATCCGCAGGACTTCGGAGACGGCTCGGTCGACGTCACAAGCTCGGGCGTGGGGAGTGGAACCAGTGTATTTCCCGACGCCGCAGACACGAACAACGACAACGTGCCGGACTGCTACGATGGACCGGCGGAGTTTCAGGACCTTCCCTCGTCCATCTACCACGCCCGCAGCACGTCCGGATTTGACCATTTGATCACCGGCGACTGGTACGGCGGCGACGGGCGTCTCGGTGAGGTCACCTCGACCCGCAATAACGATCCCTGGGGAGAAGACTTTGGTGACGGGAATCCGAATACGCCTCCCTTCCCTGACACTCTAATCCCTGCGGCCGGGCCGCTGGCTTATAACATTCACGGCACCAGCGGCTTCGACGGCGGGAACCTCCTCACACTGGAGTACCTGACCTGGGCCAAAGACGGGGCTGATACTTTCGACGGGGGCACGTCGACGCCGGACATTCTCAAACGCGATTTCAATCTGGACGGGCTGCTTGATTTAGGAGAGGTGCGCGCCGCGGGGACCGAAAACTACGCCTACGACAGCGATACGTCAGGCCCGAGCGATGGCGGGCCTTCCGAGGCATACCCCTTCAATCGTCGGCGGCTGACAGAGGACACGGTTGAGGCCTTGGATTTCTTCCACGACTGGGACGAGGTGGTCATGCCCTACGACTTCATCGTCGACACCAACCTTGACGGTATCCCCGACACGAATGTGACCCTCAACTTTGTCTTCTCGACTGTCCTCCTTGCCGAGGGACTCTGGCCCGACGGTCTGGCGGCCGGTGGCCGGGACCTGTTCCAGCTTCCCGCTCCGGCGATGAACCTGCCGATTCAGATCCAGGAGAGGCCGGGGGCCCCGTTATCTCCCATCTTCTTTTCTGACTTCGCCACCGCCATCGGCTCAACCGGCGAGGTGGGCGGAGCGCTGCCTGGTCAGGAGAGCTTTCAAAAGGAGCTGATGGCTCACGAATTCCTGCACGTATGGGAGGGCTACCCCGATCTGTACGACTACGACCAATACCTCCCGGGTGCGATCGTCAATTGCCCGGTAGGCCGGTGGGACATCATGGCCGCCGGAGGATTAGTGCACCCCTCACCCATCCTAAAAGCGCTGTCAAGAGGCTGCGGGTTCATCAACACAGCGTTGGCCGTCTGCCTTGAGGCCCACGAACCCTGGATCGAAACCACCGACCTGGGAACCTTGTTGCGGCCATGCGTCCAAACCGAGATTGTCCTGACCGACTACGCGTTTGATCCGGCGAACGCCGTCTACTTCTTTGCCAATCCCAACCACTCGGGTGAGCGGTTTTACTTCTGGCGTGTGACCGATAGCGTACCGGCCGATCCGCAACAGATTAACTTCTCCCGCCATCTCCCCGGCCAGGGGACGTTGATCATGCACACGGACGCGGGCAATAACCTCGAGGCGATACCGGCACAGAGCCAGCTCGGGACGCATTTCACCTTCAACATCGTCCAGGCCGACGGGCTCCAGGAACTGGAGAACTGCGACGACGTCGGTGATGACGGGGATCCATTCCCCGGGATGTCCGGCAACTTTGAACTGCAAGGCGAATGGAACGAGATCACCGACCCCAACTCGCGCTGGTGGGGCCAGATCCGCAGCGGCCTTTCGATCACCAACATCGTGGAAGAGGAGACCCACTCGATTGTCACGTTCTTGTGGGAACCGCGCGTGGTGCCCGAACTTCGATTCATCAATCCACCGGGCGGTTCGGTGGTCAACGGGAACTACGTCCTCGCTTACGAGGCGTTCGACTTCTGGGGCGGGACGGCGATAGAGTTCCACTTTGACACCGACAACATCGGCTGGGACGACAATCTGCTGGTGACCGTCGATAAGTTACCGGGCCTCATTCAGTCGACCTATCACCTGCCTCTGACCGACCTGCCGGGCGACGGCACCTACTTCTTCTACGCCCGGTTGGTCCCCGGCCCGGGGCAGGACGGCAACACCGATCAGTCGTACTCGGAACCGCTTGCGGCGCTCACCAACCGGGGTCGCGGCAGCGTGAATGTCGGCATCGTCGATATTGAGGAATCGAAGCTTGAGAACTGGACCTTGACGTGCGTGGACGACACGGTGCCCGGTGAGGAGCTCTGGGAGGTCAAGGGATCGTTGTCCGGTGTGCAGGAGGCCCCGGCGACGACAGGCGTGACCTACCTCACCGGCGGTCGTGAAGTGGACTTCCTGATCGTGTGGAACGGACTCATCCCGGGGAATCCGGACGTAACCGTCTCAAACGCTGACGGTGCGTTCATGTTGAGCGACCCGGAGGCCGAATTCAACGCGACCGATTTCAAGCCGGGCGACATGGTGCGCATCATTACGGCGGGGATGGGCGACGTGAACTTCGGTTTCCACATCATCGTCTCGGTTGCGGATGAGCACACGCTGATGCTGGCATCGGATCCCGGCAACGGCGATTCGGTGAGTTACCGCGTCCACAGCTTCACCGACGGGGCGGCAGGCGGCGATCCTGACCGTTTCTCGTTCATCACCACGGGCAAGACACCCTATAGCGCTGCGGTACACTTCCTCCATGGGAAGATGGTGCCCTTCGCGGTCATCTCGGTGAGTTACCCCGATGACCCGGCCAACCCGCAACGTCACGCGCCGCTTCTGGTCAGCTTCGATGCCAGCGAGTCGTTGGACGAGAACTCCCTGCCCAACGCGGCGTTGATATACAAGTGGGATTTCGGGGACGGTTGCGGCACCAGCGACAGTTGCGACCCCGACCCCGACCCCGACTGTGACTGTGTCGAGCATGCGCCCATCGTCCAGCACACCTACACCTCACCGTATCCCTCAGGCGTTACGGCGACCTTGACGCTGGAGAACCCCGATACCGGGGCGACCGCGATGGCCACCGCGGTCATCGTCGTCAATTGTGACCCGATCCAAGACAACGACGGTGACGGTGTCTCTGACTGCGACGACAGTTGCCCCACGGTCTTTAATCCGGCGAATGAGACGCTGTTCGACTGCAACGGGGATGAAGACACCAACGATCCGGGCGAAGCGATCGGCGAGCAGTGCGACCGCGACGACGACGGCGTGGGCGACGCTTGCGATAACTGTCCGGACGTTCACAACCCCGGTCAGGAGAATACCGACAACGACGATGGGGGTGACGCCTGCGACCCTTGTGTCGGCCACTGCGTCATCCTGCATGTTGACGTTAACGCGCCCGGAGAGGTACAGGACGGCTTCACCTGGCCCACTGCCTTCCTCGACCTCCAGGATGCGCTCGACGCCGGAACGAACGATGACATCGAGGAAATCTGGGTCGCCCGGGGAACCTATACACCCGCACCGCCGGGTGAGGCCCGGACCGCGACCTTCCCATTGCTCAACGGCGTGCAGATCTACGGCGGATTCGACGGCACCGAGACCGAACGCGGCGACCGGGACCCCGGCGCGAATCCCACCATCCTCAGCGGCGACCTGAACGGCGACGACGAAGCCGTTTCCTGTACGGAAGATTCCCCGGATTGCGACTCGTTCGGCGAGCACTGTATCGACGGTTTCTGTATTATCAAGCGGAACAACGGCGAAAACGTTTACCACGTCGTGACCGTCTCCGCCGCCATCGATGAAACGGCCGTGCTTGACGGGTTCGTTATTCGCGCCGGCAACGCCGACGGCATTGACCCGTCTAACCGCGGCGGCGGGATGTTCATCGACGGTGGTGCCCCCACGCTGGTCGACTGCACCTTCACCGAAAACTACGCAGACAACGGCGGCGGACTGGTCTGCTCCCAGGGCGCCGACGCCATACTCATCGACTGCTCGTTCGACGGCAACCGGGGAGATCTGAACGGCGCCATGCTCAACATCGCCAGCAGCCCCAAGCTCACCAACTGCAAGTTCTCCGGCAACGCTAGTGTAAACGGCGCCGGCGCAATCGCCAATAAGAGCAACAGCAACCCCACCCTGGTCCAATGCGTCTTCATCCAAAACACCGGCCTCAGGGGCGGCGGCATGTGGAACAGCATCAGCAGCTCAACCCTCAAAAACTGTACCTTCTACGGCAACTTGGCCACCAACCTCGCGGGAGGCATCTACCATTTCGGCAGTGGTAAGGTCACTCTCGCAAATTGCATCCTGTGGAACAACAGCGACCCCAACGGAACCGTCGAGTCTGCGCAGATCCGTTTCGGCGGCGGGGCGACAGCCAACGTCGATTACACCTGCATCCAGGGTCTGACCGGCGCCCTGGGCGGCGACGGCAACATCGGCGACGACCCGTCGTTCGTGGACCCTGACGGGCCGGACGACATTCCGGGTACGCAAGATGATAACCTCCGGCTTTTACCGGGGTCTCCTTGCATCGATGCCGGCGACAACACAGCCGTTCCGCCCGACACCGCCGACCTCGACGGTGACGGCGACACCAGCGAGCGTACGCCGCTTGATCTCGACTTGACCCCAAGGTTCGTGGATACTCCGCCACCTGGGGGCTCGGGTGTCCCTGATCCGCCTGGCTACCCGGATATCGTGGACATGGGGCCATACGAGTTCTTGGCCGGCGACTTCAATGGCGACGGTGTTGTGGACCTGTTGGACTTCGACCTGTTCCAGCAGTGTCATACCGGTGACCACAGGTCACCAGGTTTTGTGCCGCCCGACCAGGACTGTCTGAACCGTGACCTTGACGCCGACGGCGACATCGACCTCTGCGACTTCGGTTTCTTCCAAGTCTCCTTCGGCGGATAAAAGGGGTCAGGCTCGAATGGCACTGCCGCAGTTCTTGGGGTCTCTGCGGGGTATCGGGATCGCTTGGAGCGCATAAACCAAGCGCCTCCCCGCCCGGATACCACCGGCGTTGCCGGTTGGCGCTGGCGCTTGATGCCTCCGTGCGAGCGTCAACACTCGATTTCACTTGCTGCGGGAGCCCTCCTTGGTTATGATTCCCGCTTGGAGGCCCTCCTTGGTTTCCGGTGCAGTAGGTTAGACCAAGGAGGGTCTCTATGTCATTCTACAAACAGCCACGCACACTGCCAGCACGATTTCGTTTGATC
>JAZGDL010000419.1:0-6035 GCA_036477795.1 Phycisphaerae bacterium
AACTTTCGGTCCAGAGAGAACGGGCTGTTCTGGTCAAGGTGCTGGCCGGCAAGCCGAACAGCGACAGTTACGACCCGCTGGCGGAGCTTCGATTGTTGGCTAAGGCGGCTGGGGCGATCGTGGTGGACGGTTTGACCCAACGGCTGAACCGCGTCAACCCCAAGACTTACATCGGCAAGGGCAAGACCGCAGAACTCGGTGAGCGGGTGCGGGCCGGCGGTGCCAACCTGATCATCTTTGACAACGACCTCTCGCCGGCTCAGATTCGCGAGCTGGAGCGGCAGGTAGAGTGCAAGATTCTGGATCGCAGCGAGTTGATACTCGATATCTTCGCCTCGCGGGCTCGAACTCACGAAGCCAAGCTGCAGGTCGAGCTGGCTCAACTGGAGTACACCGCTCCGCGTTTGCGAGGCATGTGGACGCACCTGGAGCGGATCGCCGGTGCGGGCGGCGGATCGGCGGTGGGGGCGGTGGGCGGCATTGGAACCCGCGGCCCCGGAGAGAAGCAGATCGAGATCGATCGGCGTATCGTGCGCGACCGTGTCGCCGCCCTGCGCCGGGAGCTGTCGCACATCGAGCGGCGCAAGATTCAAACGGTCCGTTCGCGGTCCGACTGTTTCACCGTCTCACTGGTGGGGTACACCAACTCCGGCAAATCGACGCTTCTGAACGCTCTGACCGACGCCGGCGCATATACTGCCGACAAGCTCTTCGCCACACTGGACACCAAGACGGTACGCTGGGAGATCGATGAGTGCTGCACGGTGCTGCTCAGCGACACGGTTGGATTTGTGCGCGACCTGCCCCACCGCCTGGTGGCGTCGTTCCGGGCCACCCTGGAAGAGGCCATGCACGCCAACCTTCTTCTGCACGTGATCGATGCCTCGAATCCGCGGGCCGCCCAGCAGGTGGCCGCCGTTGGGGAGCTACTCGACGAACTGGGATGCACCGACGTACCCACGGTGGCGCTGTTGAACAAGATCGATGCCGTACAGGATGAAGCCGACGTCCGTCTGGTTGAATCCTTCTTCGACCAGGCCTACCGCATCAGCGCCCTTACCGGAGAAGGCCTCGATCAGGTCGTTGATGCCGTGCGGCGGGCGGCGTCTTCGAACGCGCTGGCGGTGACGCTGCGCATGCCGGCGGGCGATGGGCGGGCCCTGGCGGCAGTCGACAACGACGCCCGAGTGCTGGACCGTCGCTACGTGCAGGACGTCGTGGAGCTGGATGTAGTGATCGACCGGCGGCACCTCGACCGGCTCCTCGGGCAGCATGACACCCTGGAAGTCGTCTCCACCAACGGGCCATCCCAAGCCGCGGCAGAGACGGACGCGTAGGTTCATGACGCACGCACGCATCCGCCGTCATCTCGCCTGCTGTATGATGCCGGCGGCGGCGATGTGCGCCTTACCAGCCGCCGTGTGGTCGTCCGATGCTGCGGTCGATCAGGGCGGGCCTGTCGTACACGTGAAGCTCATCACCGGCCAGGAGGTTTCCGGAACGCTGCGCCGGGTGGCTGAGCAGTCGGTGGTGTTGGACTGCGACGGGTTTCCCTGCGCGTTCTGCTACAACCGGATGTTGGGCGACAGCGCCTATCGAACCAGGCGGGAGGCGCTCGCGTGGCAGCGGGGGGGGCATGACCGGCTAACCGCGTCGGACTGCTTCGGGCTGGGGCTGTTCGCCTTGCGTCACGGTCGTTACGCGATTGCCCGCCGGGACCTGGCCCGTGCCGGGCGGCGCGATCCACAGTACCGGGAGCCGGGCCGGCGGGCCCTGTCTGATTTCCGTGTCAGCAGGCGTTTGGGACAGCCGATAAGCAAGCCGGACGGCACCGCAGTCGCCGCGCCCCAAGTGAATGAAGACAACGCTGCTGCCATCGGCTTTGCCGCCCCGCCGGACGTCCCTGACAGCAACACGGAGCAAACCGATCCATCACGCCGGGCCCGGATCATCGAAGGGTACAAGGACGTCGGCCGACGGATCCGCGAACGCATCGGCAGAGACCTGGTGCTGCTGGAGACGCCGCACTTTCTGATCTGGACGGACTGGTCACGGTCGGAGCATGCCGATCTGCGCCGATGGTGCGAGGATATGTATGCGGCGCTTGCACAGCAGTTCCGTTTGTCGACCGACGGGTGCGTGTTCGCGGGCAAATGTCCGCTCTTTGCCCTGCGCTCGCGGAAGCGATTCCAGGCGGTGGCGCAGTTGTTGGACGGGTATGAGGCCGGCGGTGCGTTGGGATACACCAGTTCGGATACCAATGGTCATGTGCACGTGGTGATCTATCGCCACGGCGGATCGCCGGCGGCCCGTGACGCGTTCGCTTCAACGCTGGTGCACGAAGGCACCCATGCGTTCTTGCACCGCTATCGCAGCACGCGGCATATACCGTCATGGATCAACGAAGGACTGGCTGACTTTGTGGCCCAGTCGGTCCTGGGCGATCAATGCCCCAACCAGGATGCGGCCAATGCCGTCGCGGCGGAAATCGTCGCCGGAGACCACAGCATAGCGCCGCTATTCGCCAGTGACGGGGCGCTTGATGCCCGGTACTATCCGGTCGCCCACAGCCTGGTGTCTTTCCTGATTGAGCGGGAGCCGGCGGCGCTTATTAGGGTGATCGACGATCTCAAGGATGGCGCGCCGGTGGCAGAGGCGCTCATGAGTCGCTACCATCTGACGCTACAGGGTTTGGAGCAGGCCTGGCGCAAGGCCCATGGGCAACCCTGACCCCTTCGGTGAACCGCCGTCCCGTCAGCCGGTAGGGTCCGCCATGCGGACCACGAACGCGAGACTGGTGGGCGGCCACGGGGTGGTCCGCACGGCGGACCCTGCTACGCTGATAGCTTCCTGTGAACCGGAAAGCGAGGAAATGGTGCTCGGCGGGCCTGCGGTTGACGGTGTGCACCGTTGCCCTGGTTTGGGTGCTTCATAATGTCACCTATTACGACTACGTCACGCTGACCGACGGCGTGACGCTCCGCGCCGTAGACATCCGGGACGACGCCATCACGGTTGTCACCAAGGACGGCAGCCAACAGATCATCGCCTGCGCCGACGGCAGTTGCCGGCGGGACGACGGGCTCGCTATTCAGTACGGCCTGAAGACTACCTGGGACGGCGCCAACAAGTCCCTACTGCTGCTGTGCCTGACCATCTTCGCGCCGGTCACCCTGGTTCAGTCGTTGCGGTTTCAGCTTCTGCTGCGGGCCCAGGACATTCGCCTGTCCTACTGGGAGAGCGCCAAGCTTTGCTACGCCGGCAACTTCTTGAACTTTGTGACGGCGTTGGGCAGCACCGGGGGGGACGCGTTCAAGATGTACTACGTCTCGCTGCATACCGAGCGCAAGACGGAGGCGGTGACCACGGTGGTTCTGGACCGCATCGTGGGTTTGTCCGGGCTCTTGCTGCTGGTGGCCTGCGTGCTTCTGGTCCGCGCTGGTGACAGCAAGCTGGCCATGCTGGGCTATGGGGTCGGCGGCCTGGCGGCCGGAGGTTTGCTGTGTGGTATCGTGCTTTTCTCGCAGCGCGTTCGTCGATTGATTCTACCCAAAGGCGCGCTTTCCAAACTGCCTTTCGCAGACCAGTTGCGACGGGCCGAGTCCGCAACGCGGCGCCTGGCCAGCCACAAAGTGCTGCTTTGGAGTGGGCTGGGCTGCACGTTAGTACTGCAGGTGATCGCCATGACGTCATTCGTGTTCGCCGCCTTGGCTCTGGGGATGCGCGGCGACGCAGCCGCCCTATGGGATTACTACGCTTACCTGGCCGGTGGAATGGTGGTGGCTGCCGTGCCGATATCCTTTCAGGGGCTGGGCACCATGGAGGCGTTTTATAAGCACGCTTTCCTGGACACCCACGGCACACTCTCAGCCATCCTGTGCCTGGCAATGGTAGTGCGCGCTGTGGGGCTTTTCTGGGCCCTGCCGGGCGTGATTGTCACCATGACCGGAACCCTGGAAACTAGAGAATAGCGTTACCTCTAGTTTCCAGACGTTGCGGGCGAGCGGCAAACACCTGATAATGTTCCGACTGTGCTAAGCTACGAACTCATTGATACCAGTTGGGGCCCGTTCGTCGTTGTTTCGACAGGTCTTGGTCTTAAAGCCAGTTTGCTGCCCGGGGAGTGGGATGAGCCCATCGAAGCCGTGATCGCCCGCCGTTGGCCCGGCGCCCGCAAGGCCCGCCACGTACCTGCTGAACTGCGCAAGGCAGTTCGTTCTTACTTTCGCGGGAAGACAATCGGCTTTAACGTCCCGCTGGACCTTTCCGCGCTGACCGAGTTCCGACAACGGGTCACCGAAGCCGCCCGGCGAATCCCTTATGGACGCACCGCCAGCTATACCGATCTAGCCCGAGCAGCCGGCCATCCTCGAGCGTCCCGCGCAGCCGGCAGCACCATGGCCTGCAATCCGCTTCCGCTGTTTGTGCCGTGCCACCGCGTGTTGCGGTCGGACGGCTCATTGGGCGGGTTCTCGGCCCCCGACGGGTCCGACGGATTGGCCATGAAGCGACGGCTCCTGGCCCTTGAAGGAATCGGGGAGGGGCCTGCATAAGGGACTCTAACAAAACGGGAAGAAATCAGAGACGCGCCCGTAAGGAAGCGGGCGGTGCGCCACGATTCTCCCGCTTCCTGACGGGCGCGTCTCGGTTTTGTTAGAGTCCCTAAGAGAGGCGAGCGCTGTCAACGGCGAATCGCACATCCCTTTGATCGGCGACCACCAATCATCGGACCGCGGCGGGGCAGGGGTTCTCATAGGGGTCATCATCGCAGCCGTCGTGGTGGCCTACATCCCCGCGCTGCTGGGCGGTTTTGTCTGGGACGATAACGCCTACGTCACCGAGAACCGGACGCTCGAAAGCCTGAGCGGCCTATGGCGTATCTGGTTCGAGTTCGGGGCTACGCCGCAATACTACCCGCTGGTGCACACCACTTTTTGGATCGAGCGCCATCTCTGGGGCTTGCATCCTTTCGGCTACCACACGGTCAACGTCCTCTTGCATGCCTTCAACGCTGTCCTGGTTTTCGCCGTACTGCGCCGATTGAACGTACGTGGGGCTTGGGTGGCGGCGATGATCTTCGCCCTGCATCCGGTGCACGTGGAATCGGTGGCCTGGATCACCGAACGCAAGAACGTTCTTTCCGGAGCGTTCTATCTGTCAGCCATGTTGGCGTATCTGCGTTATGTGGAGTTGGATCATGCGGCGGGTGAGGCTTCGCGGCGGCGGCGGTGCTACGTTGCGGCGCTGGTCCTTTTTGTGTGTGCTTTGTTGAGCAAGACGGTCACCGCCTCGCTGCCCGCTGCCATACTGCTGATCTTGTGGTGGAAGCGGGGGCGGCTGCGCGGGCGTGATCTGCAACCGCTGATACCGATGTTCATCGCGGGGGCCATCCTTGGCCTGGTGACCGTCTGGATGGAATTGTACAACCTGCGCGGCACCGGGCGCGGGGCCCAAGGCCCGGAATGGGATCTATCGTGGGTCGAGCGCTGCCTGGTCGCCGGGCGGGCATTCTGGTTCTATGTGGGCAAGCTGGTTTGGCCGACCGGGTTGACGTTTGTTTATCCCCGGTGGCCCATCGATGCGGGCGTCTGGTGGCAGTATCTATATCCTCTCGCGGCTGTGGTTGTTGTGGGCCTGCTGTGGAGTCGGCGGGGGCGGATCGGACGAGCCCCCGTCGCCGCGACGCTCTTTTTCGCAGGAACGCTCACGCCCGCTCTGGGGTTCTTCAACGTATACCCGTTTCGTTATTCGTTTGTGGCCGACCACTTTCTGTACCTGGGCAGCCTTGGCTTGATCGTGTTGTTCGCAGCCGCGGTCACCGCTCTGGTGGAGCGTATGACGGAGCATCTGCGATCAGCCAGGCATGGTCTGGCGGCGGCGCTGTTCACCATTCTGGCGGTTATGGTTTGGAATGAGAGTCACAAGTACGAAGACCTGGAAGCCCTTTGGCTCGACACCCTGGCCAAGAATCCGGAATGCTGGATGGCCCACAACAACCTGGGCAACGTGTACGCCCGGGAGGGGCGGCTGGAGGA
>JAZGDL010000042.1:0-19195 GCA_036477795.1 Phycisphaerae bacterium
TGACCACATTGACGGACGCCGCCAAGTACGCCACGGAGGACCTCGCCGAATTGTATCACTGTCGCTGGCTGGCGGAGTTGGACATCCGGGAGAAAAAGGGGTCAGGCTACTTTTTCGTGAGTTGCGGCGAGAAACGACCGGAGAGGACCGAGAAAAAGTAGCCTGACCCCTTTTTCTCCTCCACAAGGGGTAGCGCTACATTGGGGAGCCCCACGAGCGACTAAATCGACAGGCCCTGTACTGTTAGCTGTTCGGCGCGAGGTGGCCGAGGTCGAGTTCGACGCGGAGCGGTTCGACCGACTCCGTGGGCGTCGCGGGCGGGTAGGGCGGCAAGTCCCAGTCCAGTTTTGCTGCGGCCAATTGCCGGCGGACGGCACGAAGGTTCCACATGTAGACGATGTGCCCTTCTTTCGGGTAGGCGAGCTTCGTTCCGTCCGGCGTGAAATCGAGCAACCCGACTGCCGTGACTCCCGGACAATCCAAACGGGCGATCTTTCTCATTTGCCTGAGGTCAATGAGATCGATCGATGGGGCACGGCAAGAGAGGGCGGCGATGCCGCCGTCAGCGGAGAACGCGATGGGACCGGGAAGGCTCGTGTAGCCTTGCACGGGGAATCGTGCTCGCGCCTTCCATGTGCCCACTTCCCAGATGACATACTCGGCCGCGCTGGTCACCAGCCATTCTCCGTCCGGGCTGAACTTCACCCTGGCGCTGCCTTCGACGGGTAACTCATGAACCAGATCGCCACTTTCAAAGTCCCAGATTTTGACGCCCGTGCCTTTCCACGTGGCCGTTGCCAGCCACGCACCATTCGGGCTCACGGTGATGCTCGTTATTCCTCGGTGTGATCCAATCGGTCTCGGTTCGTTGGCTCCGTCTACATCGAGCACATATGCCCGACCGTCACCACGCGAGGCGACCGTCAACGCGCCGGCACTCGCCCGAATGCAAGCATGTTTCAATTCGCCGTCGGATTGATGGAGCAGCGATTCTGGCGGGCCGATCTTAAGAACGTCTTGATTGACCGCTATCGGCCATTTCAGGACTTCATACGCCGAAACGGTAATCAAGAAAGAGTCTCCGGGAAGAAAAAATACTGAGGTGCTGTAGCCGGTTGGCAGGAAGGCCATCTCTTGTCCCGTCACGACGCTCCATATCCGAACCCCGCCGGCGGAACTGATCGTGAGCCATCGACCGTTGTTGCTGCTAGCGATCCACCTCACGTCGTCCCGTCCGGAAATGGGACGGCCAACGAATGATCGCAAGGCCTCGCCGCGCTCGACCTCTGATATCCCCACCGAGAACCCATCGCGGAACGTCAAGTAGCTCAGACGGTTCGAATGGGATGCGAAAGAACGTGCTGCTGTTGCCGGCGCCGTGAACAGGTGGTCTCCAACACGCGGGTCCCAGAAGCGAGTTGTTCCGTCCCAGGATGATGAAAATAGCAAGTCGCCCGCGGGATTGAACCCCACCATGTCTACATCACTCTGATGACCGGTCAAACGAAACCGCTGGCGCCCTGTCTGCGTGTTCCACACATAGACATTGCCGTCACTGCATCCAACACCCAACTGCCGGCCGTCTGAACTCCACGCAACCCGCCAAACACCACTCGGATGTTTAAGGCGGTGGACAGTGTCTCCGGAGTGCGCGTCACAGATCACGACTTCGTCAGTGTCATGCGATGAGACGGCCATGCGCCGGCCTGCGGGGTCGTAGCGAATAAAATGAACCGCAAAATCAATCGGCTGGATGACGCGCGTCGCCTGTGTTGTCAAGTTGACGACGTGGATCGATCCATCATGCGTTCCGATGGCCAGTTCGGACGCATCAGGACTGAAATCCAGCGGTTGAACGAAATCCATGATGTCCACGGCGATCGTCGTGACCAACCGGGCACGCTCGATATCCCACACCTCGACTTCTTCGATCGCCCCACGGGCCAGGTACCGGCCGTCGCGACTGAAGCGCGGCTCGACGACGACGCCATTCTCCATAAGCGCGGGTAATTCCAGAAGCGTCTTGTCGTCGCTGAAGCGATGAACGGTCGTCTTGCCCGTTGATTCGTCACAGAGCGAATACATGTCGAGTTCTTCGGAAAACTGGGTCAAGATCTGCAGGCTGCCGCCGGTTTCCACCTTCACCTGTTTGATGATCCGCAGATCGGCGCCGGCCATGGCCGCGATCGCCTCGTTGCGCAGCTCGATGGACGGCCTGATGGCGGCGGCCTTGCCCAAGACTTCGAGGGCGTTGAATCGTCGTCCGGGTCTATCGCTCGCCCGGATGCTTTGCGCTTGTGCCAGGTACGACGACCGGAGGCTCTCTTGCGAGCGAAGGTACAGCGTCCATGCCACCACCGACGAGACAACGAGAAGTACGACAAACACGGCGCCCACCGCCAGGGGGACGCGATGGCGGCGCACATGCTTGCGGAGCATGTACAGCGTGCTGTCCCGCTTGGCGTCGATCGGTTCGTTGTTCAGATATCGCCGGATGTCAAGTGCCAAAGCGCCGGCGCTTTGGTATCGTCGCTGCGGATCCTTGTTGAGGCATTTGAGAACGATGGTCTCCGTTTCTTCGTCGATTTCTCTTTGAACCGACCGCGGCCTGATGGGATCCGTTTTGAGAATGTGGCCGAGGACGTCGCGCATCTTGCCTACTACGACGTATGGAAACCTGCCGGTAAGCGCCTGATACAACATCACGCCCAACGAATAGACATCGCTGCGCACGTCGATGATCTCGGGGCCCCCGTCGGCTTGCTCCGGGCTGGCCCATGGAAGAGAGCCGACGAACTGCCCGGTGACCGTGAGGTCGCGGGCACGCGTCAGGTCATCCACTTCACCCGCCATCTTGGCCAGTCCGAAGTCAAGAATAAACGGATCGCCCGCAGCATTGATTCGCACGTTGCTTGGTTTCAGGTCGCGGTGAATGATTCCCCGCAGATGCGCGGCGTTGATGGCTTCACAGATTGTGGCGAACAGTTCGAGTTTCCGCTTGACGGCACAGTTTGGAGGAAAGTACTGGTCGAGCGGCACGCCTTCGATGTAATCCATGACGTAGTAGTGCGTGCCCGCCACCACTCCGCTGTCATGGATGGTGATGATGTTGGGGTGTTTGAGTTGGGCGAGAATGCGCACCTCGCGTTCGAAGCGCGCTTCTTCGTGCGGCCCCATAAACGGGCCGGCGTGCATGGTCTTGATGGCCACGTCTCGGCGGGTGTTCTCCTGAATGGCCCGATAGACCACGCCCTGGCCGCCGCGGCAAATCTCGCCCACGAACCGGTATCCGGGAATGTCGATGGGGAACCCTCGCCGCCCCGCTCCCGGAGCGCTCGTACCGATCGTTGAGGGCTCCTCAGCGTGCCCGCATTCACTCCGCGCTCTGTGCTCAGCCACTTCAATTGACCGCAGCGCACACAGTTTCTCGCCAAGTTCGGGCATCAACTCCGAATGTGCATCGACGATCTGAGCTTCGTCGACATCCTCGCCCGCCTCACGCCTTCGTATGACGTCTTCCAAGACCCGTTCTATGCATTGTGGCGACGATGGCTCTTCAATTCGCGATGCGCGAGACATGTCCTCCATGTGCCTCTCTGTCGTGCATGTCGGGATGCACGGATCACTCAGAACTCAGCCGCTATTCATTAAGCAAGAGGCGCGAACCGCGCGCCCGCTTTTTTTCCACCCTCCAGCGGGTCCTGCCGTGGTGTCTCATGGACGGCGCCGTTTCTCCGAACCGGGCCGCGACCGTGAGGGAGCGGTTCCGGCAGCGGGAATCGTTCCCCTCTCCGACGGTCGGGGCTCGGAGAAAAATGCCGTCTGTGCCAAACACGACACTACCAGGTGCTCAAAAAACAGGTATCACCGTCCAGCCGGTTGCGAAGAGCTTTCAGGCCTCGGCGACACAATCCGTGGACGGCGCGTTCCGTGCGATTCATCGTCGCCGCGACGTCCTTGGCGGAGAGGCCATCGAGATACACCAACCTCACCGCCATCCGATAGTGCTCGGGAATCTCTTCCAGCATGCTCTGCACCGCTTGGATGGCCTCGTCACGTGCCATCGATTCGCTCGGCGTCCTCCCCGGGCCCGCAATCATGTCCAACAGGGCAATGGTCGAGTCCTCAATCCGTTTGTTCATCGGACCGTGCACGCCCCCACACCGCTTGGCCGCTCGATGATGGTTGATCGCGTTGGTCAAACGACTTACCGCGATCGCGGTCATCCAGTTCTCGAATGAGCCGGGGCCGCGATATTCAAAGGACCGAATCCTCTGAAACACTTCGACGTGTGTTTCCTGGAGAATGTCGTCGACGTCGAAAACGCGCTCAAGGTCCGCGGGAACGCGTTGGGCAATCTGCTTTCGCAGGCGATTCCGGGATTGCACCAGCAGCACCTTCAGGGCGACGGAATCGCCCGCCACCGCACGCCGAATCAATTCTGAACCGTCCTCGCCGCCAACCGGTGAGGGGGAGGTGGATGACACTAAATCAGGTCTCCCGACGAGGCTCGCTAGTCACATTGTGTCAAATAAGTGTCGCTGAGTCAACGATTTACCGCGCCGGAACCATGTTATCGCGTCCGTGACACTATCGGCGGCTTCAGCGCCGCACGCCGCAGAGAATAGACGACCCATTCAGGGTCGGGTGGTTCGGTGGCGGCGCCATCCGGGGGCGGCGCTACACTTGCCCCCGGCTACTACAGAGCAGGCCTTCAGCCTGCCACCGCAGCCGCCGATTCTGCCACGGACCCCCTGTTGTCCGGACGCAAACATGGTTTGGACAACAGTTATTCTCAACAATATCCGGGCGCGCCGCCTGCCTTCCCTGTTTTATACCCCATGGGCCGGTATGGGGCGGATCGTCAGTGGGGCGTCGTGGCGGTTCGAGAGAAACAGAGTTTCGGTCGCACGGCGATCTGACAATTGGTTTTTCAGGAGAGTTTTGGTTTTTCAGGAGAGTTTCCATGGGAGTCAAGAACAGCACACGAATCGGTCTCATCATTCTGGCCATCGTCCCATTGCACACCGCCTGGGCCGATGGCATGGGAACCGCGTTCACCTATCAAGGTGAGCTCAAAGACGGCGGCACGCCGGTGAACGACACCTGCGACTTTCAGTTCAGTGTGTGGGATGCCCCCGACGCCGGAACTCAGATCGGCCCGACGCTGATCTTTGACGACGCGATCGCCGAGGGCAACTCTCCGGCGATCACCCTGGTCGACGGGCGCTTCACCGTCCGGTTGGATTTCGGGGCCAATTCGTTCGTAGGGCAGGCCCGGTGGTTGAACATCGCGGTCTGCTGCCCGACAGGCTGCGGAGCGGTCCCCGGCGGATTGTTGCCGCTGGCCCCGAGGCAGGAGCTGACGCCGGCGCCCTACGCGTTGGCCTTACCGGGGCTGTTCACGCTCCAGCATCCTTCCAGCCCCAACCTGATCGGCGGCTACAGCGGCAACATGGTCGAGCCCGGTGCAGCCGCCTCGACCATCGGAGGCGGCGGATCCGCAGGCTCGGAAAACCGAGTCTTGGATAGTGGCGGAACCGTCGGCGGCGGCTCGGCCAACACGGCCGGTAGCGACGACGGCAACCCGGCAAGCGCTCAACTCGCCACCGTCGGTGGCGGGCTGCTCAACACCAGCACCCAGCCGTTCGCCACTGTCGGTGGAGGACAGGTGAACACCGCCAGCGGAATCAACGCCACCATCGGTGGAGGCCAAGGCAACACCGCGGGCGGGCGATCGTCCACCGTGGCCGGAGGTGAGATCAACACGGCTGCCGGAGACTACGACACCGTTGGCGGCGGGCGTAGCAATGTTGTCTCAGCCGACTACGGTACCATCGCCGGTGGCGGGGAAGAAACCCCCGGCGAACCGTTTACGGGTAATCGGGTCTTCGACAACTACGGCACCGTTGGCGGAGGCGGGAGGAACCGGGCCGGTAGCAGTGATTCCGACCCCGAAACCGCGCGATTCGCGACGGTCGCCGGGGGCAATGATAACTGGGCCACGGCGTTCGCCAGTACTGTCGGTGGCGGCTTCCAGAACCGCGTCACCGGAACCCATGCCTTTGTCGGCGGCGGGAACACCAACTTCGCCGCTGGCAGCAATTCCGTCGTCGGGGGTGGGAGGTCCAACAGTGCGGCAGGCACATCTGCCACTGTTCCAGGCGGACAGAACAACATCGCCGGAGGTGACTTCAGCTTCGCCGCCGGCCGGCTGGCCCACGCCAGTCATGACGGCGCCTTTGTGTGGGCCGACAATTCCGCCCCGGGCTTTAGGTTTACATCGACCGGTCCCAACCAATTCCTGATCCGCGCCGCCGGCGGAGTCGGCATCGGGACAACGGAACCGCGTGCAAAGCTGCACATCGGTGGGACACCCGGCGTCGACGGCATCAGGTTCCCAGACGACACCCTGCAAACCACTGCAGCCACAGGCGGCGGAGGGAGCGGTGACGGCCACTCGCTCGACGCCGCCGACGGCGACCCGGTGAACGTCGTATTCGTCGACAACGACGGCAACGTCGGCATCGGGACGGACACGCCGAATACCAAACTCACCATCGACGCAGGCGGGAGCACCGTCAGGATGTTCAACTTGGGATCTTCCACCGGCGAGGTGCATATCTCGAGCCCGGGCGGGGCCCCCGGCATCGCGGGCTTTGCCAACAACGGCAACCGGAGCGACATCAGGTTCACCGACAGCGGGATGCGCCTCTTGACCAGTTCAACAAGCGGGATTCCGGGCCTGGGCAGCGGGATCACGATCGCTGAGGACGGCAACGTCGGCATCGGGAATTCGGACCCGGAGCAGAAGCTCGACGTAGCTGGTCATCTCAAATTCAGCGCCGAAAACCCGAGGATCCTGGGCGGAACCGGCGTGCTCCCGTTCAGCATCTACGGAAACAACAATGCCTCGGATAGCCTCTCCTGGATGGAGTTCTGGGGCGACGACCCAGGAGGAACTCGCGACGGAGAGTTGGCGCTGGCCGGGTCCAAGATCACGTTTCGCCATAACTCGACCGATTCGACCATCGGAACGGTCGGGATGGTCCTGGACCAGGACGGCAACGTCGGCATCGGGGACACGACACCCGACTTCCCGCTCAGCTTTCCGAACACTCTCGGAGACAAGATTTCGCTCTGGGGCGACTCCGGCGATCATTTTGGATTGGGTATCCAGTCCGGCACATTGCAGATCCACACGAAGTTATCGACTGAACGCATCGTTTTCGGATTCGGCAGCAGCGACAGCCTCACCGAGACCATGCGCATCCAGGGCAACGGCCGCGTCGGCATCGGGACAACAAATCCCACTACCGACCTCGATATCACGTCAGAATCGACGAACTTTACAGGATTGCAGTTGAAGAACACGAGTACAGACCAGCGTTACCTGATGTCAGTGATAGGTAGTGGAGTTGCGAACCGCGAGGGCAACTTCGAGATATGGGCCACCACCACAGGTGAAAACCACAACGTTTTCACCGCGACCCCCGAGGGGCAGGTAGGTATCGGAACGACGACACCGGGAGCAATGCTCGACATCGCCGTCGGCAACAAGCGGATTCACTTCCGCCACGAAGGCGATAGCCAAGTCGCTTCTCTCAACGTCACCGGCTCCGGCAACGCCGTGGGCGTCCTTCGAATGCGCAACGCGCTCGAGCTTTGGCCCAACGATGCCGGGACGGTTGCCGGCACCGTTGACGTGCGGGACGAATCCGGAGTCAGAACAATCCTTATGACCGGTGCCGACGGGCGCATCAGCGCCAAGGTTCTCCAGATTACCGGGGCGGACCTTGCCGAGAAGTTCCCCACATCCGAGCCGGCCCAGCCCGGGACGGTCATGGAGATCGACCCGGCCAACCCGGGCAAGCTTCGTGTCGCCCGCGGGGCCTACAATCGACGCGTGGCAGGCGTGGTCAGCGGCGCCAACGGTCTGTCGGTCGGGGTCATCCTCGGCAACCTTCCGGGAAGTGAAGACTCCCCAGCCATCGCCATGAGCGGCCGTGTGTGGGCCCAGTGCGACACTTCCAACGGCCCCATCGATCCCGGCGATCTGCTAACAACCTCCGCCACGCCCGGCCAGGCGATGAAGGTCACGGATTACACCAAGGCCCAAGGCGCCATCCTCGGCAAGGCCATGACGCATCTTAAGAGCGGTAAGGGCCTGGTGTTGGTCCTGGTCAGTCTTCAGTAGCGGGCCATGGAGCGAGGTCATCGTGACGCCTTAAGTCGCGAAGGCACGAGATTCTGTTCCAGCATTACGAAAAGGGCTGAGCAATGACGATTCAAGGAATGCAAAGATCCGTGGCGGGTCCTCGGTGCTCCGCGCGAGGATGGTCGCCTTATCCCAACGGTCGCGGTTTGACTCCAAGACTTCACTTCATGACTAAGATCGCGCTTCACTCAGCGCTCCCCCTGCTGCTGCTTGGCGCCAATTCTTGGGGAGACGGACAAGTGGTAGCGAGGCCCGCCGGTCCGGCGCCTAATATAGAGTTTCCGCCCACACCGGTGCCGGTCAGTCGAGGAATTCCAGAGGCGTTTCAGGAGCGGCGCAATATCCATGTTCTCCCAGTGCTGGCCGTGGCGGAAATCCAAGCCGCCGACGCCGAGCTTCGCAAGAAGATCGGAAATATTTTCCCCGGCCCGGAACGTGTCGGTGTGGTGCGGTCGGTGGGCGCCAACCCGTTGTCGATCGCGCGCGGTTCCGCGCTCAAAAAGAAGACTCCGGACGGTGCGGATGTCTGGACGCTGGCCATCCGCTCACCGGGTGCGTTCGGCACGCGCCTGCATTTTAGCGGGTTTGACGTCGGGGCCGGGTCGGTGCTCGTTTACGCCGAAGGGGCAAGCGGGATCATCGCCCGCGGTCCGTACACGCGCAAAGGCCCGAATAAGAACGGGGAATTCTGGACGTCCTCCCTCCCCGGGGATACGGTGTTCATCGAGGTATCCGGAACAGACAATCCGATCTTCGAGATCAAGGAGATCGTTCACTTCGACAAGCACCCCGGTGGAGTGGGTGCGGAAGAAGCGCAAGGGCTGCTACCCTGCCAGGCGGATGCCAACTGCTTTTCCACCGACACCGCGGGGCGTGACGCCACGGGGCAGATGAATTACAACCTCGGTGCCGGCAGCTTTCTATGTTCCGGGACCGTCCTCAACGACGACGACCCCGAAACCTCTGTCCCGTACTTCTTGACGGCGTTCCACTGCCTGAGCACGCAGGCGGCAGTTGACACGCTGGAGGTCGTTTGGCGCTGGGGAACCGATTCGTGTAACGGCGCCCTCCCCGACTTCTTTGCCCTACCGCGCACCGACGGCGGTACCCTGTTGGAGACGAATCCCACCAACACCGGCAACGACATGACCTTCATCAGATTGGACGGTGTCGCGGTCACGGATCAGGCCGGGTCGACGAACGCGGCCCTCCCAAGCTCCGTGCAGGGCTACCACCATCCGGCGGGTAGCTGGAAGCGCGGGACCACCTCTACGAACAACAGAGTTGTGACTCCCTGCCTCAATACGCCGACCAGTAACTACCACTATGTCGTGGAAACCGTTGGCGTGACCGAGGGGGGGTCGAGCGGATCGGCCATCTTCGACGGGGGGAGCCGCGTGATGGGGCAGCTCTTGGGCGGGTGCTGCCCGCGCAGTCTGAACTGGCCAGGGAATCCTTGTTGCCTCGCGGCGTGTAGCAATCGAAACCTTACCAATGCTGTGTACGGCAGATTCGACGTCAGCTTTCCGTTCATCGATCCCTGGCTCGTACTCGGAGGGACCGTCCGCGTCGATGGGGGCTTTGTCGGGACGGAACTGGGTACGCCAGCCAATCCGTTTAATACCGTCAATGAGGCGAACAACCTTGCCTGGGACGGTGCCCGGATCAAAATCAAGGCCGGGTCGTATAACGAGACGTTGATCTTCTCCAAGGAGTTGCTGGTCCTGGCAGACGGCGGGACAGTCACGATCGGACAATAACCCCCACCAAATAGTTGTATCGAAAGCCGAGGTGAACAATGAAAAGCAAACGGCAAGCATATTCGCGTAAGCTGACGGGGATAGGGATTTTTTTATCATCGCTGTGTTTGGGGATGTTGGCCTTCGGACAGAGCCGGGACACAAATTCGCCGACAGCGGCGGGGCCACCGGACTACGACCTGACCTGGCACACCGTCGACGGCGGCGGGGGGACCAGCAGTGTTGGAACGTTCACGTTGACCGGCACGGTCGGGCAGCCGGACGCGGGCGTCATGTCCGGCGGAACTCTCACGCTCGCCGGGGGGGGTTGGGTGAGTCCCGGGACGTCTGTCGTTCAGGGCGATTGCAATTTCGACGGCGTGGTCGATCTGCTCGACTACGCGCAGTTCGCGCAATGCGTAACCGGGCCCAGCGGGCCGGTGGATCCGGCGTGCGCGTGCAACGATCTGGACGACGACGACGACGTTGACCTGCATGATTTCGGAATCTTGCAGACATTGCTTACGGGCAGCTGACGGAACGGCGTCCTTGGACCAGTTAAGGTGGTGCATTGGCGCAGTCCTGGATCTGAAGCCCCCAAACCAGGATGGGCATGAGCCACTGGCTAACCCCACGGTTCCCACTTGACTATTGGAAGAGGGGAAAGGGGGCAGGCTACTTTTTGTTGACGTGCGGCGTGTGAACCGGATGGAGACGGACGCCGAACCGGAGGCTATCCGCAGGTCGGTCAACCGCTCAGCACCGTTCGGCTCCAAGGCCTGCGATGCTGAAACCGCCGCCCCACGCCCCCTCCAATCCACACTCCGCCCAGGAGGAAGACCGCGGAAGAGCGAATCGACGCTCGTAGGGCGCCGCACTGCCCGATATCGCTCCGAACGGCTATAATGCCGCGACTTTTAGCGCGGGTTGGATCAGCCGGGGAGCGACATATTGATCAGCCGCTGGTACTTTCAAGCCGACTTGCCCACCTGGGCGCTGTTCGTCGAGATCGCCTTGGCCGGGTTCGTGGTGATCCTTTCCGGTTCGCGGCTGACCCGCCTCGCCGATCAGGTCGCCACCCAATTCAATCTGGGCGGCGCATGGGTGGGGGCGCTGCTGCTGGCCACGGTAACGTCTTTGCCGGAGGTGGTGACGGGGTTGACGGCCACTTGGATCGGCCAAGTCGACATGGCCTTCGCCGCCATCTTCGGCAGTTGCAGCTTCAACATTGTCATCATCGTTCTGCTCAACGCCGTGATCGGCGGTGGGTCCATCCTCTATGGCGACAAACGCCGGGTCCACATTCTCAGCAGCTCCTTCGGTATCGTGCTCATTTCCATCGCCATGCTGGGCGTCTTGAGCGTCAGCAAGTTCGAATCAAATCTACGGCTGGCCCAGGCATTGGAATGGCTGGCGGTCGGCATGATCGCGGTGACCTACATACTCTGCATGCGCATGGTCTACCGTACCGAGCTGGAAGTGAGCGCCGAGGGCGGCGACGTTGATCAGTTCCGACGTACGTCGGGATCCCCCGGCCTGTTGCCCAAGGTGGGGCTGATATCGCTGATATTGGTGGGATCCGCCTGGTGGCTGGCCAAGACGGGAGACGTCCTGGCGGACCACCACATCGAGTGGATCGGCCGGCCGCTGGGAGCCACCTTCGTCGGATTCCTGTTTCTGGCGCTGGCCACCTCTCTGCCGGAGATCGCCACCGGCCTGTCCGCCGTGAAGATCGGCAACCTGGATATGGCCTTGGGCAACATCTTCGGCAGCAACATGTTCAACATCTTCGTGATTCCGTTTATGAAAATCGCCTCGTTGCTGTCCGGAGACGCCTTGCTCATGTCGGGCGACGATTTCCACGCCGACCGCAACATCATCGCCTGTGTGGTGCCCATCCTGCTGACCGGAGTAGTTATCGGGGCCATGAGCTATCGGAGCAGTCGACGAGTGCTCAAGCGTCTGGGCATCGATTCGGCGTTGCTCGCCCTGATCTACCTCGCGGGGATGGTATTGCTGCTAAGTTCTCCGTAAATAACCGTGCGCCAACGTGCAACTCCGATCAGAGCGTAGGGTCCGCCGTGCGGACCATGGGTTGGCGGGCCCCGCGCTGGCGCTTGGGGCTCGGATAAACTATGGACATCCCGGACCGGCGCCGGTGAATGAGTTGGCGAACTCGAAGTAATCATGAAGATCGACGTCGCCGTCGCCGTCGATGTCGGCGCAGATGCACAGCGGCCCGGCATCTTCGGAAGGTTGTGAGATGCAGCCCATGAACTGATCGTAGTCGTCCAGGTCCACGTCGCAGTCGCCATCCACGTCCTGGGATGGGTCACCGCAGGTCACCATGCAGGCGTCGGCTATTCCGTCCTGGTCCACATCCTCGCAGTCGGTGGCCGGCCCGGGCCAGCGGCTGTTGGGAATGACGTCGCAATCCGTTTCGATCATCTCAAGACAAAAGCCGTTAGACTTGCAGCAGGCCCCCAACGGCTGGGGGCACTCGACGCCGGCGCAGGTGGTCTCGTTCCCTTGAAACGATCCGGCCAACTGGTCACATTGCTCAGGGGTCACGCCGTCGAGACATGACCCGTCGGGAAGGCAGCACGCCCCTGCGGGAAAACACTCGATAAGATCGCACCGTGTACCCGGGCCTTGCGGGAATCCGGTGGCGCCGATGCAGATGCTGGACTGAAGATTCAAACAATCGTGCGGCGGGAAACAGCAAGCCTGCAAAGGTTCAGGGCACGTTATATCGTCGCAGACGCTGTCGGAGCCTTGAAACTCGCCGCCGGCGTCCGTGCATGCATCGGGTTCGACGTCGTCAACACAAACGCCGTCGGAGCGGCAGCACGCACCGGGCGGCACAGTGCAGTCAATCACCGCACGAAAGACCAGGTCGCCGGCGAGGACGAGACAGAAGTCCAGCCAACCTCCGGGGGTGGCGAAGAGCACGTTCTTCCCGGATTGGCAGCCGTCAATGTCGCGCACCACACTGCCCGTTATTGGATCTGTTGCCTCGCCGAACTCCAGCGTTAAGGAAAACGTCTGATTCTCCAGGACCGGCACATTGAGCTCAGCCCCGAATTCGTCAACGGTGCGAAAAAGGTTCAGTCCGCCCGCTTGCAGAACCGGGCCTTCCAACTGCTGCATAACCGCACCGGGCACCGGGAATGCCCCTGCTTCGCGAATCCAGATGTTGTTGCCCAGGTGCGGCACACCGGGCAGGGCCGCCAACCACAGGATTTGAACTTCGATGATCGCACCGTTACACGGTGAGGTGAGCCAGGCCCCGCCCTCCTCCCCGGTCACAAAGCCGCCGACAATGCCCACGTCGCCGAAGTCAGTCACCGAATCGTTTTGAACAACGACCTCCTGAGCCCAAGCGATAGGTACAGCGATCAGCCCCATCATCCAGGCCAAGGCGAAAACGACCAGCCAGTCCGATCGCCGGGTATCGAATCGCGACATAGGTGAAGCCTCCGTCCGGGCGGCAATAAAAAACCCCGCCCGACGACTTATTCTTGCTGTTTAGGACGTGGCTTTCAACGGCCCGATGGAGGATTCCGGCCAAGGTGGAGCACCTGTCTGGCAATCTCTTGGTCGGGACGGTCCGATTCTCATCATTGTGCTGCATGTTCCGGGGTCGCGCGGGATGAATCCCGCGGCTCGTCAATTGATGGGAAACGGACGGAAACGCTGGACCCTTATTAAAATCCCTTCTCGGTCCTCTCGCGTGCCCAGCAGGGATTCTCGGCACAGCACCCCTCGCTTGCGCTCGGGGCTCGGATAAGCGTCGATGTGGTTGAGATACTATACTACGGCGTGGATTCGCCCTGGTTCAGGTCACCAAGTGCCTCCAGCACCTTATCCCGGTAGTTCTCGCCCACCTTCTTGTTGATCAGATTAAGGGCCCCTTCGAGCAGGTCGCGGGCCTTAGCCGGTTCGTTGTTGCGGCGATATGCCTCGGCAAGGTGATAGATGCCGGGCACAAACCGGGGATGGTCCCTGAGCAGCCTGGTCAGAATCGCGATGGCCTGGCGATATTCTCCCAACTGCACGTGGGTCCACGCCAGCGTGTCGCGCACCGAACTGGTGGGATAAAGCCCGGCCGCCCGGCGGGCGTAGGGCAGCGCTTCACCGGAAAGGTCGAGCTTGTCCGAGAGCAGGAAGGCAAGATTGTTGAGTCCCAGAACATGCTTATCGTCGATTTTGAGTAATCCCTGGTAGGCGCTCTTAGCCGACTGCCAGTCCTGCCGTCGTTCATGAATGTTGCCCAGGGCAGCCAGCAGCATGATCCGTTCAGAATCGTCAACGGCGGTCTGCAACAACGCCGTCATTTTCGTCATCGCTTCGGAGTCGTGGTTGAAATGGTTCAACAGCAGGGCCAGCACATGTTCCGCCGTCCGTTTGAAACCGGGGTTGTCGGGCTCCGCCTGGAATAGGTCCAGGGCCTCCTGTTGCCCGACGGAGTTGATGATGGCTCCGATCAGTTCACGCGCGAAAGTCAGATCGCCGAACCCGGAAGCCCGAAAGGCGGCCAGAAACTGCCCAACAGCCTCGGCGCGCCGTCCTGCACCGGCCAGCAACTCCGCGTAACGCATTATCACCTTCGCCGAGCGGGAATCGGCCGGTATGCTTTTCGTGTAATAGGCGATTCCCTCATCCGGCTGACCGAACCTGGCGTACGCTTGCAGCAGTGGGGCGGTGTAGCCGGGCTGGTATCCGCTGAGCCTGGCCGCCGATTCGTAATCAACCAAAGCCGTTGAGCGGTCACCCAGTTTGGAGCTGACGTCGCCACGATTCTTGACCCACGCCGGATCATCGGGATAGCGGTTGGCCATCGAGGTGCAAACGCGGACAGCGTCGCTGAACCGTTCGTTGTCGCGGTACATGACGATCAGATGTAAGGCCACCCGCTTGGCCCCCGGATCTTCACGGATGATCGATTCGAGCTCCTGATAGGCCAGTTCCAGCCGCTCGGTCAGGACGTAGCCGTCGGCCAACAGCATCCGCGGCCTGTAGCCATGAGATTCGGGGTCGAACCCGCGGAGGCGCTCAAGGTCTCGAATCGCCACCGCGTAGCGCCCCTGTGAGAAGTAGAGGCCCGCCCGCTGCAGGATGGCATTGGCGTCGGTGGGCTGGGATTCAAGATAGCGGTCCAAATGGGCGACGGCCTCGTCGATCTCGCCGCGCACGGTGTGGAGCACGCTGCGCATGAGCAGCCCGCTTTCGTCGTTGGGATACTTGTCCAGAAACGCTTGGACCTCGCCCTGGGCCTCCTCATATCGTTGGGACCGGAACAGCACGTCGATACGACTGCGGCGAAACCGCGCAGCCATCTCCGGCGACGAACCATCGGCAAGTTCAATCGCCCGCCCGTACCATTGCGCAGCCTGATCATACTCGCCGCTATCGGTCTTGAACCTGGCGAAGGCGGCGCACACTTCGAGCGACTCGCTGAATCCGACAGCCCGCTGCAGGGCCGCTTCCGCCTCCGCCCGGTTGCCCTGCTCGTACCAGTGTCTGGCTATCAGGAGCACCATCTCAGCTTTTTTCTCGCCATGCTCCGCCTGCTGGACCAACCCTTCAAGCATCTCCAGTGCCCGCTCGCTGTCACCGATCCGGCGGTGGAAGTTCGCCGCTGCGAGCACCGCACCGGTGCCCGCCTCGGGCAACGCCAGAATCGTTTCATAGCACCGGGAGGCCTTTTCGTTCTGGTGTGTTCGGGCGTAGAGCCGGGCCAGGGCCATCAGGTTGTCCATATTCTCCGGCTCACGGGCTTGAATCCCAAGTCGTCGCTCTATCCCTTCCAGCGGCGCCGCCTCCTCGCGTTGGGCCAGCAATTGCTCCTCCACCCACGGATCATCGGGCCGGAGTTGGGCCAAACGTTCCAGTCGCTTAACGTACTCATCCTCATCCCCGCTCACGCGGGCGATGACGGCCAGGCCTTTCTGGGCGGCATACAGGTTAGGGTTGGCGGCCTCCGCCCTTTCGAAATACATCCGCGCCTCAAACACCTGCGGCGGATCGAGGGACAGGTGGCATTGACCTACGTTGGCCAGTGTCGCGGCGTCGGTGGGCTGCTTCTCAATGGCCGCCTTGAAGGTGCCCAGGGCCAGCTCAGTCTGCCCCGACTGCATTTGCGCACGTCCACGGAAAGTCAGACCGCCGGCCCCGTCGACGTCCTGTCTCGCAGCCTTCTCGATAACGCGCTCAATCGCTGCGGCGTCTCGTGACTTGGCGGCGAACAGGAACTGTCGCTCGTAGATGTCCCGTAAGTAGCGGCGCTTCAACGCCCGCCCCATCTTGTTGTCCGGCGCCGCCAGGTGTTTTTCAGCGGCGTTGACGGCATCGATGTATTCCGCCCGCATGTTGTGCCGGCCGTACAGAATCGCCAACTGGTAATGTCGCTGGAACGGGTCGCCGATCTCGTTGATGGCCTCTTGCTGGGCCCGCCGGCGCTGTTCTTCTGACAGGTTCTTGTCCGCAGTGGCAGCCAACAATCTGATTTCGTGTCTTTCAGGCGATTTCGCCAACGCCCGATTGACCAAGGCCATCGCCCGTTCGTGCTCATCCTGCTTCACCAGAATGCCCACCGCCAATCGCAGGGCATCGACACGGTCCGGCTCTTGTTCCAGCAAGTCACTCAACAGTGCCAACGCCTTATCAGCCATGCCTTCCGAGTTCAGCAAATGGGCCGCAAAGACGATGTCCAGCGGGCTGTCCTGAATGATTGTCTCGGCAATAGAGTCAGCCAGTTCGGCCTGTCCCAGCTTCCGCAGGGCCGCGACCTTGGCCCGGGTGGCTGCACGATCGCCCGGCAGACGGCGCAACGCTCCGTTGGCACGTCGAAGCGCCGTCGCCGGGTCGTTGGTGGCCAGCGCCGCCTCAGCCGCGATAACCCAGCAGGAAGCGTCGGCCTCCGAGTTAGCGATGGTGTCATTGATGACTTCCAAGGCCGCTCCCGGCTGATTATGCCTCAACAGAAGTTGGGCCAGCACCTTGCCGTTCTGCCAACTCATCCGGCCTCGGGCGTCTCTGCAGCGTTGAAAATACTTGATGGCCTCCAGTTCGTTCCCCTGAGCCAGCTTCACTTTTCCCATGGAGTGCAGCGCCGGCCCCAGATCAGGAATCTCCGAGTCGGCTTCAAGGCAGAACTGCTCCGCCTTGGCGACCATGGCGTCGTACTCGGTTGAGTCAGCCTCCACGGTGCCGGCGTGTGCCAGACTGAGATCAGCGGCCTTGAGCAGTAGACGATGGAGCGCGAACTTGCGGGCCGTTGCTTTGAGCCCTTGGCGTTGAATGCCGCCACCAATTCGCTCTTCACATATCTCGATGGCCTTTACGTAATCGCCGCGGTAGGCAACCAGCTCGGCGAGAAGCATGTATTGCAGGAATCCCTCCGCATCCAACCGGATGCTCTCCCGCAAGAGCCGGCGTGCCCGGTCGAAATACTCCTCCACGTCGTCCGGCGCGTCCGGGTCCGTGATCCCGGCGTACCAGCGGCCCGTCCAATACTGGGCGTGGTAGGACTTGGCGCTGGCGACGACGGCCTGGTCGTCACCGGCCAAGGCTTCCGCCTGCTCGAACATCTTAATGGCCTGCTGGTGACGCTTCATGGCACCGAGGAAGCGCCCGTAGGCCCACCGCACACCCGATGCGTCCGCCCCGGGTTCGGTATGCCGATCCACCAGGCTCTTCAACCCGCGCTGCACTTCGTCGCTCTTGCCCTCTGCCAGCATATAGACGACCAGCTTGATCGAGTACTTCACCACTTCCGGAGCAAGTTGCGCCGACCGGCGAACGTGCTCCATGCCCTCAACCCGGTCGCCGCCGTCAGCCGGCGATAATTCCATCAGTGCATAGCCCAGCGCGAACAGGCCTTTGGCGTTTTGACTGTCCACCTCCAACAAGGCATCGGCGGCCTCTTTGACGCCCAGCCAGCCCTCGCTCTGCTTGAACATCTCCGCGATCTCAATACGAAGGTCGATGATCTTCTCATGCCCCTCGATCAGCAGTGGGTTCTGAGTGACGGCTTCGTTCCACGCCGCGTAGGCGCTTCTTTCATCACCGTTGCGATACTGCATCTCGCCCGCATGAACCAGGTACACCGGATCTTTTGAAACCTGGTAGGCCCGGAAGTAGTAGTACCTGGCCTGTTCCCAATCCTGCTCCGCCGCACTGCCCTCTCCCAGCCTGGCCCAGTGCGCCGGGTCCGTCTTCTGCATCGAGCCCACCAGTACCAGACCCGTACCGGTCACCAGCAGGAACGCCATCCCGGTCAGCACGCCGACGACTTTCTTGTTTACTCTCTTAGCCATTGATCTGATCCACCGGAACAGCGAATGGCGAATAACGAATGGCGAGTACCAGTACCTTTTCGCTATTCGCTATTCGCCATTCCATTCCGGCCAATGTTCCTCCACCAGCAGGGGGAGCAAATACGAGAACAACCGCTCGGTCCCGGCGATCGCTTGGGCTTTGGTGGGAACGCGCGGGCTGGCGCCGTCCCACCCGAAGCGGACTTCCACTTTGCTGTAGTAGGCGTGCCTGTCCAGGGGGTTGTTAACCGCACTACGCACGCCTTGCCGTGTGGCTACAAATCTGCCGTTGCAATGAAACATGTACACTACCGGCATCTTGTCGTCGCCGAAGATCCCCGACTTGACGAACGTGAGCATGCGAACCGGAACCTCACCGGATGCTCCCAGCGTGGACACCTGCACTGTTGTGTTCTCAGCCGACTCCGTGATATACCCCGATCCAACGTAACACGCGTCCGGAACGTGCGGTACCGGATCAGGCTGACCCGTATAGTACGTGACGAACAGGTTGACATAGCGCAAGGGGCTCGATTGGCCGTGCAGCGCCGAGTCCTCGAGTATCCAATGTATATACTCTGGGGTGCCCAACGTGTTGACCAGCGCGCTGTCCAGCGTGATCGCTTGCACGAAGCCGTAGGGCCCCAGCCCCGACTTATCCAGCCGGGACAGCGGAGACCGCAAGGGAATCGCCTCTTTGGCCAGCACAACCCGCATGTACCGCGTCATAGGCCCCAACCCCACCGCGCACGTAGCGAGGATCAAAGCCGAGATGGTAAACGGCGGGCTCCACAAGGATTTCACCGAACGCTGAACACCCCGCTGCATCGCTAACTACCTGTCCAGTAATATGTTAGAGCGCACGTATGGATGGCCCTGAGTTGACCGCCTGTGAACTTAACCCGCTCCCCTCCGCT
>JAZGDL010000420.1:0-3030 GCA_036477795.1 Phycisphaerae bacterium
ATTCCTCTCCGGACGGATCGCTGCCGTCGGACGGCGATTCGATTGCTCGCAACATCGACACCCTGCGCAGGTTTGGCCGCAATCGCGTGATCGGCTCCCCTCTCCAGTGGCGAAGTCTAGGTCAGCCTTCGTGCAGATGTCCACCTCGCACTTGCCTGCCTGGCAGGGAAGGGCAGGGGGATGGGGCCGACATCCAGTGGGAGCATTCATAAATCACGGGCAACAAGACTTTCTCTATCTATCAGGCCACGAATGCGGACATAATTCATCAACACGCGGGGGAAAGTGGTTTTCCAGCCACTAAAGTGACGGAAGTCAAGCGGATGCTTGACCCCACATCAGGGACATGCGATTAAAGTTCGGCGGTTTTTTCGCCGGCAGGATGACGCATGTCTGGTCTTTGGAAGATTTGACCCGCTTGATGGTTTCAAACTGATCCACCGCCGGAAATCCGGTACTTGTTGACACGATGGAAACACTGAACCGCCACGCCGGGGGATTCCCACGACGACGGATTGCGGGGGTCTTTTGGGTGGCCGGTTTCTGTTTCGGGAGAATTGCCGTGCCAAACACACCTGTATGGAAGCACCTGGGGTTGGCCGTTTGCGTGCTTGCCCTGGCCCTGTTCATCTTCGTGATGACGCCCGCCGGCTCCAAAGCGGCTCCCGGTGACGAAATCGCCCGAATCGTCGCCAAGGGCGAAATCGTCGACTTGACGGTGACCGTGAGCGAGGACTACCCGGCCCACTGGCCGTATCACCCGCCGTTCAAGCGTTGGATCATGAACTGGTTCAAGAAACAGGCCGGTCCTTATACGCGAAATCCCCGCACCGGCGTCGGCGGTCCCGGTGATACCATCCAGGAAGACCTGGTGCAAAGCGTTTTTCCCTATTACAGCCAGCAGTACATTATCGACGATCACACGGGCACCCAGGTCGATTACCCGGCTCACTTCATTCCGCCGCCCGGCGCCAACATGCCCTTTGAGAGCGAAATGGGCTGGATGACGGGGGACAAGTATCCGCTGGAAAACCAGATGGGCCCTGCGGTGGTGATCGATCTTCGCAGTATCCGGGACAAGGCGGACATCGCGAAAAGTCCGCTCATCACCGTGGACATGATCAAAGCCGATGAACGGAAAAATGGTGCCATTAAAAAAGGCGACGTGGTGATTTTCTACAGCGGGTACGATGACGCATACTACAAGCCTTTCCCCGAGGGGAACCGGCTGGCCTGGGATCCCATCGTCGCGGGAACCACGCCCGCTTGGCCCGCGCCCACTCCGGAGGCCGTGATCTACCTGGCCGAAAAGGGCGTGCGCCATATAGCCATCGACAGCCCGAGCATGGGTCCCTGGGGATTCGAATGGGAAGACCGGCCCATGGCCCAGATGACCCATGTGAGTTTTCTCAAGTACGGTGGAAGCTGGACCGAATTCTGCCGGAACCTGGGGAAGCTGCCCGCGCGGGGTGCCTATTTTATCAGCCTCAGCGCCAAGATCGTCGATGCCAGCGGCGGATTGACGCGCGCCATCGCGATCAAGCCCAGAGGCAGGGGCATCGGTGAGTGAGCCGGCCGCGCAACAAGGCACGCTGAGGAAGCGCTCGCTATAGGGCCCAGGATTTGCTCCACGCCCATGGCTGATGCCGCAGGCAGCTCCCGCCTGACGGCTCGGCACCTTTCGCGATTCGGCGTTCGATTGTATCCTCGGACCCCTAGTTCGCCCCACAAGTCCCCTTTGCTAAAGTGCCCGAAGGCGAACGGTGGCAAGCTGGCGTGCCGTTCTCCGAATTGTCGCGCTCCGCGACCCTTGCTGAGAAGCTCGAGCCGCGGAAAGTGCAGGAACTACCGGGGCTGTGCGCGTCCGGTGATTGGCGGGAGCTTGGGCACTCCTGCCGTAGCGATACGGACAATTCTTCGTTTCAGAATGGTCGTATTCCAACTGCCCTACTACCCCCTGCCGGCCCGTCCTGACCGCAATGCCGGTTGAGCTTGCGCGCAAGAGTATGGTGGCCGCGCCAGCCACTGCGACAAGCTCAGGGTGACTTGCGTGCTCGCCGCGAGGGCTGTCAACAGGGTCGGAGGCCCTGGAGGGGCCTGCGGCGGTGAAGACTGTCTGTCACCGGGCCTGTCACCGCGGACAGCCAGTCCGATGGCCGCCGGGAAGGCGATCGTCGCGATTGGACGGAGACGGGCACCACAGCCGTAGACGCACTCCGCAATCACCCGTTGCACGCTTGCGCGCCTGAGAGAAACCTGCACGCGGCGATTCCGTGCGATTCCGTCTGCGTGTTTTGATACCGATCCCCTAATGCCGCCTTGAACGCCAGGTCCAGGCACACGCCAGCGCCAGTGCAGCCAGCAGCGCCAGCACCGTCGCTGTGCGGGGATACTTCACCGAATAAACCAGCGGCGTCAGGGCCAGCCGGGTCGCCGTCCGCAGCGCCTCGTGCTTGGCGATCACCGCGGCGATGGGCGGAGAGGTGCGGTAGTACAGCCGCACGAACGCCCTCCCCGGTGCGTTGGTGAGCAGATACCGGTCGCGGAAGTCTCTCAGCAACCTGACGTCCGGCTGCAAATACGAGCCGTAGGCCGCCGTGGCGATGAAGCAGCCGCCGCCGCCACCGTCGCCACCGCCGCCGCCACCACCACCTCCGCTGGAGCTGACGTTGAAAACGGCGGTGCAAGTCCTGTTGGCACTCAGGGTCACGGAACCATCGGAGCAGTCTGCGTCTCCGCTCCAGCTCGAGAAATAGGAGCCACTGTCGGAAGTTGCCGTGAGGGTAACGACGGCGCCGTAGTCGAACCTCGCCTGGCATTGCGTTCCACAGTCAATCCCCGCGGGAGAGGAACGGACCGTCCCGATTCCCGTGCCCGACTTGGCGACCGTGAGGGTCTGCGGGCCGCCGAGTTCATAGACGCTGTTCGCTGAACTGGTCCCGTAGGCCCGTTTTCCGTCAGGGCTGACTGCGATTCCGATCGGTTGGAAATCCACAGAGATGGCGGAAATAACCCGGTCCGTGACCGTGT
>JAZGDL010000421.1:0-4660 GCA_036477795.1 Phycisphaerae bacterium
TCAGAAGAGAACCGGGCACGCAACCGGCGCGTCGAGATGTACATCGTCCCCCAGGGCTCGTTCAGCACCGGTGCCGACGTCCAGGCCGCGATGACCTTCACCGGAAGCGACCCTGCCTCGACGACCAAGTAACAATCGCCGCCGTGGAATCCAAAGCCGCCAGCACGACGCCGCCAACCGGGCGCACAAGCCTGCTGGATACTCTGTTCTTCAGTTGGGCCAACAATGTCTGGTTCGGCATCGCGGTCCTTGCCACCATCTTCGTCTACAGCTCGCTCGGCAGCGCCATCCCCCCGCTGCGCCAACACCCCTGGTTCGAAATGACCGAGATGGAGTGGTTTAACTGGTGGCCTTTCAAGCTCATGATCGCCCTGATGTGCACCGTGATTACGGTGGTCACCATCAAGCAGATTCCCTTGCGCTTGCTCAACGCCGGGGTGTGGATGATTCACAGCGGAATCATCACCCTGTGTGCCGGAAGCGCGTACTATTTTTCCACCAAGCTTGAAGGCGACACCCCTATCTTCCGTCGTCAGGCGGTCATCAGCATCGCCGGTCAAGAGGAGCAGGCCCGCTTGATCATCCGTCCCGGCAACCACATTAGTATCGGGCGATCCCCCAACGACTACCACTTCACCGTTTCGCAGATCTTTCCCGAATGGGTGATCGCAAGCGGCCGGGACAAGGGCAAGAAGGCACACATGACCTGGATAGACTGTGTCACGCCTCAAGAGCGCTTTACGCGGCAGTTGCTCGCCGGATACCCACAGTACACCGAAGACATTCTGCCGGACGGCACCCGCGCCAGGAAAACTCTGGGCCGGCCGCTGGTCGACCGAACGCTGGAGATGACGCTCGACTACGTGCCGCAGACCGAGTTTTTCCTGATGGACAGCTCTGCTTTGTACACCCGCGAGCACGGCGCCAAGCGCTGGATCGAACGACCGGTTGAGAACATGCCGCGCTACCACGAGCACATCGCATCACACGACGAGGTATTCCTGACCGCCGGTGATGGGCCATTGCCGCTCCGGCCCATCGACATTCCCGTCCAGCCGGCTGCGGAGCCCGGCGATCCTCTGGCTGACTACCAGGTCCGGGTTCAGGCCTACTTGCGCTACGCGTTTCTAGCCACACAATGGCGCGAGGGCGGTGAACGTCTGAACCCGGTGGCGCGTGTAACGCTCAGCGCCGGGCCTGACGCCCGGATCGACTATGAGCTTGTCGCCTTCGATCGTCACCGCTACCGCTCCGACAACGGGCAGGTTGTCATGCGCTGGGTCGACTCCGCCGCAGCCCTCGATCAACTCGTGGAATCAGCGGAAGGTCGTCTCATCTTCCGGGTTGCGGGCAATGACCTCGAACACACCGTACTACTGGGAGATATCGAATCGCGCGGCTCCGAAGCTGCGTTCACGCCCATTGACGGCACCGAATTCGCCTTTCGCGTCAAGGCTGTGATGCACGACCTGATGAGGCAGTCCGGCGAATCCGCCGGTCAATCCATGTCCGTCGCATCCCTTGAAATCAAGACCCCCGAGGGAATCATCAGCCGTTTCGTCGCCGACGTAGACGGTGCGTCACGAGACTTGGCCGCCGACGGTGAAATGGTCAAGCCTGATCCGTCCATCGAGGTACAGTTTCGCCCGGGCATTGACGCCCGCGTTACGCTTGTGACCGGCCCCCCCGAGGTCGGCACCTGGGTCTTGTTCAAAGAATCCCAGGGCGGGATAGAACGGCGGGCTGTCTCTCCCGGCCGGACCGTCGCCGCCACCGATCAGGTCCGATTTCGACTCAATCAACTGTTCACCCACGCGGTGGAAGACATTCGCCCGCGCGTCGTTCCACGGGAACAGCGCGACCGGGACGCCCGTGCATCGTACTCTATGATCAAGGTGGAGATCGCCAAGGGTGATTGGTCCGAGTCCATCTGGCTGGACTTCAACCACTATGCCCTACCCGGTGAGCAGTACGCCATCCCGCGGCGCATTCACTATCACCCCAGCGAGTTGCGACTTCCCGACGGCCGCGTCGTCGAGTTGATGTACTCGCGCCAGCGCCATCCCCTGCCGGTGCCGGTGGCGCTGGACACGTTCGAACTGGCCACCCACGCCGGCGGATACACCGGCGCGACCATCACCATTCGCGATTTCATCAGCCAGTTGCGCTTCAAAACTGAAGACGGCTGGTCGGACCGGATTCAGATGAGCTCCAACCGCCCCGCGGCCATGGGCGGATTCTGGTTTTTTCAAGCAACCTGGGACCCACCCGCGCAAGGTTATGCGGGCATGAACTACACCGGGGCCGGCGTGGGCAATCGAAACGGCGTATACATCCAACTGGCCGGCACATGCATCGCCGTGACGGGGATGCTCTTTGCCTTTTATGTCAAGCCCATCATCCGTCGTCGCATGCAGGATCGCACCGCCCGGCACGCCGCTGAGGCGGCCGATCGTACATCAAGGACAACCGCCGATCGGAAAACTCTTGAACCGGTCGGATTATCGCTGCATTAGGTCGATAATCGGGAAGGTCGAATGGCATCTTTCGTTCCCAAATTGCTCGTCGTAGTTTTCGGATTGGCGGCGCTGGTCTTTCTATTGGGCATGGTGTCTGCTACCAAGCGCAAGCGCATAGTCGACGTGCTAGCCGTTCTGCTGATCGGTTACGCTGTATTCCACAACTACTCCAAGAGCTCGCCCGCGGCGCCGCCGTCGGAGTTCGCTCGCGCCGTGGAGCTCGCTCCCCTTCAATCGATCGCGGTTCAATCCAGCGGCCGTATTAAATCGTTCGACTCTTTCGCCCGAACCATGATGCGATACGTCAGCGGACCACACCGCATCGCGGGGCAACACCCGGCGTTCACGTACTTTGACATGATGTTCCGCCCCCAAGCCTACACCCACGCCGACGTCATTTACGTCAAGAAAAAACAGATCCGTCGCCGCATCGCCGACCAGCTCGCCCGCATCGACGCGGTCCGGATGCCGGTGCTTGAAACGTTTCAGGAAACGGGCTTGATCTCGCCCGCCCTATTGCGGGAGCCGGTCGTGATAAGCCTGCTGGACCAGCTCGAAACAAACCTGATGCGCACCGCCCGGCCGGTCAACGAGATTCGGTCAGCGCTTAGCGTCGCTAACCCGGCCACCCTCTCGCGAAACCTGCGCACCGTGCCGCCACCCGGTGGCGCAGCAGACGACCCCTGGTACCTGGCTGAGGACATCTGGGGTGGCGGGCCTGCCGACGCCGTCCACTCCGGCATGTCTTCCCGCGGAAACGTGCCCGGCCTCGATCCCGGCCTGGCGGCTCAGATCACGCGAACGTGGAGCGATCTGGCGGCCGCGTGGCGCGGGCAGGACGCCGACCGGGTCAACGACCTCCTGGCGCGCTGCGCCGCTCTGATCCGCAGCATCGAACCATCGCTTTACCCCGATCTCGACAAGCTGAAGTTGGAGAACTGGTATTTCCGGTACAAGAGCATGACCTGGATCTGGTTGATATACGCCGCCGCGGTCATTCCGCTGCTCATGTCGGTGATCTATCGCTGGAACGGGGCCCGCATGACCGGCATCGCTTTCTTCTTGATCGCCTTCGGCCTGCACACCGCGTCGCTGGGCATTCGTTGGTATATCTCCGGCCGCATTCCCAACTCCAACATGTTCGAAGCCATCACCGCCGCCACGTGGTTCGGTGGAGTCGCCGCGCTGGTGCTGGAGCTGTTGACTCGCAAAACCCCCATGCGATCCATTTTCTTCCTGGGCGCCGCCTGCGCCGCCATGGTGGCGTCCATGTGCGCCAACTTCATGCCCATGACCCTCACCTCCGACATCGATAACATCATGCCCATCCTGGATGACCTGTGGCTCTACATCCACACCAACATGATCATCTGGAGCTATGCCATGATCGGCATGGCCGCCGTCACCGCGCTGCTGTACCTGCGGCACCGCATCGGCGGAGGTTCGCCCGACGCCGCCGTGCTCGGCGGAGCCGGCTCGCTGATCATGAAGGGCAAGCAGAGCTTCATCACCGGCAACCCGGTGACCTTCGCTCAAGTGCTCGACGGGGCCACCATGGTCCTGATGGAGGTTTCATTCATCGCCTTGTGGACCGGGCTGGTCATGGGGGCCATCTGGGCGGATCATTCGTGGGGCCGGCCCTGGGGTTGGGACCCCAAGGAAGTCTTCGCCCTCAACACTTTCATCATCTTCCTACTGCTGGTGCACGTGCGTTTCAAGGTACGCGACAAAGGCCTGTGGACCGCCATTCTGGCAGGAGTCGGTTGCTGTGTCATGCTGTTCAACTGGATCGTCATCAACTTCATCATCACCGGCTTGCACAGTTACGCGTAATCCCCACAATTCATTCGCCGCAAACGGGCGATACGATCAGCTTTAAATGGTGCGCCCGGCGAAAGCTTCTCGATATCCCAAAGGTCGGCGAACACGCGGCCGCGTCCCAGCGCGACCCCATAGTCCAGGACCTCTTCCAGTGAATCCAGGGTAGGCGGTTCGAATTGCCCGCTCTTGGCACGACTTTCCATCGCCCCGTTCCCGCCGCGTGTGGGAATGATCGCACAACATTCGACTCCCACGTCAAACGCGTAGTCCATCGACCGCTTGGCCCAGAGCACACCTTCTGGTTCATTCAGGAATGGCGG
>JAZGDL010000422.1:0-12724 GCA_036477795.1 Phycisphaerae bacterium
AGAGCAGCCGCGGATCGTCCGGCTTGACAAACACGGGGTCATCGATCGATGGAATAGTGTCCTTGCCGATGCCGAACTGGAACCCGTGCTTGTCCAGCGGCGATCCGGTGATGTCGAACCACTCCGGTTTCTCGCCGGCGCGGGAGGCCCGCAGGTACTCCTTACCGCCCTCGACCTTAAAGTGACTCAAGCCCACGCGGTAGCGGCCGCCGGTCTGCTCATCGCTGATACAGCCGGTGTAGATCATCGCAACGAGCACCACTGACAGCGGGACCGAACCGAGGATTGCAACCGTCTGCCAACTCAGCGGTTGCGTGAAGAACTTGATGATTCTGTTGTTTCCCACGGCGATGCTCCTGAGATTTTTCCAGCCTCACCCGGATAACCGGTCAAGACCGCGGCGGATTCCCGCATTCCGGACGGATCAACCAGGCGATAGACCAGCCTCCCTTGTGATTCACCTTGAATAGCCACCACGGAAATCGCCGGTGAACCAAAAAAAGGCCCACCTTCTCCGACACGAAGGTGGGCTCTCATCGACGCGGTGGGCGAGCCGACGTCACCGCCGCCGACGAGCACAATAAGCGCGAGAATGCTCGAGACCGCATTGCGGCTCTCACCTACTGCTAACCGTGCCGCGGGACGTGTTATTCCCGCCCGCCCACAAAAATGTCCGCCGATGAGCCTTCTTTGCAAAAAACGCCTGCTACTCGCCGATCACCTGAACGACGACCTGCCGGTCCCGGGGCCGGGTGTCGAAGTCGATCAGCACGATCTGCTGCCAGGTGCCCAGCGTCAACCGGCCGTCCACCAGCGGTACCGTCAGCCCGGACCCCAGAAGCGATGCCCGGACGTGTGAATGGCCGTTGTCGTCGTGCCAGGTCTCCTCGTGCTGATAGACGGCGTTCTGAGGGGCCAGTTTCTCGAAAAGGGCCTTGAGATCATGCTTTGCCAGCCCGGGCTCAAACTCGGTGGTGGTGATCCCCGCCGTGGAGCCGATCACGAAAACCGTCACCGTCCCCGACCGAATCTCGCCCTCCGCCAGGCATCGCGAGACCTCCTCAGTGAGGTTCAAGACCTCATCGCCGCCACGCGTGCTGATGGTGACGTCATGCGTTTCAACCGCCATCAAAGCCACCCTTTCATAAATAGATTACTGCTCACCATGACAGCGCCGGTTCGTTCGTGAAATGTCCCTCAAAGCCCACGGATGGCAATCCGTGCTGTCCCGAGAATCCCTTCTCGGCACCTGCCAAGGAGCGAGAAAGGATTCTCGCTCCAGCGGTAAACGGTGCCGCCGGACCGTCATGAGCCGGGCGCCACGGACCGGTCGCCGTGCTGGGCGGTAACGGTGGTGCCGATCCCCCCGCGGACGTTCCAGCAGGTCTCGACCTCGATCCAGCGGGGCTGGCAACATGTTACGATATCATTGAGCAATCTTCCGGTAACATCCTCAAAATAGATGCCGTCGTTGCGATAGGATTGGAGGTATCGCTTGAGACTGCGCAGCTCCAGGCAACGTTGGTCTGCCACATATCGGAAAGTGATCGTGGCGAAGTCGGGCTGCGAAGTGACGGGGCACAGGCTGGTGAATTCATGGGCCGTATGCACGATCAGGTAGTTGCGATCGGGGTGTGGGTTGGGGAACACCTCCAGAAGCGTTGCATCAGCCATGAGTCAAAGTCCGCTAGTAAACCGGCCCCGCGGGCGTCGTCGTGGAGGTTCCCCGAATCCTGGCGGAATCCGATCTTCGGTCCGAGCCGCCGGATCAGGTTGAAATCCGTGCATCACGGTGACAGACCTGTCACCAGCGCCCAGGCGATCATCGCTCCGAAGAACGCGCCGCCGAGGGGGCCGGTCGCGACTCAGGTGTCACACGAACCGCTGAAGCGCTTTCGCGTCAGCCCCAGCAAACCGCCGATACCGGCGCCTCCGCCGATCATAAGCACGTTGAAGAGCATTGGAACAACCTCCCTGGGGGCCCACCGCTGCCACCATCATACATGAAATCGACACTCTTCGACAATCGCTTCAATTCGCTGAATTGAACGGCTGCTGGTGGCCGTATAGAATCAAGGTGGGCGATTTCTTGAAGTTTCGCGCGCACGCCACATGACGCTGCGGCGGGAGCCGGGCCCGACGTGACAGTAGTGGAACGAGGAGCAACAGCATGAGCACGGGAAAACTGGTTTTTCAAACACCTGGGAAACAGGGGCATTCCGGTGGACGGGCGATGCCCGGGCTGCTGGCTGCGGGACTGCTCGTCGCGACGAGTACAGCGTCGGCGCCCGCCCAGAGTCCCACACCGCACATGATGGAGCGCGCCAAGAGCGCGTCGGTCATGATCCGCACCTCCCATTCCAAAAGCAGCGAAGGCGACACCCTGATCGGAACCGGGAGCGGTTTCTTCGTCAATTCCAACGGGTTGTGCATCACCAACAATCACGTGGTGGACCCGGGCCACCACAAGAGCCAGGAGGAGAAGTTCAAGCTCAAGATGGACATGAACCGTCTGGTGTGGGAGGTGGTCACTCGTAGCGGCACGCCGGATGAAGAGAAGTGGCGTGCCGATGTGCTCTATCAGAACGAGCAGGCCGACCTGGCGGTCCTTCAGGTCAAGGACCAGGATGGAAGGTTTCTGGAGTGGGAGGATTACATCGGCTTCTTGCCCACCTCGCAGGTGACTGAGGGCATGAAGGCGTGGTGCCTGGGGTTCCCTGGTGGGGACAGTGCAAAGAACACTCAGGACTTCCCGAAAGTAGCGGTGACTTCCGGCAACGTCGTTGACCTGCCGCGCACTACATCGGGGCGCATTACCATGATCGAGACCGACGTGCTGGCCAATCCCGGCAACAGCGGCGGGCCGTTCATCGATATTTCCGGTCGACTGGTGGGCGTTCTAACGCTGGCCAGTCAGACCGAAGCGCGCACCAACACCACCATGCTGATACCTGGTGATCTGGTTCTGGAGATGATCGGAATCGCCTTCCGACGGTCCAAGGTCTCAGCCGGCGTAGATATCAAACCGTTCTACGACGTGTTTGTCCGACGAAACGGCTTGTGGGACCTGCCGGTGGATGATCGGTTGGATCAACTGGACTGTGTCACCCTGGCCAAGTCCGGCAGCCGGGCCTGCGGTGAGGTGATGGGAAGAGCGATCACCTGGCCTTCGCTCTTGGGCGATATCAAAGTTCCCCTGTCGGCGACGGCCTATTTTTTGAATGAAGAGGGGCGTCATGGAATGGTCTTCCTGGACGGCGGTGACCGCTTCCAGGTGAACACGGCCGAAGCCGAAGTGAAGTTCACGCCGGAAGGCGGCACGGCCATGGATCTCGATCTGGACGACGTCAAGTGGATCGCGTTCCGCAAACCCGCGGCCCCGCCGGCGGTTCCCCAAGGATTGGCCTACGTCATCGGCGGCGACACTCTTCATCTTTCATTGCTCGACGTCCGCGGTGACGTGAAGTTCAGATCGGATTTCGGGAATCAGGTGCTCAGCGTACCGGTGAACTCGGTCGAGCGCATCGAGGAGGAAAATCGCACCCGCATCCTTTATACGACCAGCGGATCACGGATGTCCGGGCAGTTTGACGAGCATCAACTCACCGGCACGCTGGCCTGGAGCGGCACGCCTGTCAGATTCTCATTCGCCGAGATGAGGCAGGTGGCCATCAGGCGCATCGATTACCGCAAGAATCAAGAGGCCCGCGAGATCGATCTTGCCAAGTCATTGAAAACCTCCGATCCGCGGCTGGTGCGGATCGCGACACTGCTGGACACGAGTGACGTGCACGCCGCGGGGCCGCTGTTGGACAAGCTCTTGGACGACCGCCAATACAATGCCCTGGCCCGGGAGAAGAAGGATCAGCTTCGCTTTCTTCAGGGCGAGTACCTGCTCAAGTCCGGGCAATATGATGAGGCGGCGTCGGTGTTCAAGAAGCTTCGCCGGGCCAAGGTGGACAATGTGCTGTGGCATTCCCGGGCGCGGTTGGCCATGCTTGAACGGTACGGCGACGGGAAATACGACCAAGCCGACATCAGCCGGCCGGATGTCTTCGATCGCGCCGCTCGTTCGCTCGCCACGGAGTTCCGTCTGGAGGCTGCACACGGTCTGGACGGCATCGAAAAGAGTGAGCCGGACTCGCGCGGCGAATACCTCAAGCTCAAGCGTCGGGCCGGGCAACTCGAGGAAACCCTGCAGATTGCCAACCGCCTGACCGGCGGCGAGTCGGACGAATACCTTTTGCATTTATGGCGCGTGACGACCCGCTTGCACCAACTGGAGGGCCGTCGGCTCACCGAGCAACTGGCTGAACTTCAGGAGCAACCCGGTCGTTCGGCGCGGGGGCCGGGCGGGCGAACGCTCAGCGAGTCCCAGCGCAGGCGGATCGAGCAGAAGATCGCACAGATCGAGCGTGATATCGAAAAGGCCGCGGAGGGCATCGAGGCCCTTGGTGTCAAGATCCGACAAGCCGGTTTCATCATCGACGACCCCGACCTGATTGACGCGGGTGATGAATAGTGTTCGCTGCCTGCGCCACCCGACGCAGCCAAAGGCCTACGCCCAACAGATGACCCGCTAATGCCCGAGGTCATCCTCGCAGTTGCCGCGTTTATCACCTCGATGATCTCCGGGATCATCGGGATGGGCGGCGGCATTCTGTTGCTGGCTACGCTGTTCTGTTTCATCCCGCACGGCGAAGCCATTCCCACACACGCCGCCGTGCAGATCGTCAGTAACTCCACGCGCGTACTTGGCCTGGCCACGTCGATCGACTGGCGGACGGTGGGCCGGTTCTGCCTTGGGGGGATCCCGGGCTCTGCACTGGGGATGATGATTCTCTGGGCGTTGGGGCCCCCGGACGACAGCGAGTCCTATCTGAAGATGTTGGTGGGCGCGTATATTCTGGTCGCCGCGCTCCGGCCTACCAGTCGACGAAATATGCGGTCGGAGGTATGGTGGCATTTCCCATTACTGGGGCTGGTGGCCGGCATGGCGGCGCTGACCGTCGGTGCCATCGGCCCACTGATCGCGCCGCTATTCTTGCAACGCGGCTACACCAAAGAGCGTTTGGTTGCCACCAAAGCGACGTGCCAGGCGATAATGCACCTGGTGAAGATTCCCGCGTTTCTCTGGCTGGACCGTTTTGAAATCGAACGATTGGGTGTCCTGGCGCTGTTGATGATCGTGATGGTGATTCCGGGGACCCTCTGCGGCAAAGCCATCCTCAAACGCGTCAGCGAGCGCGGATTCATTATAGTCTACCGCGTCTCTTTGCTGGCCGCCGGCATTAAGGTGTTCCTGTACGATGGTGTATGGATGGCGCTCTGACCTTGTGTGAGTTCGTCGCTGATGCTCTAATAGTGATCATGCCGGCGAATCGGAGTCGTGATTGGTGGAAGCAGGCGCTGCACGATCAGCAAAGCGCTCGCCGAAACGCCGAGATGGGCATCTACGATTGGGCGTGCTTCATGGCCCAACAGGCCGGCGAGAAGGCCATCAGGGCCCTGGTGCAACATCACGGCGGAGACGCCTGGGGTCACTCGGTCAGGGAGTTAGCCCAGTTGCTGCCGGACGGTGTCGCCGTCCCGCCGGACGTTCGTGATGCGCTGCCTGTTCTGGATCGGTACTACATCCCGACCAGATACCCCAACGGGATTGACAGTGGGACCCCGGCTGACACCTATGGAGCCCAAGATGCCGAAACTGCCGTCGGTCTATGTGAGATCGTCCTTCGGTTCGTCGAAGGTCACCTACCTGGATCGGGCTAAGGCCATCGAGCAATTGCGGCTGCTTGCCGGCCGACTGCTTGAAACGCATCCGGAGGTCACCGAAGTGCGTCTCTTCGGATCACTGGCCGGCATGACGGCGGTGCCGGGCAGCGATGCCGATGTGCTCATCGTCCTCACAAGCCACACACAGCCGCGATGGTTTGATCGCATTGCGGAGTTTCAAGCTGTCTTCGCCGCTACGGACATGCCCGTCGAGGTATTTCCCTATACTCAAAGGGAGTTGGCCCGCCTTGAAGCCGGCGGGAGCGGGCTGGCCCGCGCCGCCCGCGCCGGGGTGCTCCTGGCCCGTTGCCGGTAGGAGCTCCTCGCCACCCTCCCGCACACTTGGCAACCCCACGAATCAGATGTCGCCGGTCAACTACGTTGACCCATGCCATCCACCAATCCTGCATCTGCATCAATATGCAGCCTGGACCGTAGGACGAAGTGCTGATAGAATTGCTGATATGACAGCCAAAGAGGTTTTGGCACTACAGCGAAAACAACCGTTCACCGGGTTGCGTATCCACATTTCGGACGGGCAGGCGTACGAGGTCCTGCATCCCGAGATGATGATGGTCACGCGGACGTGCGTTTTCATTGCTCAACCGCCCGTCAAAGAAGGCGTTCCCATGCAGCACGTCTACTGCGACCCGGTGCACATCACGCGTATCGAACCGATCAACCGTCGCAAGAAGCCCGCCCGCACCAGACGACGCAAATCGTAACGGGCCCCCAGCGCCCCGCTCCGCCCTCTACTCTACCGTGCTCCGCGGTGAATCATTCGGACTAGGGAGTCGTGGCCTCATCAGCCGATTGCTCCTGTAAGGCTAATTGCGCTTCTTCGAAGTCCCAGGACAGACCTCGCGGGCTACACGGGTCGGGGCAGATGCTCGAGTAGGGAGCGCCCGCGGCGGCGGCGACGATGATGGTGACGTCGTCAAAATCCAGACTACGGTTGGGGAAGCAGGGGGCCAGATCGGCGCTCTCGAATCGTACGTCGGCGAAGTCGCCGTGGAAGGTATCGACAACGAGGATTACATCATCGTCGTCGACGCGCCCGTCGTTGTTCACGTCGCCCCATTTCCACGTGGTGACCCGGGTGGGATCGGAACGATGCATCCCCGTATCAACTTGAACGCTGTAGGTCGCCTCCGGGACGACGAGCTCGTTGCCGACCGAGATGGTGCCCCACTCAGCCGGAGTTCGGAACACCGGCTCAGGCACGAATGTGCCCTCCTCGTTGATGTACTTGAAGATGCACAACCATTCGTCGGACGTTACGTACAACGCCACCGGAATGTCGCCCGGCCTGGGAGTGACGGAGAAGTACCGCGACCCGACGGCCTCCACGGCGGGCGGCTGGAGCACGCAGGGCAGATAGTGGGGCGCCGATGACGGCCCGGTCCACGCACCGGCGAACTGCTGCCAGTCGTCACAATCGACGTCCCGGTCGCCGTCGACGTCGTAAGTGACGCAATTGGCCAGCACCGGGCCGACGTCCGTTCCCTTGTAGCAGGCCTGGAAACCGAAAAAATCGATCTCGTCGACGTCGCCATCACCATCCACATCACCGAACTTGTGCAGGACCAGCACCAGGGGCTCGTCCGGCGTTCCGACACCGCCGGGGGCCAGGTAGGCAAGACTGATACGATCGCCGTTTGTAATTCGATACCAGCCGAAGAAGCCGCGGAGCGTCGCAATCCCCTCACCGGATGTGCGGGTGATCTCGTTTGTTGACCACACCTCCTGCAGCAACTGGCCGTAACGCACGCCGGAAGCCTTGGGTCGCATTTGGATGTCCCAAAGGCCGCTGCCCGGCTGGAAGTGGCGACGATCGGTGAAGCCCCAGAAAGTCAACGACTCCAGCGCGGGATGACCGAAGGTCACGGTCATCACATCGTCGTAATACTCCGCCTGAAGCTCGTCGGTCCAGAACTCGCCGTCATGCGGGCCGCGTTTGACGGTCTCGGCTTCGGCGCCCAGACTGATCTCGGTCAGATTGAGCTCGATCCCCAGCCCAGCCAATCGTTGGTAAGCCCGCCAGAACTCCTTGGGGGTGTACCACTCGCCGATGTTGGCATGAAGTTGGATGCCAACGCCGTCCAGCGGGGCTTGCCGGTCCAGAGCGTCCTTCATCCTCACGAAAAAGTTGTCACACATGTCCGGCACACCGACCAGTTCATACTCATTGACCAGCAGCTTGGCGGCGGGATCGGATTCGCGTGCCCAACCAAGCGCGTTTTCCAGGTGCGAAGGACCGGCCCAGAACTCCCACTGCAGGGCGTGCAACGGCTCGTTGACGACGTCATACTGGCTGACGGTTCCGGTGTATGTGGAGACAACGTTACGAACTCTGAATTCAAGCAGATCCATGGCGTTGTCCAGGTCGTCTTGGGTAAGCCACCTCGGCAGATCTTCAAAGTGCCCCCAAACCAGGTTGTGGCCCTTGACCTCCAGTCCCAATTCCCGGCTGAGGGCCAGGTAGGCGTCCATCTGCTCGAACAGGGGTTGGCCGCGGGCAGGCTCGAAATTACCCCAGCGAAGCACGTTCTCAGTGGTGACGAAGTTGAACATTTCGCTGGCGATCCGCCGGTAGATCTGCTCGATGGGCCACTCGGGGTGGTCCAGGTCGTAGCGAATCGCCGTGCCGAACTTGAAATGATGGCGAAACATGTCGAAGTGCACCTCTCGATCGCCGGCGGGTGCGCCGTCGGGCTCAATGAGGCGAATGTTAAAGTCGCCCTTGCGGTTGGCTTCGATATTGCGGCGGGCCAACGCCAGGACTTCCTGATCGGTCGCGGGAACCTCAGGTTCGCGCATGTATTCGGGCGGATTAATGCGCACCGGCCAATGCTCCCGCGGTGTGCCGGTGGGCACGGCGATTTCCAGGCAGTCGGCATATAGATTTCGGTCCTGCCCGGGCGCGGGCGGTTCGTCGTTGGTGAAGGCGAAACCGATTTGCGTCGGCCCCGCAGGGGCTGTGACGTCAAAGCTCTGGCGTTCCCAATTCTTCTGGGCCACCGTCGTAGCCACTTCGAACCGCTGATTCAAGGTGATCCCCATGATGGGCCAGCGACCGTTTGCAGGATCGCCGCGGGCGACGCTGGTCAGCCGAACGGAAGTTGCTTCGGGGTGAAACTTGACCCAGTCGGTGATGCGACCGGTTCTCCACATGATCCATCCCCGGTCCACATTGTCGCCGAAGGGCCGGGATACGAAGTCCTCAGCCTCGATAACCAGAACGGTCTCCCATTTGTCCTCCGGCTCAACGATGAGGATACTAACGTTGTCCAGCCCCCACGTTTCGGTTCCATCTTCCTCCAGCCCACGGGCGGCGAAATTCAGCACCAGCGTGTCGCCACCGTGGGCAAAAGTGTTGCTGAGGTGGTAGACGGAGTTCCATTCCAAGAGTTGGTCTTCCTGAAAGAACCGGTAGCCCAGCGAGCCCCTCTCGATGGAGCCGGTTTCGGCGGCATGACTGCCGATAGGGTATATTTTGGGATAGGCCTGGGTGAGATCAGGCCAGAATGCAAAGGTCGTCTCGAAGAGTGCTCGTTCGCCCTCATCGCCCAGACTCAAACTCCATATGTCGGGTCCCGCCCGGAGGCTGTTGCCGTCCCATGAACCGACGATGTAAAGATCGAAAGTGACGGTGACGCTGCTGTGCCTGGGCACGTCCTCCAGCTTGAGGGTGACGGTATCGTTCAGAAAACGCCCTAAGAACCTGCGCTGGGCGGTGGGAGCGGTCTCGCGCTTCCTGTTTGACCAGATGTCCGGGAAGTCGATCTCAAAATCCTCATAGTATAGCAGGCGCTTGCCCTTGGCGACCGGTATGGGTCGGTCCTCTGCAGGCCCTTGCTCCTGGTCTGCTGATTCTTCCTGGTCTGCTGACTCTTCCTGGTCTGCTGACTCTTCCTGGCCTGCTGATTCTTCCTGGCCTGATGACTCTTCCCGATCGGTCGGCCCGTCGTCGATTTGACTCGCCTCGCCATCGGTTTGCTCGTTTCGGTCGAGCAGCAAGATGTTGTCACAGCCGCCCGTCCCCCAGCAAACCAGAAGCGACAAGAGCACAGCGAGACACGAACCATCCGCCGGCGTCCGTGCTCCGCGTTTCCAATAGTCAACAACCATCATGTTTGATCACCCTGGCAACAGCCGACTGTTCTGCATTGTATGCAGGTAAGCTGGTGCTGTCTGAAGAAGCCATGCCCCGAGGGTCGGATGCCGCAATTAGAAATAACGGAGTCTGCAAGGGCGATAATCTCTGTCGGTGCAGGCAATTCCGGCTCGCCCCCTGTCACCGCCGAGCGCAGGATTATAGCACAGGACACGCAAAACGGCAAACATCCGCTCGCCGTTAGGGGATATAGCGTCATCCGGTGGCGGCGCTACGCTTGCCACCGGCTACTCCAGAGCAGGCCTTCAGCCTGCAACCACAGCCGCCGATTCCGTCACGAACCCCGTGCCACCCGGAGAATTCAAGCGTGGTGGTACACGAGCATGAGAGTGCTACAATGGTAGACAAGCCTCGGCAGCGGTGCCAAACGGTGGTTCGACGACCACGCGGACTGTTATCCGTGGGCTGGGGGCGGCTTCGGGGCAAAGATGCCATGCTTATCAATCGAGCGCTGCAATATAGCCCCGGGAGCGTGGTCTGCGGCTCGATTCCGGACTTGTTTGTGTTGTTCGCGGTCTTGGGAGTGCTGGTGGCGGGGGGGTGCATACGGCGGACCACTGATAACGGGTCTGATAACGGGTCTGATAACGGGCCTGAAAACGGGTCTGAAAACGTGCCTGATGGCGGGTCTGATAACGGTTCTGGTGACGGGCCTGATAACGGGTCTGATAACAGCGGCTTCCAAGAAGGTCGCTACGCAGGGCCCGGATCCTGCTTTCGGTTCTTTGAGGCTCCCAATCGCGCCCCGGTCGTCGATGTTGTCGATGCCCGTTTTGAGTTGGAGATCAATGCCGATGGTTCGCCGGTCCGGGACGGTGTCGAGATCGAGGCAGGAACCGAGATCGGCTTTACAGCGGGAGTCTTTGAGATCAAGCGCACCGTGCTGGATGTGGCAGTGACGGGTGGGAGCATTTTGATTGGTTTTGCCGCTAGGGCTGCGATCGACGAAGGCGACGACTCAATCCTGGAGCTTAGCGGGACTTCGACCGACTTCTTCGAGTCTCAGGAGGATGGTGGCCTGACGGTCTCTACCGCAGTGAACCTGACCGCCGTCGACCCGGAACGCGGCTTCGTGCAGCTCGCATTTGACTGTGAGGCGGAGCTGTCCATGGTCGAAACGGTCGAGGAGTCGGTCGGTCCCTGAAGTATGGTCCGCGCTGCGGACCACAAACGCTGTCCGGGAGTCGAGAGGATCATGCTGCGGCGTTTCGTTTCACGTCACCGGCGGACGAGATTGGCACGGGCGGTGGCAGGTCTATGCCGCAGCATCCTCAACGCCTACGACAACCTGAATTACGACCACGATACCAACGGCGAACGCTTCGTGCTGGAGGCCCTTCGGGGCCGGCCGTTGAGCTGCCTGTTTGACGTCGGGGCCAACGTCGGGCAGTGGACCATGATGGCCCGGAACATCTTTCCCCATTCCGAGATCCACTGCTTTGAGGTCATGCCGCCTACCGTGGAGAAGCTGCGCAAACACGTCGAGGAGGATGGAAAGATCACCGTCAACTCGTGCGGCCTGTCTGATGGGAACGGCAGCATCGCTCTGCGTTGCTTTTCCGGCAATGACGCTCTGACAACCTCCACAGATTACCCGCACGACCTGCCGGTCAGCGAAGCCCGCGGTGAGGTGATAACGGGCGATGGGTACGTGCAGCGGAAGGGAATCAAACACATCGACTTTATCAAGATCGATGTGGAAGGGATGGAGCATCAGGTGTTGGCCGGCTTGACCGAGACGCTGGCCGCGGGAAAAGTCGACATGGTCCAGTTCGAGTACGGGCGGGTGAACATCATCACCAAGTTCCTGCTGCGGGATTTTTACGCGTTCTTCGATCGCCACGGGTTTGCGGTGGGCAAGATTTATCCGGACCACGTCGCCGTGGGCGATTATTCCCTGGAGGATGAGGACTTTGGGGGCCCGAACTATCTGGCGGTGCGGCGGGCCCGTGGCGATCTTGTCCGGTTGGTGAGCTAGTGCTCCCCTGCGGGTCGCCGCTAAACGTGCCGCGCTGGGCGATGTAACCCATCATTCGAGGCGTGACGGAGCACTAGGTGGATTTCGCGGTGGTTCCGTCGGGACGCTGGACCGAGAATCCCTTCTCGGTCCCCCGTCGCGGCAGGCCACGGGAAGGGATTCCCGTAGCGGATGGGTGCGAGAAAGGATTCTCGCACCAGCACCACCTATCATTTGAGGCGTGACGGAGCACTAGGTGGATTTCGCGGTGGTTCCGTCGGGGTGTTCGGCGTTGATCTGATCGACGTCGTGCCGGACCATGATGTCGACCAACTCCTCGAAGGTGGTCGCGGGCGTCCAGTCGAGCTTCTCTTTGGCTTTGGCGGGGTCGCCTTGCAGGACGTTGGGCTCGCGCGGCCGGGTCAGGCTGGAGTCGTAGGTGATGTATTGCCGGTGGTCCAGTCCGGCTGATTGAAACGCCAACTCAGCAAACTCCTGCACTGAATGTGTCACGCCGGTGGCGATGACGTAATCAACGGGTTCATCCTGCTGCAGCATGAGCCACATGGCTTCGACGTACTCCGCCGCGTAGCCCCAATCCCTCTTGGCCTGCAGGTTGCCGAGTTGAAGGGAGTCCTGTTTACCGGCGGCGATTGCGGCCACCGCCTTGGTGATCTTTCGCGTGACGAACTCCTCACCGCGTCGCGGAGATTCATGGTTAAACAGAATGCCGGCGCACGCGAACATGCCGTAACCCTCACGGTAAATAGAAACCAGATGGTGGGCGGCAAGTTTTGCGACGGCATAGGGACTCT
>JAZGDL010000423.1:0-11916 GCA_036477795.1 Phycisphaerae bacterium
CACGACGCCTCCCAGATCATCAAAATTATCCATCAGCGCAAGTTTCTGGATGGGCGGATGGGCAGCCCCCAAATGCGCCGAAAGTTTGACGCTTTGCTGGCACGCAATGAACGGCGTATCGCCCACACGGAGAAAGGGCTGACCCCATGATGAACGCAACACGGCTGGATCCGGATCGTGCGGCGCTGCTGGTGATTGACATGCAGGCTAAGCTGCTCGGGCTCATCGAGGATCGCAACCGCATCGTCGAGGCGTCGGGCATGCTCATCGGGGGGGCCGGTTTGTTCGAGCTACCCGTGCTGGTCACCGAGCAATACCCTCAAGGCATCGGCCCCACCGACTCGGAACTGTCGGCCGAATTGAAGCGCGTCGGTGCCGAGGTGCTGTGCAAAACAACTTTCAGCGCTTGCGGCGACCAGGCCGTGCGCGTCAGGCTGCGCGAAATCGACCGCGAGCAGATCATCCTTTGCGGTATTGAGACTCACGTGTGCGTGCAGCAGACCGCGATGGATCTGTTGACCATGGACTATCAGGTATTCGTCTGCGCCGACGCTGTCGGCTCCCGCGGGCACCTGGATTACGATACCGCTTTGCACCGCATGCGCCGGGCGGGCGCCGCGGTGACTACGGTTGAGGCCGTGTTGTTCGAGTTATGTCAAGAGTGCGGTACACCGCGGTTCAAGGCCATGCTGGAGATCATCAAGTCGCGCGGACGATTGCCCGCTTTCCAATCCGAACCCCGACCGTCAGAGAGAGGCACCTAATCCGAAACGACTGAGACATGACATTTGTTGACGAACTCGACGACGATGATCGCGATTTGCCGTTGGAGCAGGACCTTGACTCCGACGACCCCGAAGATGACCTGGTAGCCTGCCCGTCGTGCGGCAATGATGTGTACGAGGATGCGGAGAAATGTCCCAACTGCGGCGACTGGATCATTACCCATTCCGGCTCCAGGCGGCTGCATTGGATTTGGGTGTTAGCCGCTGTGGCTGTGCTGGTCTCATTCATAGCCGTCTACGTTTTCTGATCAGATTGCCCCGAACTGCGTCTTGTATTGGGAGCAGCCTATGGTGAGTCAAGTCGTCGAAGGAGCCCCCTTCATCGTGCAAGCCACGGGGCGGTTCAGCCCGGATGACGTCACGGTAGTATGGGAAGACATCAGACGCCGCACTAACCCGGAGATTGAAGCTGCGATCGAAAAGACCTGGCGGGATAAGCAGGACGAAGCCACCAGGTTTAACCGCTTGCTCTACAACAGTGTGCTCGGCCGACTCAGCGGCGCTGCCATTGATGATCAGAGACTCGTGCTCCGGTTGGGTGAGACCGACTACCGCGACTTCGTGGGGACCAACCTGTTCAACGCAGGCCTGGTGCGGGTTTACGGTGAACCTTTCTTGGCCAACGCGCTGGGGACGTCAGCCACGATCGTCACGTCAGACGGATACATTCTTTACGGCCGACGAAACGATCGCGTCATTTACCACGCCGGATACCTGCACACCTTCGGTGGCACCCTTGAACCGGCAGACCGGTTGCCTGACCGCACCTACGACTTGTTTGGCGCCATCCGAAGAGAGCTGCACGAAGAGACCCACCTGAAGGACGAAGAGATCGTGGACCTGGTCTGCACGGGCCTGGTCCGAGACGTTGATACGTTGCAGCCGGAGTTGTTGTTTGACGCCCATGTAGGTCTCACGCGCAACGAAGTTCTCTCGCGTTTCGATCCCGACACGGATGAAGAACATACCGCCATTGAAGCGTGCCACGATCTACCGGAAGCCATTGTTCCCTTTATCCAACGCTCGCAACCGGTTGTGCCGGTGGCTGTCGCTGCCATGATGCTGCACGGGGCGGCCAACTGGGGCCGTGACTGGTACGAAAACACCTCGTACGTTTTGTTCGGCGAACTGCCACCGCTAGAGACTGGCCGCAGGCCCCATCCTCTCTGAGGGTGGCGGACTGACTCGGAGAGGGAACTAGATCCGTGACAGAATCGACGTGTGGGGTGGCAGGCTGAAGGCCTGCTCGGTAATAGCCGGGGGCAAGCGTAGCGCCGCCCCCGGATGGCGCCGCCACCGCCCCACCCGACCCTGAAAGGGTCGTATATTCTCTGCGGCGTGTGCGACGGGACGTTTATGCGACCCCTACAGGGTCGAATGAAACGGGTGTTGGGGTTACCGTGGGCGGCGTCCCGCCTCGGCGGAACTTGCCCACGGCTACTGTAGGTCAGCCTTTCAGGCTGTATCAGCGTGCGGCGCTGAAGCCGCCGGAAGTGTCACACGGACCCTACCGCAACTCCAACCTCTCCCACGGCTTACGGAGACGACGCCAACCCGTTATGCTCACGGGTGTCGCATTGCTCGCTGAATCTCGGATTACACCCCACAGGGAACCCGGCGTGACCGAACGCGAACTCATCCAGCGGTGTCGCGACAGAGACCGTGAAGCACAGCGCGAGGCCTATGCTCGGACCTGCCGGCAGATCTACCGGTTGCTGATCAGAATGACGGGCAACGAGGACGACGCGTTGGATCTGACCCAGGAGACCTATGTGCGGGCGTTCTCCCGGATACATGAATTTGACGGGCGTTCCACTCTTGCTACGTGGCTCTATCGGATCGCGTTCAACCAAGCCCTTCAGCTTCTCAGGGGTGCCGACAAAACAAAGTCAAAGTTGCGCCTCTTAGCGGCTGAAGACCGCGCTGAGTCTTCTGAGATCAGCCACACAACCCGTCTTGACGTGAACGATGCGTTGGCCACGCTGAAACCCGCGGACCGGGCCATACTGCTGCTGCGCTACCAGGAAGGCCTGGACTACCGGGCCATCGCCGAGACCATGGGCAGCACCATGGGGACGGTAGCCTCGCGGCTCAACCGTGCCCGAAGCCGGTTGCGTGAATTGTTACAAAAAAGTTACGAATTTCGGGAAGGAACGACAGCCGCTGATCATCCAAAGAATGTACGGGGCGTTTCGGTGAAGGAAGGCCCCCAAGCAGACTAGCTGTCAGGTACGCACGTCATGGATTGTGAGCGCATTCAAGCACAACTGGGGCTGTATTTGGACGAGGAGATGGCCTCGGACCAGCGCCGGGAGGTGGAGGAGCATCTCGCGGGGTGCCCAGCTTGCTCCGCCGAGTTGGGCGAGCTTCGGGCGCTTGTTTCCGAATTGGCCGGGCATGCGGACGTGCCAGTGCCGGACGCTGTGTGGTCCGCAATCGAGCGCCGGCTGGATGTTGAGCCCGCCCGGAGCCCTCGAACGGCCGACGTCCCGTTCTTTCGCATGCCCATAGCGAAGGTCGCAGCGGTGATCCTCGCTGTAGGGCTGGGTCTGTTAGCTCTTGCCTGGCCTGAGGGCGGAGTGAGCAAGGCGCTGGCGTCGGAGGTCAACTTCAGCGTGCTCTTGGACGCCCTGCCCGTCGATGCCCGGAAGGCGTTTACAAAGTTCCTGGTGCTTTACGATGCTCAGAAGAGCTCACCTTTCAGAGCCAGACAATACGCCCCAGGTCTCAACTTCGACCTTCCCAACGATTTACCGGGCGGGTTCCGGCTTGAAACGGTCTACCTGCTACGGTTCGGAGATCGTCCCGGTATCGCCGCCACCTACGGCCGCGACGATGATTTCCTCGGCGTCGTTTTCCACCGGCCGGTCCAGCGAGAGAACTTCGGAAGGCACAAGGACTACCCCTGCGTTATCGGCAAGCACAGAGGGCACAAGGTCTCGATTGGTGAATGGAGGCTGGTACACCTCACCGGCCCGACGACCTGCCATTGCGTCCTGAGCAGGCTCAATGAGCACACCGAGCTTCCGGCGATAATGGCCGCGGTCGCCCCCATGCTGTCAGCCTCATCGCCCCACGGCCACGGCCGTTGAGGGGCAGCACCGGTGGTGGAATGGCGAATGGCGAATGGCGAATTCAGAAAGGGGATCGATTCATCATTCGCCATTAGCAATTCGCTATTCGGGTGGGATAGGGGTAGGGAAGACCGGTTGCCCGGTCTCCCTGATTCATGTACCCGACCTTCCCATCGTTCCGTCGCCAACCACCTGACGCGCCCCAGTATCGCTTTATCACGCTGCCCCTCAGCGTGCTGGGCTTCCTGCCATTGGCAGGTCGGGGCTTCGCCGTTAGCCAGCCAGTTCGCCGCTGCGCCCGGCCGACTCGCGTTCGTCATCCTACGGACCGACAGTTCACCTCCGGTTGCTCTCCACCCCGCCTCACGGCGACGCAGTTACCTTCAGTTACAGGCCGGAGAGCGTATGCCTGGAGGGGACTTGCACCCCTCTGATCGAGTACACTCTCAGGCGCACTGGCCCACGTCTTTGGACGTAGGGGAAGCGATGAGTGCATGCGAGCAATGTTGGCACCTGATCATCGTGTGCCCCACCTCCAAAGGAGATGGGCCACACCGCCGGAGATAGGAATCGGCTTCGGGAGGGTGCGAGAAGGGATTCTCGCACCAGCGTCTCGCACCAGCGTCTCGCATCAGCGTTGATACCGTTCGGGGTGGAGGCAGCCGGCGGTCAAAGCGTCCGCGTCAGCCAAGAGGGCTGGCCAGGTACGCTCGGTGGCAAGTTGCGCAGAGATCAAACCGCATGCTGCGATAGGTCTGATCCTCGATCTGGTCGGGGTCGGCGTTGTTCAGACTCTCGATGAGGCGTGTGATCTGCTCCGAGCGGTCGCGGTCGGCATCATCCTGGGCCAGCTCAATCGAGCCTGCGGCTGCGAAAGCTTCTATCCTGACGATGAACCGCTGTGCGTCATTCGGTGCCAGCAACGCCCCGCACCGGTCACATTCGAATCGGATCACGACTACACCCCTTCCATTCGGCCCGGATCAAGCGCTCAGGACAATCGTATTCAAAAGGACTCTAACAAGACCGAGCCGCGCCCGTCAGGAAGCGGGAAAATCGTCAGGCGTCGACCGCTCCCTTACGGTCGCGGCTCTGATTTCACCCCGTTTTGTTAGAGTCCCTAAAGGATGGTCCGCGGGCAAGCGCCGACCTGGGCACCCGGGCGCCGCCCACAAGGGGCAGCGCTACTTGACGCCCGTGCTTCATGCGCTTTCGGCGAAGACCCGCTGCGCGGCGGCGACGCCGACACCGGGTTCGAGCCTGTAACCCTGCTCCAAAAGTGACAGCTCAATGGCACTGATCACGCCGAGAGCGTCGAACTGGTCAAGATAGCCCATGTGCCCGATACGGATGATCTTGCCCTTGAGGTGGTCCTGGCCGCCGGCGATCTGCATGCCGTGCCTGGCACGCATGGTCTTGCGGAGAGCGGGTTCGTCAACGCCGTCGGGCATAATCAGGGCCGTGACCGAATCGACCGGGTCAGCAGCGAAAACCTTCATGCCCATGGCCACGGCGGCTTCACGGGTGGCCCGGGCGTATGCGGCGGTTCGTTTCCAGATCGACTCCACACCCTCCTCCCTGATGTGACGCAATACGATTTGGGCGCCTCTGATCATCACGTTGGCCGGCGTGTAGGGCGTATCGAAGTTGTCGAGCGCTTTGCGGTAGGCTTTGAGGTTGTTGTAGAACAACGGCGCGGTCCCGCTGTCGATCCGCTTCCACGCCCGATCATTCACTCCGACGAAACCGAGGCCCGGGGGCAGCATGAGGGCCTTTTGCGAACCGGTGATGAGCACGTCGATGCCCCATTCGTCCATCTTGACGGGGATGGCTGCCACCGCGGTGATGCCGTCGACGATAAGCAGCAGATCCCGCCGGCGGGTCAGCTCGGCGATGGCGTGGACATCGCTGACCGCGGCGGTCGAGGTCTCGCTGTGGGTGACGATGACGGTGTCGATGTCGCCGTCCTGGTCGAGCATCTTGGCGACGCCGTCAGCTTTGAAGCCGTGGCCCCAGTCGAGTTCGTATTTGGTGTTGGCAATGTTGAACGCGTCACACATTTTGCCCCATCGCTCGCCGAATTTCCCGGAGCGGCATACCAGGGCTTTGTGGCCCTGAGGCAGGCAGGAGACGATAGCCGCTTCAGCGGCGGCGGTTCCGCTGCCCGTGACGGTGAGACAGGTTCCGCTGGTACCCAACAGGTATTGCAGATTTCCGGTGACATCCTTGAGCATGGCCCGGAATTGGGCGGTTCGATGGTGGTCGATGGGCTGGGCCATCGCCAGGAGCACCTCTTCAGGGACCATCGCGGGGCCCGGGGTGAAAAGACGAAGTTTTTTCATGGCGCTGACTCCCTTCCAAGCGCGGCTTGCATGGGAAACGTAAGCTCGGGCATTATACGAGGCCCCAGCCGGACCGCAACGCGGGTACGTGTTTAGCCCACGGCAACCGCTGTAGCGCCACCCCTTGTGGGTGGCGCCGCCTGGTGAATGCGCCACCCACAAGGGGTGGCGCTACAGAACGCGCTTTTGCAGGACCAGACTGCTCCACCACACGCGAAACACCAACCAACGCGGGTAGCGGGCGGCTTTGTTGCGTTTGAATTACTTTCCCGCTTGGCGGGGCGCCGATAGAATAGCGCACCAGTTGAAGTGGCGCCAGGACCGAGAACGCGGTGCCCGGATGGCAGAGAGGTGAGCCGGGCGCAATCGCAGTAGGCAAGACAGGCAGTAGCAAGACATATGCCAGGGAGACTGTCAGTACAGGATAGAGTCGCGTGTTGCCGGGCGCACGAGACGCGTAGGGTCCGCCGTGCGGACCACGAACGCGAGATTGGTTGGCGGGCACGGGGTGGTCCGCACGGCGGACCCTACACTTTCCGCCTGCTTTGCGATGTAGTGTTATCCGCCATGGTGTCGCTTGGCGTGCTGCTGGCGTCGGCGGTGGCGGATGTCCGCGCCGATCCCGGGCGGGGGACCAAGGAGCCCAAGGTGGTGGTCCGGGAGCGCACGGTCCATCTGGGCAGGATGAAACAGGGCGAAAAGGCCACGGCGCGATTCATCCTGGAAAACCAGGGCAACTCCGATCTGCACATCGAGCGCGTCCATGCCAGTTGCGGTTGCACCATTCCACAAGCGCTGGACGAAGAACAGCGGCGCGTGGAACCCGGCGAGCTTCTGGAGATCGTGGCGGTGTTTGATTCAACCGGGCGCGTGGGCAAGCAGCGCAAGGGCGTGACCGTTACCTCGAATGATCCATTCGAGCCGCGGATGAAGCTGTATTTGACGGCGGAGATCGTCACCTTGTTCGAGGTGCTGGTCAAGGGCCGACCCGTGCAGCGGTTGTCCTTCGGCTCTTTGCGTCCCGGGGAGGGGATGCCGGATGTCGTCGAACTGCTCCCCACCGAGTCGGGCCTGAGCCTGGAGGTGGAGTCTCTGGAGTTTTCGCATGCAGGCCTAACATACACCACCGGGCCGATGGCCCGAGACGATCGGACCGGCGTGCGAATCAAATTGCACGTTGACCCCGACGCGGTGATCGGACGGGTGATGAGCCGGCTGGCCATCACCGCTAACGTTGGTGATCAGACGGCACAGTCGAACCTTTCGATCAATGGTGAGGTGATCGGCGTGCTCGAGTTTCGGCCGGTGCAGATCAAGCAGTTGGCTCCGGTCCTGCCGGGCAATTCTTTGGTGCCGGTGAAAGTGTCGTCATATGGTCGTCAGCCGTTTGACATCCTGGCGGTTGACGCCGGACCGAATATTGAGGTGAAGATCGATCAGAACGATCTGTCCGAATACACGTTGAAGCTTCGCATTCGCGAATCGGCCACGCCCGGCCCTTTCGGGACCTTCCTTGATATTTGCACAAACGTGGTGGACCAGCCGTTGATTCGGATCCCGGTCTTCGCACGGGTGCGCCCCCTGGTGGAGGTACACCCGGCGATGGTGGTGCTGTATTCCGGCGGCGGCCCGAAGTCGCAGCGTATGGTCAAGATTGAATCGACCTCATACACTTCGCTGGAGTTGGGCGAGATCGAGACGAATCAGCCGTATATAACAGCCCGGGCTGCTGCCCTGCCCGGTCGACAGAGCAGGGCCATCAAGCACGTGCTCATCGAAGTGGCAGGAAACCCGCCGACGGGCATTCTCACCGCCCAAGTGCGAGTCGGCACCAACGTGGAGGGTCAGCCCGAGGTGCTGATCCCGGTGACGCTGATCGCAGAATCGCAGTGAGGCTGTGGGGCGGTTTCGATTGTAGAAGTGGGCAGTTGGGAGTCGATGAATGACGACGGACGGCGAAAAGAACGATCCTCAAAAGCGTCCCAAGGTGGATTGGAACGACCCGAGCATTCCCGCCGGCAATTCGCCGCCGCTGCCGGCTTGGCCCCTGTGGATTTCGGCGGCGTTGTGGGGCGGGTTTGCGATCTTCCTGGTAGTGATAGCCCTTGGCGGCTGAGCGGCTGGTCGGGCCGTCTGAATTCAAGCGTCTGCTGGTGCGAGAATCCTTTCTCGCACCCATATGTGGGACAGGCTTTCCAGCGTGTCCACGGTAGGAGCGAGATGGGGATCTCGCTCCAGCGGTTCGAGAACCTGAACATTCAACGTCCCGCTGGGTGACGGATCGATGGCGGGTAGTGCTGTGGCTGCAACTCGATGCGACTGGTTCGACAGGAACCTCACGGCTCTGCGCCAGTGCCAGCCGGACATTGCCCGGCTCTTGGCGGAATTGGCGATTCCGCCGAACGTAACGCCGGCTGTCAGCCGCGACGGTGTCCCCACATTTCGGATTGCCGATGGCGACAACGGCGGGCGCTGGTTCGGCCGCACTTCCGTGCCCCGCGTACGCGCCCAAGCGCTGGTCGACACCTTCGCGCCCGACAACGGCAATACCCTGGTATCGCCGCTGGGCAGCGGTTTTGAAATCAAATACCTGCTCGAACGAACACCGCGGTATTGCGCTGTTCTTGCGTACGAGCAGGATTTGCTGAACATTCGACTGGCCCTTTCGCTGATTGATTTTTCACAAGACATTGGGAGGCGCCGCTTGATTCTTCTTTCCGGTCCGGATCTGGGCGACGCGGTGGCACGATTCTTCGCCTCCGTCCCGGGGTACGAAGCCCCTCGCAAGATGCTCATCCCGCCCTATGCCCAATCCGGTGCGGTCGAATCGATGCGGGTCTCGATGGAGCATGCCTCATCGCGAATCGCGGAGACACAGTCCGAGCAGGTGGCGGCTTGCAGCACCACGCTCGCCGCACGATACACTGAGCCGCTGCCACCGCGCGAAATCGTTGTCATGAGTCTGGATCCGCGGCCGGCGTGCGCCCAGGCCGCCCGGGCCATCCAGGCGGCTGCCACCCGCATGGGTTGGCCGATCCGCGTCAACATTCCGGATCGACCGGATAAGTGTCATAGCCTGTCACGCATCCGAACGCTCGCCGCTGTCGAGGCGGCGGGCGCCGTGTTGCTCAACGGCGGCTGGGGCCCGCTGCGTGATCACGTTCCGGCACAACTGTGCACGGTTAGCTGGCTGCTGCCGGACGCACCGCCACTGTCGGCGACAAGCGGGAATGACGGCTTGGGCCCCAACCACGTGGTCTTCGCGGCTGCTCCGAAACTGGTGGAGGCAGCCGTCAAGACCGGTGTTGACCCCCGGCGCGTCGAGCTTCTGGAAGCGGCCTGTGACGACGACGCCTTTCATCCGCTGGACATGCCCGATGTCGAGCTATTCGACGTGGCCTGTTTCGCGGATGTGGTTGATCTTGCCCCGGCGGCTAGCGGCATCGAACTGGCCAGCCACTCAGCCCTTTGGAAGGGCATTTGCGTCGAAGGTGCCCGAAGGCTCGATGCCACACCGTCCGAGGTGCTGGAAGCGGCCCAGCGCAGCAGCGGGGTCACCATGCACGACGATGCCTTGTGTGAGCAGTTGATCAGCATGATCCGACTCCGCGTTCTGCCGACGCTCGTCGTGCGGGCATGGGTGCAGGCGCTTCTCGACGCCCGAATCGATGTGCAGGTTTTCGGACACGGATGGCAGCACACTCGCGTTCCGGTCAGCCGGGTACACGCCCCGCCGGAAACGGCCGAAAGGCGCAACGAAGTGTACAACGCCGCCCGCGTGGTTGTGTGCCCGGTGTTCGCTCCCGAGGCCGTACAACGCTGCCTCGACGTGGTGATGGCCGGCGGCTGTGTGACTCTGCGCCGCGACCAGACCGTTCTGAATGAATCTCACCCGCAACTGGGTGAGGTGCTCGAAACCCTCCCAGCCTGCGCATCCGTTCCGGGCATGCTCAAGCAGGTTCGGGCCTTGCTGAGCGACGACCATGCTCGTTCCATGGCGTGCGATCAGGCGCGGGCCATCATTGCCGACCGACACCTCATGAAGCATCGTCTTACCGTCATCCGCAACAAGCTTGCTGAACTGTCCGCCGCGTCGTAATACCAGGCACGAAAGCACGAAGGCACGAAGGGAAGGGTTGAAAGTTGAAGGTTGGAAGGTTGGAAGTTAAAGGTTCCAAGGCCCGACTTTCAACCTTCAACTTTCAACCTTCAACTTTCAGCATTATCGTGCTGTGCTGCGGTTGGATCATTGCCACGGCGGCGGCGCGTTCCGCGGTGACCTTGGCAACAGATGATCAAGCGCACGTACTTTCCGGTGGGCCCGCTGTGGCTGTCGCGGTCTGTCTGGTGGCTGGTACGATCCTGCTATCCGGTGTGCTACCGGTCAACGGTCCGCGCCGGGCCGATGCCGGCCGAACGGTGGCTTGCGTCATATTCGCGGTGGCGGTCTCCAGCTTGTTGGCCCAGGGCCGGCTGACTCAATGGGATGCGCTCGCGGCGTTCCTGTCCTTGGCTGGTATTGAGCTCTTCGGACGCGGCGCCAACACGGGCGGACCAGCCGCCCGTGGCACATGGGGCTGGGCCGGGGTGTTGTTGCTTGGAACAGCCTGCGGTTGCTCACCGTTGTGCCTGGGTGTTCTGGTGCCGATCGTGTTTGCTCCAGGAACGGTGTGGCGTCGCGTCGTTGGATTCGTCGTGACCGTCGGGCTGGGCCTCGGCGTCGCCTTGATGATCGACACCATGTGCGACCGACCGATTGGACGATCATTGGCATTGAGCGGGGTGGCCGCCCGGATCGGATCGCAGGACGTGTGGCGTCTGGCGGCCCGCTGGTCCGACCAGGTTATGCCGGCGCTGGTGCTGGCCTTGGCTGCGGCGTCAAGCTGGCTGCTGGATGATGATGCAGACGCTGAACCGGCGGGGGGGTGCGAGAAAGGATTCTCGCACCAGCAACAGGACTCGCACCAGCAGAGGGACTCCCACCAGCAGTCTTTCGACAAGGCCCTGACCGTATGGATGGGGATCAATCTGGTGGCCGGCATCATGCTCCCGCGAGTGGTCGTTGATCACGGGCTGCTGCTGGTGCTGCCGGCTTTTCTGTTGGCTCCGACCGGCTGGCGGATGTTGCGGCATTTGCCATTCGATCGATCACGCTGGATGTTGTCCATGTTTGGGGCCGCATGCTATATGCTGCCTTTCGCTCTATTGTGGATACCGCTTCAAGAGGCCGGGCAGGTCATGCTTGTGGCTTTGTTTCACACATGAACGAACAACGGGAACTTGATGAACACGGCGCACCGCGGCCCAGCCCCGCCCGACGCTGGTTGTTGACCGTTGGCGTCATCGCGTTGATTGCCGGCGTTCACCTGGCCGGTCGAGTGGCCGCCTATTGCTGCCCCATCGAGGCGGACGACAGCTACATCTACGCCAGCTTCGGATATCGAATGGCCCACGGGGATGTGCTGTACCGCGACATGAGCGACATCAAGCCGCCGGGTCTGTTCATGTTATATTCGCTGGTCTATCTCGTCGCCCCCGCAGCCCGTTCATCCATCGTGGGAATCGAGTCGTTGTTCCTGCTGCTGGGCTACTATGCCATATACCGTCTGAGCGTGGACCTTTATGGCCGCTCCATCGCGATGATGGTAGCCGTCCTGGCGGCGCTTTCGATAAATTACTTCACGGTGATGGGCTTCGCCATATGCGGTTTCGGCG
>JAZGDL010000424.1:0-4280 GCA_036477795.1 Phycisphaerae bacterium
GTCCAGCATCACGGCGTCCCGCTCGGCCAGCCACCGGGCGGTTTCATCGTCCATCGCGTGCCCTGTGATGGTTGCCGTCACTAGCTGCTCGACGCGAAACTTGACCGCCTCAGCCGTGCGTTGGGACGCCTTGCCCAGCCGGATACTCCGGCGTCGCTTATCAGCTCCTACAAATTGAATCGTCCGCCGCCCCGCGGGTTCCCGCGTGATACTGGCCATAGCCTATCCTTTCGGTCTTGCTTTCCGCCGCCGCACCGGTCGCAGCTCCAAACCCAGCAACACGGCCAGCTTGGCCGCCGTCCGCAATGTCATCGTGCGACCGTCGCTGCGGACGAAGCCGTGCACTGCGGCGTACGGGATGCCCGCTCGGTCGCTCATTGCCTTGATAGAGAGCCCGCTGTTGCGGGCCGCCTCACGTAGCTGCTCATCAATGTCGCTCATACACACCATGATATCACTAAACTGATAGCCTGTCAATCACCGCCTCGCCCACCCCATACGCGAATCATCTCCGCCAGGCGCGTCCGGGCCGTCTGCGGCGCCACCTACGTCACCCGTCGCCGCAGCAACGTCACTAAGGTCACTAACGTCACTACCCCCGTTTTCAGGCCACAAACGCGGTTTCTCGGCGGACGTTTCCGGTGACGATGATGTTGGTGACGTTGGTGATGTTTCTGGAACGGGGTGCCCGAACCGCTGACACAACTGCTGCAGGCGCAGCGGATCCAGCCGGTAGCGCGCTCCCGCGGCATCCTTGGGCAATGGCGGTAGCTCCAGGTCTTTCCGCAGCAGCTTGCCCACCTTGTGTGGCGTCACCCGTCGCCGGTCGGGCAGCTTTTCAAGCTCGACGCGCTCGGCAGCGGCCCGGCGTCGGCTGATTTCAGCGGCCACTTCGCTGGGGCGGACGACCGCCTCGGGTTCGACGGTCTCGACTACCACGGCGAACACTTCGCCGGCCAGGGTGTCACCCCGGTCGGACGCTACCCACGCCTGCTGCTCCCGCAATGCTGTGACGATTCGATCCCGCTGGTCTTTCGACCGGGCCACCGCCAGGAGAGGCAGGCCAATCTGGTTCAGCCGGTCTTCAAGCTGCGAGTCTGCATGGGCCGGGTCAACGGCGATGCGCCCGAGATTCGCAAACCGCCAGCCCAGCAGCTTGTTGCGAAGGGTCAACGCCTCACCGTCAAACTTCGCGCGCGGCAGGGACAACGGAATGTCTGCCCGGGTCCGCTGTGTCATCCGAATGCTAATGGTCCGGGTTTCGGTGGCATCGTCGGCAAATCCGCGACGCAAGGCGAACAACTTGGGACCGTAACACCGGAACGGTTTGGGCTGGTTAGCTTCACCGTCGCACTTGACCAGCGGACGGTTGGCCTGAAACCCTTGATTCAGAATCTGTGTGAGCGCTGACGCCAGCTCCGTATCTCGCTTCAAGTCGAATTCATCCGCGACCAGTGTTCCGCTGAAGATATCCAACAGCCGCAATGTGGCAGCCGACGACGATCCACCACCGACGAACATTGGACGGTCGCAGATAGCTCCCACCGTCTCGATCGCGCGAGACTTTCCACGGCCCGCGTCTGCGGTCCGAAAGGCCACATACGGCAGTTCATCGAAGCTGTCGTAGACCCAGGTCAAAAGCACGTAGTCAAGCACAACGTACAGCGCGTCCCCCGGCAGCTCGACGTACCGGTTGATGAACGCCTCGATTTCGCGCCGTAGCTGCTTCTCATCCTCACCAGCCGGATTACAGTCCGTCGGCACCAAGACGCTCCCCGGTACGGGGGTGCCCGGCGTGACGATTCCCGCACAGACGGATGGGGGGACAATGACGCCACGGGCCGTATCCACGCGCTCAGTACGGGACACGTTGCCGGTGGCGCGCTCATAGACGATGAAGTCCGGCCCGCCGACGTCGGTGTTCCATGCAAGCTCGACGATAACCCCGCCATCGGCGTAAGAGGCCGCCTGTGACGTCTCGTCACTTGACTCGTACTGCTTTTCGAGCGCATCGTCCGTGGCCATCGCTTCAAGCTCGGCCTGTTCCAGCGCCGACACGACGGTGTCGCTGCTGGGCTTGGTCCCGCCCCACAACCGCGAGTCCTCGCACCACCGCGCCGCCACCTTGCGCCGCTGCTCACCGTTTCCGGGAGCATACCGCTCGAAAGTGACTGGTTTGCCGTCGACGTTGGCGGTGAACACCACCTGCCCGCGTTCGGCAAGGCGGGCTGCGATCTCAAAGGGAAGACCGGTCATTCCCGCGCCCTCCGTCGCAGAGCGCGCCCTACCCCGCGCGGAACCTGCACCTTCGTCGGGATGACGCGGCTAGGCTCCCTATTCCCGTTCACCTTTCGGCCAGACCGCAAGTCAGCCAGGGCACGCTCAAGCGACTCAAGCCGTCGTTCCAGGCTTTTCACCGTGGAACGCTTCCGCCGCCGGGCTTCGTATTCCCGAGTGCGCCAATCCCACTCCCAAAATGCGTTGGGGCGGTCAACCAGAATGTGGCGGTAGGGGTGGTCGTGGGGTATAATGGGTGTTGGTTGATTGCTAACGCCCGCGCCGTGCCGCCAAGCCGCGCGGGCTTCGCTTTGGTTTCTCACTGGGCAACTCCATTCCCCGCAGCGACCGCAGCATCGAAGTCAGCTCGTGCCGGACAGCCAGCCCGAATGAATTCGTCGATATCACTCGCGCGCCAGCGAACAGATCGCCCCAATCGAACAGGCGGGCACAGCCGTCCGCTGGCGCAGAGCTTCCATATTTGCCGGACGCTAACCTTCAATCTCCCGGCCACTTCACGTACATCCAAGAGTATCTCCTCACTCATCGCTAATTCTCACACGTTCCAACGTTCGCCGTGCGCCCGTTGCGCGACGCCGTTCTGAAACATACACCCTGGCTTGGAACGGAATAATTCGGCGGGGATTTATTCCATTGCTACGCCCCGGGATGTGTCGTGTTGCGCGGCGAAGAATCGCGATGAAAAAAGTGCGCCGGAATGAAAGAAACCGCTTGACAGCGAGTTATTCCGGCGCCGTTCGCCGACCGCTCACCTGTCGTTTACTGCTTTCTGTTGCGGTGCCGATGCCGATCAAGCGCGTGTGTAACCTCAGATTCGCTCAGTCCGAGTTCTCTAGCGCAATCAGCGTAGGTGCGGTGGCTGCCGGTTTCCCATGAAGACGCGATCCGCGCATCTTCCTTGGGGTCAGTTACGACTGGTGCACCTCGCCCGCGTCGTTGCGGATGGGGATGATCAGATCCGGCAGGGATGGCCTGACCCCCAGCGGCAGGCGTCGTCAACGAGAGTTCCCACTCTGCCAACGCCTTTCGTACGGGGGCTGTGAGACAAACGTGCCAACGAACGTCCGGATGAAACCCGTGACACGCCTCGCAGCGGGCGTCCTCCTCGGCAAACACGGCCAGTATCTCGGCGTGCGATCCGCCCAAAGTGCGAGTAACACTCCGCCATCGCCAATCGGGAAACAGTTCGATCGTGTTGGTGCTCACCGAAATAGCGAGTTTTCGATGGCCAAACTCGATGAGACCGTCCTCGTCGGCCACGCACAGTATCTCGCAGCAGTATTCGGGCGGCAAATCGCGGACGGGGCATCTCCCATCCTTTCGGCGGGCAAGCCAGTCGAGGAGCGCAAAGCACTCGGCCAGTCGTGTCGAATCGGTCTCGCCACCGGACGCACGAATGATGAACGCACGCAGTTGGGCAAGCTGCGGTTCTTCGGGCAGCGATGTGGAATGCGACATCGTGTTCTTATCTCCAAGAAGGTGTAACCCTGCGAAAGAGGGTGAAAACCCCGCTGTTTCGGACCGTACTTCCTCCCTCCGCCTCGACATATTGTGCGCGTGGATTCGGGTACGTGCAACGTGATTCGCGTGCGTGCTGGACGGTGACTTGTGTTGCGGAGACAATGGTCGGTCGGTTCTGGCGTGGGCGAAAAGGGCATGCAGCATGGCGAGAGTGAAAAAGCCGGCGGCTGGCAAGTCAGGCAGGAAACGACCGGTCGAGTCCTACGACCACAAGGACAAGAAGCGGGCCAACAACCCGCCCGTGGAGCTGGTTACGCCGGATACTGACAAGGACGAGGGCAAGAAGAAGAAACACGAGTACGACCCGCACCTCGACCCCCAGCTCGTCTGGGCGGGCAAGGCTGAGCACACCAGCTTCGAGGTGCCCACCGTCTCCCTGCACGTCCACGAGCGGATCGACCCCAAGACAATCATCGAAGCCGTCCGCAAGCGCAACGGCCACGCGGCGGCTGGTCGCCAGG
>JAZGDL010000425.1:0-3118 GCA_036477795.1 Phycisphaerae bacterium
GACCGCAACATTCTCGATGAGGCGAACATCCAGCAGATCGGCGAGGAGATCACGAGACTCGTTGACGAGACGCCGCAGCCGAAGGTCCTCATCAGCTTCCAGAACGTGGATCACCTTTCCTCCGCCGCCCTTGGAACCTTGATCACCATCAACAACAAGATACGCAGCAAGGACGGGCAGCTCCGCTTGGCTAATATCGATCCGAGGATCTACGAGGTCTTTGTCATTACCAAGCTCAACCGGCTCTTCCAGATCCACGACAGCGAAGATCAGGCCTTGGCCAGCTTCACCTAGGAGGCCCCGGCCCGCGTCGCCCGCAGAGCGCTCCTGAGCGCCCCACGGCTAGCCCACCCACAACACTTACCTCAGCATGACGCAACGCTCGCCTCAGGCACGATTTGAGCATCGACTGGTGCTCGGTAGCTCGCGGCGCGGGGTCCAGCGCGCCCAGCGATCGCTGATCTCGGCGGCGCAGCAGCGCGGCTACGATCGCGCCAGTTGCTTTGCCTTGCGACTGGCCCTCGAAGAGGCGCTGTCCAACGCCATTCTGCACGGCAACCGCAACAATCCACGCAAGAAGGTGACGGTTCGATACCGAGTAGACTCCGGCCGAATCGTCATCGAGATCGAGGACCAGGGTGAAGGGTTCGATCCTCAGGCGGTGCCTGATCCGACCCGTCCGGAGAATGTCGAGATTCCCGCCGGGCGCGGCATCGTTCTAATGCGGGCCTACATGACCGAGGTGGAGTTTACCGCGCCGGGCAATCGCGTGCGAATGACCTACGTGCGTCCGACCGTGCAAGGCTGAGCATGTCCGGTCTCGTGGGCAAGTCCGGGGGCAAGTCGTCCGGACGATCGATGAGCCCGCGGCGCTCTGTGCCGTCATGGATCGGGTCGTCGTGAGACCACCAAAGACGCTGGCTGCGTACCCCGTCGCTCGTGCCCGTCGATTCCTAAGCTAAGTGCCCCGCGCAAAGAAAACTCCCCGTGGTCGGGGAGTGGTAGGCGTTTGAGATGGTGGGGCCGAGGCGACTGTGCCTCTATGGTTGCGGGTGCGCGATTACGGCGGAATGACGATGTCTCCTGGGCCGCCACCTCCGACCTGGATGTCGATCCAGTCATGGCGAACAACGTAGGGTGGGTTGTGCGCACCGCCGAAGCCGCCAAAGGTCAGGCCCAGGGAGAGCGTCCAGATTCGCAGGAGGATTCGGCCGTCGCCCGCTCGGACGAAGCGTGTGGGCCCATTGACGGGGTAGGTATTGAACGGCGGTATCGGGCAGCCCAGCTCAGGCGGATCGGCCCCGGCCAGGTTGTCGAACGCGACGAAGGACCATCGATTGAAGTTCCAGTCGTACATCTCGTAGAACACCAAGGCGGTGCCCGAGATAGGTGGAGGACAGACCAGGTCAGCGTCGCTGGCGTGCGCCTCGTGGACGATTGTCATGCTGGCGACATTCTCGATATCTGAGTTTGCGGTGATCAGCAGGTCGGTGATCTGGCCGGCGGCGAGGTAGATGATCCCCAGGTCGATGTTGGCCATCGTCCCGGTGAATTGCGACTTGATGGCCAGGCGGTTGTTGTCCGAGGCTTTGATGGAGAACTTGTTGCCAAAGAGCAGCGTGCCTCGCAGGACATCGATATCATCGATCAGCGGCGAGCCGTCGAACCAGGTGCCGGCGATCAGCGCCTCAGCCGCCGTCACAACTTCAGGGAAGAGGCCGATCGCGTTCGGATCCTCGTCGCAATCACCGTCGCCGAAGCACTCGAAGCCGTCTACCTGGCCACAGAGGACTTGCGGGATGCACGGCGCACCGCACTGGAAGAAGCCGTTTCCACTCACGACGCCGCGGATCTGCTCGGGCATCAGTGGGATACCGAAGAACATCTTGGAGATACCCTGCAGGTTGGCCGTGATGGCCGCGATCATCGGGGCGGCTGAACTGGTGCCCCCGAAGGTCTGGGTGTAGGACCGGTTGGGGTCACCCTGCTCCGGGAATTCCGCACCCGGATTGAACAGATCGCCGTAGCCGGTTGTTGCCACCCCGGTACCCCAGGCCTGGCAATGGACCCGGCCGGTGTCGCAGTCGCTGTGGTTACTAAAGCCAAGTCGGCAGAACGGAGCGCCGGGGAAGCCCGCTCCCACCACGATGGCCCCGCTATCTCCCAGGGCTGCCCCATCGTCGTCATCTTCGTCGAGGTTGCAACAGTCATTGCCGGCGGAGATGCAGCAGGTGATGCCGAGGTCACTTGCCATGCGAAGCATCGTCCACGCGGACTGACCGCTGGCCAGGGTTCCGCAGCCAGCCGGTCCAAACGAGAAGGAAAGCACATCGCCGTGCTCGAAGACCAACAGGGCACTGGCGATGGCGTTTAGCGTGCGCCCGCCTTCCTCAAGGCTGACGATGGGGAAGAAGTACCCCTGCGCTTCGGGAGCAATTCCAGTGACGCCGATGCCGTTATCCTCCGCGACGGTGATGCCAAGGGTGGCCGTGCCGTGGTTGGAGGAGATGAGGGCTCCCTCAAAGTGAATGATGGTCTGCCCCGGCTCGGGAATGACCTTGTTATCGAGGTCTTCATGCGTGACCCACGCTGAGTGCTCGATGATGCCGATTCGCATGGTCTTGCCGCGAGTCAGGTTCTCGCTGTCTACGCCCAGGTCAATGAGGAACTCACCGAAGTCCCACAGCCCCTGCAAATCAAAGCCGTTGCCTGATCCGACGACCCCTGGAGGCGGAATGGGGGGGCACTCAGCGGAATAGGACGCGATGGTCCGATAGCCTTGGTTGGGCTCGAAGTCCGGCGTGTCCCCGCCGGCGAAGTCGCAGGTGGTGGAGGCGAGCTCAGCACACAGATCGTCCCATACCTCGTCGCAGCAGGTCGGTAGTATCTCGCAGACGGCCGTGCAGCAGTCCTGGTTTCCGCAGCCGGGGCCAAAATGGCTATTCAGACACGGGCCGGCAAACGGATTGGCACAGACGCCTTCGCCGTTGGCGCAGAACTCCTGCGCCACACCGACGCAGATTGCATCCCAGGTGCCGAGGCAGCAGAACGGATCGATTCCGCAGGTGATCGCACAGCAGAACGGATCATCGCAGCTGTCGTCACCAGGGCACGCCTG
>JAZGDL010000426.1:0-5860 GCA_036477795.1 Phycisphaerae bacterium
GTGGTTGGACGTCTCAACGTGATGATCATCGGCGGAACCGGTTCAGGAAAGACCACGTTGCTGAACAACTGCTCCTCGTTCATTCCCGAGACGGAACGGATCATCACCATCGAGGACGCGGCTGAACTGCAACTGCGACAGCCGCACGTGGTTCGGCTGGAGACCAGGCCGGCCAACATTGAAGGGAAAGGGCGCATCGCCATCCGCGATCTTCTGATCAACAGCCTGCGCATGCGCCCCGACCGCATCGTGGTGGGCGAGTGCCGCGGGGGCGAGACCCTGGACATGCTCCAGGCCATGAACACCGGTCACGACGGTTCGCTTACCACGGTCCACGCCAACAGTCCTCGCGACTCGGTCCAGCGCGTGGAGACCATGGTGATGATGTCCGGCTTCGACCTGCCCATACGGGCCATCCGAACGCAGTTCGCCTCGGCCCTCGATCTTATCGTGCACGCCTCACGATTGACCGGTGGTCCACGCAAGATTCTCTCCGTCACTGAAGTGCTCGGCATGGAAGGCGAGGTGGTGACCATGCAGGAGTTGATGGCTTTCGAGCAGCAAGGGATCGGTGAAGACGGCAAGGCGTTCGGCCGGTTCATCTGCACCGGCGTGCGGCCGGCCTTCCTGGACCGGATCAAATCGCACGGTGCCGACGTGGACGACCTGAATTTTGATCGGCGCATCCTCGAGACCGGCCCTGAGGTGCTCGAACAGGAGAAGCGGAACAGATGATCTGGAACATGGACGGCTCAACCTCACTTCTCGCTCAGGGTCTGCTATCCAACCCCATGGTGATGATGTTCTGTCTCGTCGTGGCCATTCCGATTGTGTTTATGAGCGTGTTCGGCCTGATCCAAGATCTCCGCAAACAGGAGGTCAAGCGGGTCGACGACCGACTGATGGGCAAGACGCCCAAACGCGGCGAGAAGAGCGAGGATGAGCTGCGAAAATCGCTCATCAAGAAGCAAGCGCTGGCCGGCGCCGGCACCGGTTTCCTCAAATCGTTCGGGCAGTTCAAACCGATTGAGAAGCTCCAGACCGCCTGTATGCAGGCGGATCTGGATTGGAACGCAGCTCGGGTGGTGTTTCGGCTGCTGGTGGCGTCCGCCGGAACGTTCTTCTTGGGGCTCATGGTGGTGGGCCCCGGCCGAGCGGCTATCCTGGCCCTGCCGATCCTTTGCGGTCCCATCGTGTACATTTATTTTCGCAAGAAAAGGCGTCTGCAGGCCCTGGTGGAGCAGCTTCCCGAGGTGTTCGAGGCCCTTGTGGGGGCCCTTCGGGCGGGCCAATCCTTGCCCACCGCCATCGGCCTGGTGGCGGGAGAGTTGCCGGAGCCCAGCCGCACGGAGTTCGGCCTGGTGTACCAGGAGCAGAATCTGGGCATTCCCATAGAGGACGCTCTGGGCAACATGCGCCAGCGACTGGACCAGATGGATATCAGCTTCTTCGTAACCGCGGTTCAGATTCAGAAGCAATCCGGCGGTAATCTGGCAGAGGTTCTGGAGAACATCGGATCGATCATACGGGCCCGTATTCAGTTGTTTGGTCAGGTGCGGGTGCTGACCGCGGAGGGGCGCATGAGCGGCATAATCCTGTTGGCCCTGCCGCCGGTGATGATACTGGTCATGATGTTCATGAACCCCGACTATGCGAGCAAGCTGACTGACACTGATATAGGTCACAAGCTGCTCATCGGCGCGGGGGTTGCAGAGTTTTTGGGCTGGGCGATGATCCGCAAGATCATCGACATCAAGGTTTAGTTGAAGGTTGGAAGGTTGAAGGTTGGAAGGTTGGAAGGTTGGAAGGTTGAAGGTTGGAAGGCTGAAAGTCGGGAATTCGAACTTTTAACCTTCAACCTTTTAACCTTCAACCCTTCGTGAAAGTAATGGAAAACATGCCGCCACAAGTTATTGCCGGTTGTATCGGAGCCGCTGTTTGTGTTGCGCTGCTGATATACTCACTACTCCCCAAGCGCACCTCAGAAGCCGACGCCATCGTCCGTCGTCTGGAAGCGGATGACGCGGACACCAAGAAGAAGAGAGCGATGTCATCTCTCGCCAAGAAGTCGTCGCCGCAAATGATGGACGCCCTCAAGAAGGCGGCACCCAGATTCGCCATGCCCCTGGGTGAAAAGGATCAAACTCGCCTGCGGGCCAAGCTGCTGTCGGCGGGCATTCGCAGTGAATCCGCGCCGGTCATCTTTCTCGCCAGCAAGACCGTGTTGGGGGTTGGCGCGGTGGTGGTTTCGCTGATAGTGACCTTGTCCGCCAATTATACAGCCCAGCAGGTTGGGGTGTGGACGGTGTTTGGCGGTGCCCTGTTCTTCTGGCTGCCGGAGCTGTACCTTTCGCATGTGGCCGGCCAACGCGCCGCCGCCGTCAAGAAAGGTTTGCCGGACAGTCTGGACATGATGGTGATCATGATTGAATCAGGTTTGGGGATGGACGCGGCTATCCAGCGTGTCAGCCATGAGATGGCCGCATCTTATCCGGAACTGGCGGAGGAATTCCAGATCGCCAACGCCGAAATGAACATGGGTCTGCCCCGGGCCGAGGCGCTGGAACATCTGGCAGAGCGCACCAACGTACGAGAGATCCGGACGCTGGTGGCTACCATCACTCAGGCGGAGCGATTCGGGAGCAGCATCGGCAAGACCCTGCGCATCCAGTCCGACACGCTTCGCAGCAAGCGGCAACAGGCAGCCGAGGAAGCCGCGGGCAAGACCGCCGTCAAGTTGCTGATCCCCCTCATCCTGTTCATTTTCCCGGCATTGATGGTGGTCATCGGCGGTCCCGCCTACATCACCTTTCGGGGCACTAAGTTCTGATGATCTCCGGCGAAAACCGTGACTACCGAAGAATTTGATCCCGCTACCATTTATCCAGCCGCTCCGGAGACGCTCTCCGAGACCGGCCTGCCGGAATCGCTGGTCGACGCGTTGGTATGCAAGTACCTGTTCAGCGTCGGAGAGGCCATGGGGCGCCAGGTGGAGCGCGACCTTTGCCTGCCCTCCAAGCCGGTCAAGGATGTGCTGGCCGTCCTCAAGAAGGACCAGCACATCTTCTACAAAGACCAGTCCATGGGTGATTTCAAATACGCCCTCAGTGAAAGCGGGCGGGTCCGAGCTCGGGCTTATCTTGACGAGAGCATGTACGTCGGTCCGGCCCCGGTGCTCTTGGAGCACTACATCGAATCGGTCAAACAGCAATCCATTACCGTTGAGCATCCCGACAAAGCCGCCGTGCGGGAGGCGTTTTCCGATATCCTGTTGTCCGAAGCGGTGCTCGATCGTCTGGGCCCGGCCATCAACTCCGGCCGCGGACTGTTTCTGTACGGCTTTCCCGGCAACGGCAAGACCACCATCGCCGAACGCATCACCCGGTGCTTCGGGCTGGACATCTGGATTCCGCACACCATCTACGTTGACGGCGAGATCATCAAGTTCTACGACCCCGAGAATCACGAGGCGGTGGAGACCAGGTCGACCCTTCTGCAGGATGATTACGACACCCGATGGATCAAGATCAAACGTCCCACCATCGTGGTCGGCGGCGAGTTGACCATGGATGCGCTGGAGTTGCAGTACAACCGTCAGACCAAGGTCACCGAGCCCTCGATACAGCTTAAAAGCAACTGCGGGACGCTGGTGATCGACGACTTCGGGCGGCAGCGCATGCCGCCCATCGAACTGCTGAACCGTTGGATTGTGCCGTTGGAGAAGCGCTATGACTATCTGATCCTCTCCAACGGCAAGAAGATTCAGGTGCCCTTCGACCAGTTGATCATCTTCTCGACCAACCTGGAGCCCAAGGACCTGGTCGATGACGCCTTCCTCCGTCGCATCCCTTACAAGATCAACGTCCAGGACCCCACGGAAGAGGAGTTCCGGGCCCTCATGGATATGTTCGCCAGGAAGCTCAACGTAGCCAAGAACGCCGACGCCATCGATTACCTGATCGAGACGCACTACAAAGCCAAGAAGAGACCCTTCCGCTGCTGCCACCCGCGCGACCTGCTGCTGCAGATCATGAACTTTGCGTCGTACAACGGCGTGGAGCCCAAGATGGAGCGTTCCACCTTCGACGCCGCCTGTGAGAACTACTTCGCCGTACTGTGACCCCGCCCAGGATGAACGTAACCGTTCAGCCGGAAAGAGAACAAGAGGTTAGGGAGCCGAAGGTGGGCTCGTGGTTACCCTTCGGATGACGCTTCGGCGGTCGGCACACCGCATCGAACATCCCTGAGCAGCTCCCTGCCGTTGCGGACCGCATCCTCCATTTCCTCAAGCAGCTCACGGGCGTCCGCGGATTCGCGCTGCTTGGCGGTCGTCTCGGCTCGCTGCCTATGCGGTGCGTCGCGCAGGCGTCGGGCGAACCTCGCTTCGTCAATGAGCGCGGATTGACGCTTTGTGACTTCGAGTAGGTCACGGCTCTTGGCTAGCAGGTCTTTCTGTTCAAGGGCGTGGCGGATGGTGATGGCCAGGTCGATCTCGTTGCAGGGCTTGGTGAAGAACTGATAGACCTGCCCTTCGTTAATGGCACGCAGGGCGGCGGAAAGCGAGGGATGGCCGGTAAGGACGATTCGGACGGTCTCAGGATACTCCTTGGCGACCCTGCCGAGGAACTCGGTCCCGGACATTCCCGGCATTTCCTCATCAGAGATGATCAAATCGATGCTGTTGTTCGCCAGGAATCCGGCAGCTTCTTCCGCCGAGTTAGCCGTCAGTATCTTGTACGACTCTTTCCGCAGAACGCGAGTCAATCCATCGAGAACGTTCGGCTCATCGTCTACCAAGAGCACAGTGTGGCTCATATCAATAGTCTCCTATTGGTTTATACTTGTACCTGGTGTTGCTCGATGCGCGAACCAGCCGCAGTTCGAACGAGCACGTGTATCGGCTCTTGCAGTTTTCTGTTTTGTGCGAAGTTTCTCAATCGCTGGCGCAACGATGGAGTCACCTCCTGCCCCTTGCTTACCAAGAGCATTCCGTCGGTGGTGGTCACATCCTGGGCGACGATCATTTGCGTCGTGAGGTCCTTGACTCCGATCTCCTGGATTTCAAGCGCGATCTCAAATCCGATGACCGTGTCCAGATCCGCAAGTACCTCGGGATCATACCACCCGGAGCGTTGCCGCAACTCGACCATGACCTGTATGTCCGTATCCCCACTCCATTTGAGAGTATCGTAGTCCAGCGCGACCTTGAGAATACGGGCACCCAAGGGGATATCCTTCCCCGCTAGGGAATCCGACGGGATACTGCTGCCATCGAAGCGCTTCTGCTGGTAGGCGATGATTTCAGCGACGTTTTCCAGTCTGGGAATGTTCGCGACGAGATCGCGCCCCACTGCCGGGTGGGCCTCAAACATCCGGACCTCCTCTTCCCGCAAAGTCCGACCGTGGTACATCTTGTCCAGCGTGTCCGGTGGCACAGTGACACAACCAATCTGCGAGAGCATTGCGGCGATCTCAAACTCCCACGAGTTGTTCAGTTCCAGTTTCTTGCACAGCTTTCGGATAACCTTCCGCACCCGAGAGGCGTGGCCAAACGCCGTCGGGTTGGTGAGAGACAACACGTCAGTGAGAACCTTGATTGCTCCGCGAAGGGTCTTCTCCAGGAGTTCCTTCTCAGCGGTGACCTTTGGGGTCAGGTGACCTTTGGGGTCAGGGTGACCTTTGGGGTCAGAGCGGGTGACCTTTGGGGTCAGAGCGCATTTAGTCATTAGGGTGACCTTTGGGGTCAGAGCGCATTTAGTCATTAGTGAGTCTCTTTTGCAGTCGGTGCACCGTCCGGCGGAGGGCGGGCCCGGCGGATTCGATCTTGCGGATGGCCGTCACGACCCCACCGTGCGAGGCG
>JAZGDL010000427.1:0-2755 GCA_036477795.1 Phycisphaerae bacterium
CCCGCGCCAACCGCCGCATGGTTTCTGTCTTGTGGGCCGGCGACCTGCACTTTCCGAGAGCCGCAGCGTAGGCCGCGTGAGCCTCACCCCGCGTCTTTGGCCGTCCGTCCGAGGGTCCGTTCGATGAGGTCATGCAGTTCCGGGGGCAGCGTGTGCTCGTGCGGGATCGGCCCGCCGCCCTCTCCCGTATGTTGCAGCTTGTCGCCGTAGCGTTTCGGTAGAAGTTTCGATGCTATCCATTTCCGGGCGTCGACGCGGAGACGCGACCGCGCGATGTTCTCGTGACTGACGGTTTCCTTGCCGTCCCTGTCTGTGGTGCTGTCCCCCGTTGCTTCATCTGCGATGCTCACGATTTCATCGGCCCAAACCTCGGCTTGGGCCTCTCGTGCGCTCGCGTACTGGTGCGAAAATTCTTGGTGCTCACCGTCGAACAACCAGCCCATGACGGTACTGAGGCTCGGCATGGTGTCGTCGCGGCAGATGGACCGGAGGCTTTCCCCGCCGGCAAGCCGGGTGCAAATGGCGCTGGCGGTGTCGGCTGTGCATCGTGTCGGCCGGCCAGGTCCGCGCCGGGCTCCCGGCTTCGGCTTGGCCTTTCGCTTGTCGGTGTGTGTTTTGCTTGATGATGTGGTCATGGCCGGGGGATGATACCACATTGTGTCCATTCGCGCTAGAATCCCCCTACAGCGCCACCAGGGGCGCGTACAGCACGATAAGGGCCTTGGTGGTGTCTGTGGGTGGGGGTATGGCTCTCTGCCGCTATTGCCGCGCTTACGGGCTGAAATCGCCGGATCGGCCGGTTAGGTCATGGACTCATTAACTGGTGTTGCGAGTGGCGATGTCCGCTTTACCCCCGAAAGCAGACATAACCGAAGGGTACGAGAAATGTCCGCTAATGACCCACAAGAGACATTTGCATCCGAGCCGTGAAGGTCCGCTTACAGGCCTAAGCAGACATCGTTCCCAACGAGCCGAACCGACGGAAATAGCCATGAATTGACATTCGGTCGGACCCAGCTCTGCCACCTCAGCGTTAAAGACCGCTTATCTAACAGCGGTTTCACTTCCTTCAGGTCGGCGGTATTGAAGCTATCGGCGATCTACCCCGTTGCGCGCGGTTAGTTTCTGTTCGCCGGGTCGGTCCGGCAGACCAGCAATGCGCAAACCTTCTACGAAGCGTGTCCAGTCGGCGCCCCGCCTCACGCGGAGCTTTGTTTGACAGCGGCTAGGTCCGCTCTACCCACAGCACAGGAAGCAACGCGGCCGGCGGGCCAACAGCCGGGTCCCTTTTGTTAAAGGCTTTTCTGGGATAGCAAACGGTCAAACTGCAACGACAAAAATTGCCTGGATTCCTCCGCAGCAGCCTCCATTTTTTCGGTAAGTTCGGTAATATTGCAATCGGTATCGATCGAACTAGGTTGGGGCTTTTTCAGCACGTGCTTAGCGCCCGCGTCGAGGCAAACAACGACGTCGTCGATTGTGCCTTTTCGCGTGAAGAAGGTGGTAGGCAAACTGGGGAATATTTGTTGGACGTCCTTTAATAACTGGAGGCCGCCATCCCTGCTTTGGCCAATCGACGAGAGAAAAGCATCCAGCGTCCGTTGCGCGTTATCGACCTTTTGCTTTAGCTGAATCATTTTTTTCCGCTCGGGCTCTGTCGCGTTGCGCCCACTCGGGTAATAAAGATCGAGAACCATAAGGTCTGGGGAAACGCTGGCGGCTTCCATCTGTTTCACGATATCGCTGATCCTCGTCGAAGCGAATACCCGATATTGATCCCCAAACACGCGCTTGAATACCTCAACTTCCATAGGATCATCATCGACAAAACCAATCACGGGTGGATCGTTCAGAGATGAATGGGGCGGTGGAATTGTCCTACCCGCCGTCTTCTGAATGCCGAATGCGTGCACCGGCTTGGCGATATTCTTGACCACTTGCGGTCCGAGGTCGTCGAACGCGACATCGAGCTTGGATCGAACCATCTCATGGACCATCCCCGAGACCACGATGCCGCCCGGCGTCGCCAGGCCCTCCAGCCGCGCCGCGACGTTCACACCATCGCCGTACAAATCATCGTCCTGCACAATCACATCGCCGATGTGGACGCCAATGCGGAAGTCAATGCGCCGTTCCTCGCGTATCTCGCTGTTTCGCTCCCGCATTTGCTCCTGCACCGCAACGGCACACTGCACGGCATCCACGGCGCTGGCGAACTCGGCGAGCAACCCATCCCCCGTCGTCTTGAAAATTCTTCCGTTGGTGGCCTTGATCTCCGGCTCGAACGCCTCGGATATGTGCGATGTCACCGCAGCGAGCGTCTTCGCCTCGTCCTCGCCCATCAGCCGGGAGTATCCGACCACGTCGGCGACTAGGATTGCAGCTAGCTTCCTTTGGGTGCTCTTCTCGGCCATCGAGACCTCCCTTCCAGACATGCGTGTAGAGCGAAATTCTATGCGTTGGCGGTGGGTAAGTCCATCGGGGGCGCTGGTCAAAACCCAACCACGCCGACATTTATGAGCACCTGCCCTAGAGCGGGAAAGAATGAAACGGCAGTCGCTCCGGGAGTGATCCGGCAGAGCCGGCACGCGGCTGTGTCCCTCGGTCCCGCCAAGGTTTAAGTACCCCAAGGGTTCAGGCCCCTACTTCTTCGGCTTCCACTCCCGCGCCAGCCGCTCGGCCTCGGATATTTGGGCCGGGGTCATCAAAATGGCAATCATGTCGCGGTTCTTAACCGCTCTATCGCGGGCCTCGC
>JAZGDL010000428.1:0-19329 GCA_036477795.1 Phycisphaerae bacterium
GAGCCAAGGTGGCGATGGTGATCAGTGTGTTGGGAGGCAGCACGTCGGGCCATGGCAGAAGGACGTTGAGGACTGCCAACATCGGGGACATCGTGGTGGTCACGGTCAAGAAGGCGCTGCCCAACAGCGAATTCACCGGGGGGGCCAATCGCAAGGAGCGATCGGCGCGACGCCTGGCCAAGGCGGTCGTTGTGCGATCCCGCCGACCGACCCGCCGGCCCGACGGCAGCTACGTGCGTTTCGACCGCAACGCCGTTGTCCTGCTGGACCCCAACCTGGAGCCTCGGGGCACGCGCATCTTCGGTGCGGTAGCCCGGGAGCTGCGCGAGCGCGGTTTTATGAAGATTATCTCGCTGGCGGAGGAAGTGGTGTGAACTGTCGCGCCGGTGGCGCGGTTTCGTGGACGTGTTGAGATGGCCTGCAAGATTCGTCGTGACGACATTGTTGAAGTGATCAGCGGGGACCATAAAGGTGCCCGCGGCAAGGTGTTGCGGGTGGTTCCGGAGGGTGACGTGGTGTACGTGGAAGGCGTCAACCTGGTGTATCGCCACGTTCGTCCGACGCGGCGCAACCCTCAGGGGGGGCGCTTGCAGAAGGAGGCGCCGATTCATGTTTCCAAGGTGCTGCCCGTCGACCCCAAGACGGGCCGCGGGGCACGTGTGCGATTTGAGGTGCAGCGCGATGACAGCGGCCGCGTCGTCGAGAAGCGGCGGGTCACCACCGGTGGGTCGGTGCTCGGTGTCGTTTCCCAGAAGTCCGGGGAATCCTGACGGATGAGGTGAATATGGCACGGTTGATGAAACAGTACTACGACCAGATTCAGGGAGCCCTGAGTGAGGAGTTGGGCATCGGCAACAAGCTGGCTGTTCCCCGGCTGTCCAAAGTGGTGGTCTCGATGGGTCTGGGCAAAGCCCTGCAGGAAAAGAAACTGTTGGAATCCGCGGTCAAAGATCTGGCCCTGATAACCGGGCAAAAGCCGGTGGTGTGCAAGGCCAAGAAGAGCGTGTCGAACTTCAAGCTTCGCCAAGGCTATGAGATCGGCGCCAAGGTGACCTTGCGAGGCCGGCGCATGTATGAGTTCATCGACCGACTCTTCAACGCGGCCATTCCGCGAACGCGCGATTTCCGGGGGTTGAACCCGACAAGTTTCGACGGCCACGGCAACTACTCCATGGGCATTGTGGAACAGACGATTTTCCCGGAGATCAACATTGACAAAGCCGAGTTTTTCGAAGGGATGAACATCACCTTTGTGACCACGGCGTGGCGTGATGCCGATGCCCGGCAGCTTCTCACGCTGATGGGAATGCCCTTCCGCAAGACTGAGGAAACCGAGGAAGCACAACGGAATTAACATGGCTACGACGGCCTGGATTTACAAGGCAAAACAAAAACCCAAGTTCAGTACCCGTAGCGTTCGTCGATGTGAAAGGTGCGGGCGGTCGCGTGCGGTGTATCGCAAGTTCCGGCTTTGCCGGATATGCTTCCGTGAGCTGGCCCATCTGGGAATGATCCCCGGCGTGATGAAGGCCAGTTGGTGAGGCCCGGTGCAGGATGGCCCTTGGCCTGCCGGTAGCGGACTGATTTAGCGGCGTTTGAGATAAGGATTGACGTAACGATGTGGAGTGACCCAGTCGCCGACATGCTGACGCGGATTCGCAATGCGGTCCGTGCCCGGAAGGAGACGGTTCGTATCCCGGCGTCCAAGGTCAAAGTGGGGATTGCCCACGTGCTCAAGTCCGAAGGCTACGTCGGTGATTACGACCTCATCGAGGACACCCGACAGGGCTTGTTGCGAGTGACCCTGAAGTACGGTCGGCAGGGCGAGGACGTGATCCATTCGATCCGGCGGGCATCGCGCCCGGGCGTCCGCCTGTACGTCGGAGTGGGCTCCCTGCCCAAGGTGCTGGACGGGCTGGGAATCGCCATCGTCTCGACCAGCCAGGGCGTGCTGAGCGATCGGGAGTGCCGCCGGCGAAACGTCGGCGGAGAACTTCTTTGCACGGTGTATTGAAGTAGGCGGCGGCATACGGATTATTGCTATGTCGAGGATTGGAAAAAAGCCGATTGCGATACCTGACGGCGTCAACGTGGGGTTAAATAACCTTCACGTGGACGTGTCCGGCCCGCTAGGCAAACTGGCCTGGTCGGTGCCCGCAGGAATCAGCACGGCCCACAGCGAAGACAAGAAATACGTGACGGTGGCCCGGGTGGGCGATTCAAAAGGGATGCGGGCCTTGCACGGTCTGTCCCGGGCGTTGATCGCCAACATGATCGAGGGTGTCAGCAAGGGCTACCAGCGCCAGCTGGAGGTATACGGAACGGGGTTCAGTTGCGACGTAAAGGACGGCAAGCTCCGTCTGAACATCGGTTTTACGGGCCGTGGGGGCAAGAATAAGCCCCAGTTTGAGGTCCCCATCCCAGCGGGTCTGGAGGTGGTGATCGAGGTGCCCGCGGCACGGGGCGACAGCGAGCCGGCCAAGTTCCTGGTGAAGGGCTGTGACAAACAGCAGGTAGGCCACTTCAGCGCCGAGGTCCGCAAGCTCCGTCCGCCGGAGCCGTACAAGGGTAAAGGAATTCGATACGCCGGTGAGCACGTCCGTCGCAAGCAGGGCAAGGCCCTGGCGGGCGCCTCACGCTAGGAAACACGCGGCATTGGGGGATTTGCAACAGCGGATGAGAGCCAAGTGGATCAAGACGGTTCGACGGCAACGGCGCAAACGTCGCGTGCGTAAGAAAGTTCAGGGCACGGCGGAGCGTCCGCGCTTGACCGTGTCTCGGGCACACAAGAGCATTAGTGCCCAGATCATCGACGACCAGCGCGGTGTGACGTTGTGTCAGGCGTCGACACGCAATAAGGATTTGTCCTCGGATATCGCCTACGGTGGCAACAAGTCCGCCGCCGAGCGGATCGGCACGGTGTTGGCGGACCGCGCTAAGGAGCAGGGCATTAAGGCGGTCACCTTCGACCGCAATGGATACAAGTATCACGGCCGGGTCAAATCGCTGGCCGATGCCGCCCGGGAGGGCGGCCTGAAGTTTTAACCGCGCCGGCGACGGGCCTTGGGGCCGGTCGCTGGAGAAAACGAGGAACATGAGTCGAACGAGAGCAGGACCACCACCAAGTACGCTCGATGGGACTGGCCTGGAAGACAGCGTCGTACGCATTTACCGCTGCGCGACGGTGGTCAAGGGTGGCCGCCGCTTCAGTTTCGCCGCCCTGGTAGTTGTGGGAGACCGCAACGGCCGGGTCGGTGTGGGCTACGGCAAAGCCCGTGAGGTTCCCTCAGCCGTGGAAAAGGGCCGCAAGATCGCCGCCAAGAACATCAAGAAGATCAAATTGCAGGGCGCCACCTTGCCGCACCGCGTTGTTGGGCGTCGTGGGGCCAGCCAGGTGGTGATGGTGCCGGCAAGCTCCGGAACGGGCGTCATTGCCGGCGCCAGCGTTCGGGCGGTCCTGGAGCTCGCCGGCGTTCATGACGTTCTGACCAAGAGTTATGGTTCCAGGAATCCCAAGAACCTGGTGCAAGCGACGTTTGAGGCCCTGGCGGGCATGTACACGCCGGAGGACGTTGAAAACCTGCGCGGGGTCAAGCTGGCGGGTTGAGGGAAGGCACGATGGAACTGGCCCAAATCACCAAACTGGCAGGCGCTCACAAGAGGCCGCGGCGCGTCGGGCGTGGTACCGGTAGCGGCCGCGGCAAGACCTGCGGACGCGGGCACAAGGGCGCCGGGTCACGCGCCGGTTTCAAGCGCCGGGCCCTTTCCGAAGGCGGTCAGATGCCGTTGTTTCGGCGTCTGCCCAAACGCGGTTTCAACAATGCCAAGTTCGCGACGCGCTACAACATCGTCAACGTCAAGGATCTGGAAGAGCGTTTCGATGCGGGTGCCCATGTGACTCCAGCCGCTTTGATGGACGCCGGCTTGATTCGCCACAAGAAGCTGGCGGTCAAGATTCTGGGCAGCGGCGAGCTGGTGAAAAAAATTACCGTTGAGGCCGACAGGTTCAGCAAGCAAGCGGCGGACAAGATTAAAGCCGCGGGCGGCGAGGTCAAGTTGATCGGGCCGGCCCGCGCCTACTAGCCGGGATAATTCACCGCGGAGCACGCAGAGATCGCAGAGAGGTGATGGACAAAGGGTTAGCGAAGTCAGCGTTGGACGAATGATATACACACTGTCAGAACCAGACGAGTTGGAATTCAGGCATAACTTCTTGTTATGCAATACTCTGCGCTCTGTGCGCTCTCTGCGGTATGAATGATCCGGCCTAGCCGGGATGGCGAGTGATGTTCCGAACGTTTCTTAACATCTTCAAGATTCCCGAACTGCGGAACAAGGTGTTGTTCACGCTGGGGATGTTGGTGATCTACCGGGTGGGGTTCTACGTGCCGGTTCCGGGAGTGAACCAGGAGCGTATGTCGCAGTCCACCGGGCTGGGTGACCTGGCGGATTACTTTGCGATCTTCACCGGGGGCGACCTCTCCCAGAGCACCATCTTCGGCCTGGGCATCATGCCCTATATTTCCGCGTCGATCATTTTCCAGTTGCTGGTGACTGTGGTTCCCGCACTGGAGAAGCTCAAGAACGAAGGCGAGGTGGGGCGCCGGAAGATTCAGGAGTACACCCGCTACGCCACCGTGCTGCTTTGTGTGATTCAGGGCACGGTCTGGATGAACTACCTTCAAGCCAATCAGTTCATCTACCCGGAATACCGCGGCACCATTGTGTACTGGCTTATCGGGCTGCTCACCCTGACGTCGGGCACTATCTTCTTGATGTGGCTGGGGGAGCAGATTGACAAGTACGGCATCGGTAACGGCGTGTCGCTGATCATCATGGCGGGTATCGTGGCCCGTCTGCCCACCGCGGTCATGTGGGTATGGCAGCACGCGGATCTGCGGGCGGTCGGTGCCACCGAAAGCGCCATGGGGCCTTCCCATATTTTCTTTTTGCTTATCGCGTTTGTCGGTGTGGTGGCCGGTTCGATTCTGATCACTCAGGGCCAGCGGCGGATCCCCATCCAGCAGGCCAAGCAGACGCGAGGCCGGCGCGTTTACGGGGGGCAGCGGCAGTATCTGCCGCTTCGGGTGAACCACGGCGGCGTGATGCCGATCATCTTCGCCAGCACCCTGCTGATCTTTCCGGGCATGATATTCGGGCAGATGGCCGGCGTGTTCCCTGGCGGTCCCTGGTCATTCCTGTCCAGCTCCTTTGCCGCCGGCTCGTATCTGTACGTGCTCTGCTATATCGGGATGGTTTTCTTCTTCGCGTATTTCTGGACCACGGTTTCGTTCCAGCCCAAAGAGATGGCCAACAACTTGCGGGATTTCGGCAGCTTCATTCCCGGTCTGCGTCCCGGCAAGAGAACGGCGGATTACCTGGAGAAGGTGATGGGCCGAATCACTTTTGTCGGTGCCGGCTTTCTCTCATTGATCGCGATTATCCCGACCATTGTGGCCATCTGGATGAGGATTCCCTTTTTTGTCTCCGCTTTTCTGGGGGGCACGGGGCTGCTCATTGTGGTGAGCGTGGCCTTGGATCTGGTTCAACGGATCGAGGCCAACCTGATAATGCGGAACTACCAGGGCTTCCTGGGCGGCGAGGGACCGATTCGCGGGCGGCAGGCCTAGCGTGGGTTCTTTAATAAGATATGACGACGGAGACGGCACAACCGCAACGTAGAGGCATGTTCGGCGTCGTTGGACTGGTGCATAGAGGCATTATCATCAAGAGTGATCGGGAGATCCGCTTGATGGGCCAGGCTGGACGGCTGGTGTTCGAGATACTGACGGAAGTGGAGTCGCTGGTGGCGCCGGGCGTGACCACCGGGCAGTTGAATGAAGCAGCCGAAAAGCGGATCGCTGACGCCGGGGCGACGGCCTTGTTCAAAGGAGTTCGCAATCCACAGGCGCGTGGTCCGTTTCCCGCAGCCTTGTGCACCAGTGTGAACAGCGAGGTGGTGCACGGTGTTCCAGGCGACACCGTGCTCAACGATGGTGATATCGTCAGTGTCGATTGCGGTGTACGGTTGAACGGCTATTGCGGTGACTCGGCCCGCACCTGCGCTGTGGGCAGCGTATCGCAGAACGTGCAACGTCTGCTCGACGTTACGCGCGAAGCGCTGTCATTGGCCATACGTGAAATACGCGTCGGGCGCATGTGGCGTGATATCGCCCGTCGAATGCAGGCTCTGGTTGAAGAGGAAAGTTTCTCCGTTGTGCGGGATTTCGTCGGTCACGGCATAGGCCAGCAGATGCATGAGGAACCCAAGATACCCAACTACTACCATCGCAAGCATGCGCCCGGCGATTTCCGTCTGGAACCCAACATGACCCTGGCCATCGAGCCCATGGTGAATATGGGTTCTCACCACGTCAGCTATCGGGATACCGATCGCTGGGCGGTGGTGACCCGCGACGGGAAGCATGCCGCTCATTTTGAGCATACGGTAGCGGTGACCGAGAGTGGAGCACGGGTGTTGACCACCCCCGACTGATCGGCAGGTGGGCAGGCGATTGCCATAGGAGTCGAGACGATGAAGGTCAGAACGAGTGTTCGGCGGATCTGCGAGAACTGCAAGATCGTCCATCGTAAGGGCGTGGTGCGAGTAACCTGCACCAATCCGCGACACAAGCAGCGACAAGGTTAAGGAGCGGGACTAAATGCCACGTATCGCCGGTGTCGATATTCCACCCGAGAAGAAGATCGAGTTCTCACTGCGCTACATTTACGCCATCGGCAGCTATACCGCCCGGCAGATCCTCAAGGAGGTGGGGATCGAACCGGGAGTGCGGGCTAAGGACCTCACCGAGGACGAGGTTTCACGCATTGCGGCGGCGATCGACCGGAACTACCAGGTGGAAGGCGCCGCCCGCCGACAGGTGACCGCCAACATTGCCCGGCTCCGAGATATCGGGTGCTACCGGGGCCTGCGGCATCGCCGTGGCCTGCCGGTGCGTGGCCAGAAGACGCGATCAAACGCCCGAGGGCGCAAGGGACCTAGAAAGACGGTGGCGGGCAAGAAGGGTGTGAAGGAGATGCGACGTGGCTAGAAACCCGAAAAAAAAGCGAACCAGACGTAACGTGGCCCGGGGCATCGCCCACATTAAGGCCACGTTCAACAACACCATGATCACCATCACGGACATGAATGGGGAAACGCTGGTATGGGCGTCTTCGGGCACCGTAGGGTTCAAGGGCACGCGCAAGAGCACGCCTTTTGCCGCGCAACGGGCTGCGGAAAGGGCGGCTCATGCAGCCAGGAAGTTCGGCCTGGCTGAGTTGGAGGTGCGCGTCAAAGGCCCGGGTAGCGGGCGCGAATCCGCCGTCACCGCCTTGCAGAATGCGGGACTCAGGATCCAGTCTATCGAGGACGTCACGCCGCTCCCCCACAACGGTTGTCGCCCCGCCAAACGGCGGCGCGTTTAGCAGGAAATATGGAAGGGCTGACACAGCCCCAGCGCTAACTGAAACGGACGAACGGGAAACTATGGGGAGATACACCGGAGCTGTATGCCGGCTTTGTCGGCGAGAGGGAGTCAAGTTGATGCTCAAGGGCATCCGCTGTGAGTCGGCGAAATGCCCGATGGAACGGCAGTGGCGGAACAAGCCGCCCGGGATGCATTCCTGGCGCCGCGGCCGGGTCAGCAATTATGGCGTGCGGCTGCGCGAGAAGCAGAAGGTCAAGCGCTATTGCGGCTTGTTCGAGAAGCAGTTCATGCTCTGCTTCAGGACCGCTACCAAGGCCCCCGGCAACACCGGTGAGGAGCTTCTGCAACTACTGGAACGTCGGCTGGACAACGTGGTGTGGAAACTCTCGTTCACGCCGTCACGCCCCACCGCCCGGCAGGCCATCGTCCACGGACACATCACCGTGAACGGGCGCAAGGTGGATCGTCCAGGCTATCGCGTGTCGCCGGGCGACGCCGTGGGCGTGCGGTCGACGGAGCGGAGCCAGAAGTTTATCAAGACCTTGATGGGAGACAGTCCGCCCCCCCTTCAGTCCTGGCTGGAACGGGACACCGGCAAGCTTGAAGGGCGGGTTGTGTCATTGCCGACACGCGAGCACGTTCAGATCCCGGTCGAGGAGCAACTCATCGTCGAGATGTGCAGCCGGTGAGGAACCATGACCCGGCCCGCCGAGCCCCGCCAGACGCGGTGGTGTCGGGCGCAAACCATACGAAACCCCTGGGAGGTCTGCTCAATGCGTATTAGATGGCGAGGCTTGGAGTTGCCGAGTGAAGTGGTGCTGGATGAGGCCTCCAGCACCGAAACCTACGGGCGGTTCATCATCGAGCCGTTCGAGCGCGGTTTCGGAACGACCATCGGAAACTCGCTGCGACGCGTTCTGCTGTCCAGCATCGAGGGCGCCGCGGTGTGCTGCGTCAGGATCGACGGAGCCGCACACGAATTCATGAGCCTGCCCGGTGTGCGCGAGGATGTAACCGACATCATTCTCAATACCAAGAGTCTGGTCATCCGTTGCGAGGCTGAAGATCGAAAGACCATGACGGTCTCTCGCAAGGGCAAGGGCGAAGTGCGGGCGGGCGATATCATCGCGGACCCCAGCATTGAGATATTTGACCCGGAACATTTGATCGCCACCCTCACCGATAACGTCGAGTTCAGCATGGAGATGGAAGTGCGCGCCGGCCGGGGCTATTGCACGGCCGCAGAGAACGCCGCACGCGAGCAGCAGATCGGAGTGATCCCCGTCGATTCGGTCTTCTCGCCGGTCATCCGTGTGCGCTTTCGAACGGAAGACACCCGCGTGGGGCAGAGAGTGAATTATGACCGCTTGATCCTGGAGGTGTGGACCGACGGCACCGTGTCACCGGACGATGCGGTTGTGGAAGCCTCCAAGATTCTGCGTAAACACCTCAGCCCGTTCATGCACTACCGCGAACTGGGCAGCGAATTGGTTCAGTCCTCGGCCCAGGCCCGAGTCGTTGTTCCGCAAATGAGCAACGAGCTCGAGGAGATGCTTAGCCGGGCCGTTGCGGACTTGGAGCTGTCGGTGCGGGCCGGCAATTGTCTTGACGCGGGCAGAATACTGACCGTGGGCGAACTGGTGCGCAAGACCGAAGCCGATCTGCTCCGCCTGCGCAGCTTCGGAAAAACGTCCTTGCGCGAGGTGCGCCGCAAGCTGGCCGATTGGAATCTGTCACTGGGTATGGTTTTTGAGTCGGATGAGGATGCCTTGGGCGAGACCGGCGAGGCTCCGCCGGAGACGCCCGGCGAAGTCGCCGCCAACCCAGGTTTGATTCCACCGCCGCTGGCTACCGACGTGGGCTCCAACCAGCAGCAGGTTTCTGTTCCGGTGGACCCCACCTGACAGTTGAGGGTATATTACTGGTGCCGTTAGAAACGAGAAAACCCCGGATCGGGCGCACCGGAGATGGGCAACGATGAATCATAGAATATCGCAACGCAAACTCAACCGGACTTCATCACACCGCAGGGCCATGCAGCGAAATATGGCGCAGTCGCTCTTCGAGCATGGACAGATACGTACGACGGTTCCAAAGGCCAAAGACATCCGCCCGTTCGCCGAGCGCTTGATCACGCTGGCCAAACGCGCCCGGCAGGGAAGCCTCATTGCACGGCGCAGACTCCATAAGCTCATGGGGGAACGGTCGTACATCCTCGCGGAACATCGCAGCACTTATGAGGCGATGTCCGATGCCGGCAGGCGGCACACCCTGGCGGCCCGTAGCGGGCGCCGCTACCGCGCCAACAGCCCCAAGGGTCGCCTGGAGTTCACCGGTGAGAGCATCACTCACCGCCTGATTAACACCGTTGCACCCAGGTACGAGGGACGCGACGGCGGCTATACCCGTCTGATCAAGTTATCGACCCGCCGGGTGGGCGACCGCAGCTTTCTGGCTGTGGTTCAGTTGGTCGGTGGTGAGGAGAGTCCCGGCAGCGTCACCAAGCCCGCCGCCGGCAGCCGCAAGCGCAAGGCCAACTCCCGGTACGCCGCCGCGGTCAAGGCCGCTAAGGCTTTCGCCGGCGCCAAGCGCGGGCCGGCCAAGGACGATAACGCATCGCCCGAAGAAGATACCTAGTGTAGTGTTTCATTCAGATGGCATATTATCCGAGACCCGACCGTAAGGGAGGGTAAACGCTACGCCCCGGCGGAACCGCTCCCTCACGGTCGCGGCTCGGTTCGCGAAGAATGGACCAACTCCGAGACACTACACTAGTGTTCCGTTTCCTGGCGAGATGGACTCATGGCGGCCAACGATGATTGCATCTTCTGTAAAATCATAGCCGGCCGGCTTCCTGCCAACGTTGTGCTGGATACCGATGACGCCCTGGCCTTCCTCGACATCGCCCCGCTCGCCGACGGCCACACCCTGCTGATCCCCAAGCGTCATTTCAGTGACCTGGTGGAGATGTCCGCCGAAAGCGTTCAGCGGTTGCTCAGACATCTGCCGACACTCGCCCATGCCGTCCAATCCGCCACCGGAGCCGCCGGCTTCAACATACTGCTGGCCAACGGCGCCGTGGCGGGACAGGTGGTCAATCACCTCCACTTCCACATCATTCCGCGCGACGCCGATGATGGTCTGGGCTTCCGATGGAACAGCAAGAGTTATGCCGACGGCGTCGCCGAGTCACTCCGGCAACGGATCCAGACCGGACTAGCCGACTGAGCAGCACCAATTCCATTTGGAACTTGCCGGCGTTCTGTTGGAAGGTGAGCCCGGTCTCGGTATGATGACCACGTGGCCGGGGGCAAGTACAAAGCAGTCTTCTTGGATTTCTACGGTACGGTGGCCGACGGTGATGCCGAGGCCGTCGAGCGGGTCTGCGCCCGGGTCGTCGCTGACTACGGCATGACCCTGTCCGCCGGTGAGCTGGCGGTTCAATGGGGAAGCCGCTTCTTCGAATCGGTCGACGCCTGTCATCGCGCAGGTTTTCGAACTCTGTACGCCTGTGAGTGTGACAGCCTGGTGGAGACCTGCCTGCCGCTGTGCGGTAGAATCGACCCGGCCCCCTACGCCGATGAGCTGGCGGACTATATGCGCGTGCCGCCGTTGCACCCCGAAGCCAAGGAGGTGCTTCGCCAACTTACAGTTCCGGTCTGCTGCGTATCGAACGCCGACAGCGACCATCTGGAGGCGGCTATCGCCCATCATCAGCTTGCGTTCGCGGAAGTTGTGTGCAGCGAAGACGTCCGGTTCTACAAGCCCGAGTCAGAAATCTTCGAGCGTGCGCTGGCTCGGATGGGCCTGGACGCCGATGAGGTGGTTCATGTCGGCGACTCTCTGCACAGCGATGTGCAAGGGGCACGCGCAGCCGGGATCGACGCCATTTGGGTATGCCGGGACCGAAGAATATTCGACAAAGGCCGCGGCCAGGCCGATCATAAGATCAGTTCACTAAAAGAGTTGCAGTCCTTCCTGGTCTAGCCGGGGGCCTCCCAAAGGGCCAAGGAGTGCCTGCAAAACGGGCGATAACTTGCCAAATGCCCGAACATGTGGTATTATTTAACGTAGAGAGACTATTAACGGAGCCGAAAAGACGCTCCTTGGAAATTATTGGTAAGGAAAGGGCCCGGTCATGAATACGTTATGGTGCAGGCGAATGTGGATTGCCTTGTGCGTCGTGTCGATGGTGCTCGCTTCCACACCGTTGGCTGAGGCTCAAAAGTCACGGAGGTCCTCCAGGGGCCGGGTGGCGGGACGGTCCGGTGGGTCGGGACGATCGGTGCATAGCCGGGGCGGTCGATCTTCTGTCCGCTCTCGGGGCTCGGCTCGTTCTGCGGCACGCAGTTCTCGATCCAGGGGGATGCGCACCTATCGGGGCAGGTCATCTTCGCGGGCGGCATCGCGTAATGTTTCGCGGCCGCGGTCCAGGGGAAGGCGGAGCATGGGCGCTCGTTCCACATCGCGTGCTCCGCGTTCTTCGATGGGTCGGACTCGTTCTTCGCGGGCCAGCCGGTCGGTGAGCGGACGGGGCTCTGCGAGGTCACGAGGGCGGGTGGTGCTCAGGTCGCCGTCTTCGTCGAGCTTCGCTCGATCGAACAAGGGCGTTTCCAGCCGATCTTCGTCTGCGGTCCGACCATCGGGGACGTCGCAACGCGGTGTCGGATCGTCGAGCATCCGGCGGGGAAGTCGTTCGTCGTCGAGTCGCGTTGGCTCAGTCTGGCGCCGTTCATCGGCGTCGTTTCCTCGTTCATCGGTCCAGGCTGGACGGATCGCCAGGCGGCCGCAAGGCGCCGCGCGGTCGATCCTTACGCCGGGTCGTGGTGTCAGTTCGTCCGTCGCGCGACTGAATCAGTACAGTACCGGATCGGGAGCGCTCCGCAGTCGGCGAACTTCGGCAACTTCGATCGGCAAGTCCCGGGGGCTGGCTTCGTCGATCGGGGGCAGGACGCCGCGCGGAGAATGGTACACCAGGGGCGGCACATCTCAACTGCAACGACCGGGCTCCATAGACCTGTCGTACTCTGCTGTCGACCGCGACAAGTATGTTCGAGGCGGTTTGCGCTTGGATGGGCGTGGAATCCGGGCCTACTACGATCGCGGGCGCTTGGGCCACTATGGAGTATACGGGCATGGCTACGGCGGCCACCATTACCGAGATCACCACCATGGCAATCATTTCTCTTTCGGGCTCGGGCTTCATGGTGAGTTTTATAGCGGCTACTACTATCCCTACGGGTACGCGAGCCATTATGACAGGTACTACTATCGATACCCGTATCACTACGTGACGATTCATGACCAGGTGCCCTACTGGACAGTGTACGCTGAACAACCAGTGGTTGAGACGGTTTACGTTGAGGTCCCTGGGCAGACGGTGTATGTCGAGGAGCCGGCATACCAGGAAACGACTGGTGTGGCGGGCGCGCCCATCCGAAACGGTGTGTCGACTGATTTCGTCGGGCCGTCGCTTCCTGCGGACGGTGTCGGCACAGCGTTGGAACCGGCGGATGATGGTGCGATTCAGGTGGCGCCGCAAGAGCGCATTCCCGTCAACAACGCGTGGCTGGCTACGGGAGAGAATGCTTTCAGAAGGGCAGAGTATGAGCAGGCCCGGCAGGCGCTTTCCTACGCGGTGCTGGAGGAGCCGGAGAACGGTTTCGCTCAGCTTGCCTACGGGCTGGTGCATATGGTTCTGAAGGATTATACGGCGGCGGCGGATGCCGTGCGTCGGGGCCTGCGGTTTGCGCCCGACGTGGTGGATCGGCCGATCGATATCACCCGGCAGTTCGGTGATGTGCAGGAACTGTCCAGGCATATTCAGGCACTGCAGTTGCATCTTGCGGCGGAACCGTCGGATGCGGACGCGTGGTTCGTACTGGGGTATGTGCAGTACTCCAGCGGTCGTCCGGAGGAAGCGGCACGGGCGTACAGCAAGGCCGCGTCCCTGAATCCGGCCGATCCATACGCGCCGGTCCTGCGCGACGCAGCCAATCGCGTGCAGGTGCGTTAGCGCTTCGATTGACAGGTTGGGGAATATCTGGTGAGAGGGCGCCGGGCCGCCTTGGGCGGTTCCGGCGCTTGGTTTGCGCCGCTGGGCGGGGGAGAAAAAGGGGTCAGGCTACTTTTTAGTGAGTTGCAGTGAGAAACGACCGGAGAGGACCGAGAAAAAGTAGCCTGACCCCTTTTTCTCTCCTGGCGAGTGGAGATTCCGTGTTGAAGAGATCCTTCCTGTTGGCGTGGCTGGCGGTTTGGGCTTGCGGCGGATGCGCTGGTCGGTTGGGCGTGGCCGATCTGGTGATTGTCGATGCCCGGGTTTGGACGGGGGCGGGCGGTGAAGCTGCGGCGGTAGCGGTGCGCGGGGAGCGGATTGTCGCGGTCGGATCAGATTGGCAGGTACGACGGTGGATCGGCGACGAAACGGAGGTGGTCGAGGCTGGGGGGCGGCGGGTCATTCCGGGCATCACCGACAGTCATATACACATAGTGGGGGGAGGTTTGCAACTCGGGCGGCTGAATCTTCGTGACGTGACGTCGCGGGATGAATTCGTGGAGAAAGTGGCGGCGGCGGTACAGGCCATGCGGGATGAAACACGTGGCTCGGATCGTTGGATGCTCGGGGGGCGCTGGAGCGTGGAGAGTTGGGACGCTCCATCGCCGCCGCGAAAGGAGTGGATCGACGCCGTGACGCCGGAGACACCAGTATTTCTTGAACGGATGGACGGTCATCAGGGGTTGGCCAACTCGGTGGCGTTGCGCAGGGCGGGGATTGATCGGGAGGGGCCTGCTGATCCGGCGGGTGGAGTGATCGAGCGCGATGCGAAGACGGGTGAGCCCACGGGGATCCTGAAGGATGCCGCGATGGATCTGGTGACGGACCTTGTTCCACCGCCGTCGGAAGATGATCTTTACACGGCGTTGCTGCTTGCGATGGCCCATGGCAATTCGCTGGGGATCACTTCGATGCACGATGTATCGGGGCGTGAGGATCTTGCGGCGATGTTTCGAGCCCATAGGGAGGGGGCGTTGACCGTGCGGATACGTAAGTTCCTCTCGGTGCCGAATTGGATTGACGTGATCGACGTGGTGAAGGGCTTCGAGGTCAACGATGCCTGGCTGTGTGTGGGGGGATTCAAGGGGTACATGGATGGCTCGTTGGGGAGCCGGACGGCGTACATGTATCGTCCGTATGCGGACAGCGGTGCGCCGAACAATTACCCGAGCGGGATTCTATCGGAGATGGCCTCGCCGCCAAAGGAACTGCGCTACATGATGGAACAGGCTGACGCAGCCGGCCTGCAGTGCGCGGTGCACGCGATTGGTGATGAGGCCAACCATATTCTGTTGGACGCTTACGCGGCGGTGGCCCGGAAGAACGGGCCTCGCGACCGGCGGCACCGGATTGAGCATGCCCAGCATCTCTTCCCTGAAGACGTTCCGCGGTTTGCGGAGCTGGGCGTGGTGGCGTCGATGCAGCCGCTGCACAAGGCGGACGACGGTCGCTATGCTGAAGGGGCGTTGGGGAAGGGGCGGCTGGCTGGGTCGTATGCCTTCCGTTCGCTCATGGATAGCGGAGCGTTGGTGGCGTTCGGCAGTGATTGGCCGGTGGTGTCGTGCGATCCGTTTAAGGGGATGGCGGCGGCAGTTACAGCACAAACACTGGATGGGAAGATCTGGATTCGGGAGGAATCGATCACCATCGAAGAGGCGCTGCAGGCCTACACGGTGAATCCTGCAATGGCCGGGCACGGTGAGTCACAGTTGGGGACGATTGAGGTGGGCAAGTTGGCTGACATGGTGATCCTGTCGCAGGACATCCTCCATGTTAATCCGGAAAGAATCGCCGACACCCAAGCCGTGATGACGATAGTGGGCGGGAAGATCGTCTTTGATCGGTTGCGCGGGGATGAGCCGGATACCGGACCGAAAAACCAGATCTTCCTGCAGATGCCGCGAAGGGAATCTCACATTGTGTCCAGCCCGGATTATTGATAGCGCAGAGATCGCTAAGAGCGCTGAGTATTGTTTAGCCAGTAGGGTCCGCCGTGCGGACCACTTCCAACAAGGCCCGCGCTTGTGTTCGCTGGTCCGCGTGGCGGACGCCGCACGGCCTCAGATCCTCGCACAACTTTCCTTCCCCCAGCTTTGCTTCGCAAAGATGGGTCACTCACGCTACTCTTTGAGAAGATGCTTGTACTTCTCCGGGACGAACCAAGGTTGTATCTCCACCTCCAGATCTGGGTTGTGGTGAGCTCTTGCGAACGCCCCAGCGTCGACTTTCATACCAGGCAAATAGAACAAGACGAAGGTCCTTTCGTGCACCTTTTCCTTACTGTGCAAGTGCCTCGACACGGCTTCCAGTTCCTGTTTGGTCGGCAGACGCTCATCTACGAGGTCTATCCGAAGGTCGAAGGAAACCTTGATACTCCCGAGTTCGTCTCGTTTGATAATGGTGTAGGGGATCAGCTTCTCCTCCGCAGCAGCGTCTTCCACCGGTTGAAGCTGCTGCTGCTGTGGGGCCATCATCTGGGCCATTACTATATCTTTCACCGCACTGATCATCTCCATGGGCATGAAGAGTTCCATCCGGACGCCCGCCTTGCCCGCTGGCGAGCTGGTCACAGCCAGCGGCGCGTTGATCTCGGGAATAGCCGCTGTTAGCGGAATCTTCTCGCCAATGGCCTCGGCCACCGCCATAACCGTCTTGATGAGCCGATCCGCCGAGAGATAAAACTCCACATATCGCTTCTTGGCAACGTGGCCGGCCACGCGCTTGATCCCCGCATCCTCGGCAAGAGGTGTTTCCTTGGACTTGATCACGTCGATCACCCGGGCAAGGTGCCCCTTGCCACCGCCTAGGGTGACGGCCACGTGCTTGTCATCCACCGTAGCCAACCGGACCAGCAGGCCTTGGGGGCCGATCACCTTGTGTATCTTTCTGATCCAGTCGGCGTCCAACTCCTCCGGCGGCAGGGTCACCTTAAAATGGTCCACCGCCACGCCGCCGACCTTCTCAGCGTCCGCGTTGTAGACAAACATTCCGACCCGCTCCGCTACCCGCGCATCGTCGGCCATCATCTTCTTGAACATCCCGACTAACTTATCAAACGTCTGGCAAAGACGCTTGCTATCACTCTCCGTGGTCAGCACCATGGTTGCGGCGATCATGCCCTCGTCACTCGCCGACAGCGGCGAAACGCTCATCGACAGATGACGCAGGCTGAGCAACGCCTCCGACGCCGTCTCGATCAACTTCTCCACCTGCTCCACATCCTCGCCGGCTTGCTGCGTGAGCTGACCCATCATCTTATCCAACATCTTGATGCCGATCTTGTTGGATTCTTTGTTGTACATCTGGCCGCCCGCGAGAATGAACGGATCCTTGGGCAGGCCCGTCAACAGAGATCGGGAGGTCGATTGGACGCTACTCATGGCCTTGCCGCTGTCCGATTCCGGGTCGGCATCCATATACCCGCCGATGGTCACGCCGGCAGGATCAAAGCGAACCGACAGCGACGCGGTCCTGAACTGGCGCAAAAGTTCAGGGTCGTTACCAGTCATCTGAATTAGGAATGCAAGGCCGTTGTACAGATCGCTCGAGGTCACCGCCCCCATATTCACCCAAAGCGTCAGATCATCCTTCTCGATGCGCTCGATTCGGCCCTTGTCCAACTGATCGCGCAGAGACTTCTTGGCCCCGAGCACCTTAGTGAGCACTTCCGCAGATTGGGCCACCGCCGCGAACCGCCCGAACCGCGCCACATACGACTCCTTGTTCATCAGGGCCATCTTGCTGATAGCGCTGCCCTCCTCCAGCGGCTGTGGGGCCCACGGTGCCAGCAGAGCGTCATAGTCCGTCACCGGCATGAAAATCACCAGTGAACGCGCCGGAGCCGACAGGTCTTTCAAGGGCAGCAGCGCCACCGCCAGCCCGCCCTTGTCGTCAAAACCCTGTGTGATGCCCAGCATCATCTTGCCGAGCGCAATAGGCGACATCATGGGCACCTGCAACTGTTGCCCGAACGCCGTGAGCTTCTGCTCCAACCGGGTAACGCTGGGCACCGCCAGCACCGCCCAGGCCTCGGCCGGAACGGCGGACAACACGTCCTGCGGACTCCTGCCGGGCGTGACTTTCGTACCAGCTTCCTGTGCGGACGCCGCCGACGGCACAATCGCCATCAACAGACCCACAGACGCCGCAGTCCAACGTGCGAATCTCATGTGATCTCTCCTTGGTTCCGTTAGTCGGGTTCCGGGCCTGCTCGCGCGGCAGGCTCAAGATGCTTCACTACAACTCCCCGCAACGCGGTCAGTCGCCTGAAACAGCGAAGCTGGTCAGCTTGCAGTCCGTGGCAACAGCATGTGGGACAGGCTTTCCAGCCTGTCGAACCAGCCTGAGTGGCTGAAAAGACCGACTAGAAAGTCGGTCCCACAGAAAAGCAGACTTATACCACGGGCTGCTAGTGTACTATCGATTCTCGGGAGTGGTGTCAAAACTCGTGCGAAATCGTCGCGAATACAGCGGTCCAGGCAAGTGAGGCCCGGGTCCCTATGTGGCGGGCCCGTGGGTTTCGTCGGAATCGGCGAGCTCGGCATGTGCGGTGCTGAGGCGGACGGTGAAGGTGGTGCCGTCGGCGGAGCTGTCGACCTCAATGACACCGGCCAATTCGTCAACAATCTGCTTTGCCACGGCCAAGCCCAATCCGGTGCCGCCGTGGCCTTTGTTTGAATAGAAGGGATCGAAGATTCTTTTTCGCTCCGAATCGGGAATCCCCGGCCCGTTGTCGGTGATCGACATCATCACCTGATGGGCGCTGTCGTCGAGGAACGTACGCACGACGATGCGCCCGGAGCCCTTGGGACAGGCGTCGAGGGCGTTGGTGATGATGTTGGTGATGACCTGGTGGATACCGTCGACGTCCAGCGGCACCGGGGGCAGATCGTCGAGTTCGGTCTCGACAGTGGCGCCTTTGTCGGAGGCGGACTGCCGGGTGAGCTGCAGCACCTCCTCGATCAGCTTGTTGAGTTGGGCCAATTCGATGTGCGGCTGGCGATCCTTGCTGAAGGTGAGCATGTTGGAGGCCAAGCGGTAGGTACGTTCCAGGTTGCGCTGGACGATCTCCCAGCCGGCCCGCACGTTTTCCAGACTGCCGCGCTTGAGCGCCGTACCGATGACATCCGCTCCGCTGCGCATTCCCTGCAAGATGTTGCGAATATTGTGAGAGAGATGAGCGACCGTCTCACCTACGGCGGCCAGACGCTCATGCTCGACACGGGACTGGATCAGCCGTTCGTTTTCGATGGCCATGCCGACCATCTTGCCGATGGCCGTGGTCAGCAGGAGCTGCTGCTGCGTATAGGTGTGGTTGGCCATGCTGCAGTCCAGGTGGATCACACCGGCCACGTCCTCGCGCGTCAGAATGGGAACGCAAATGACGCTGCGCAGACCCAGGTGGTGAATGCTGGCGTCCTTTTGATCGGCCCCGAACCGGGTTTCCGACTGGGCGTTGGCGCACAGGACGCCCTCCCTGGTTGAAAGGACGTGGTTGATGATCCTGCGGCTGGTGGTGATCTTGCCGCGTTTGGCATTGTCCCGGTCGCGTTGGCGAATGACGTAGGGTTGCAGCTCGTCACTGTGTTCTTCGCGCATCAGGATGAAGATGCGGTCGACCTGCAAATGCTTGCTGATGATGTCGGTGACCCGTTCAAGGAAATCAACCACCGAGACGAAGGTGCCGATAGTCTCAGCCAGTTGATACATCACGTTCCAGGCGTGGACGGCGTCGTAGGCTTCGGGCGAGGCCAGGATGACGCTTTCCTCGCTGGCGCTGGCGCTGGCCAGGATGGACGAATCGATGGGCTTGTCCTCCAGGTCCCATTCAACGCGGTGTTCGCT
>JAZGDL010000429.1:0-14115 GCA_036477795.1 Phycisphaerae bacterium
CCGTTCCAAGTATCGGGGTCCTCGTTGAGCATGGCGAGCAGCGAGCGCTGGTAGGCGCCGGCGGCCCGCACCAGATCGGAGGGTGGGCCGGCGAACACTCCGGTGACCGCGACGCGGGCCTTGAGCAATTCGTACAGAAGGGTGTCGGTCGTTGCCGCCCCATCGATCAGGTCCGGGATGTGGGCTGACCCGGACCAGATCGGAATCTTGATGGCGCCCACTTTCAGGGCGTCGAGCATGGCAAGTTCAACGATGGGGTCGGCACGGTCGGCGGTTTCCAGGACCACGCCGAAGGCGCTGTTCCCGATCTGCCGGTCCTGGCGTAATGGGTTCAGGATGGCGAACACCAGCATGCGGTCGGCCAGCACCTTGTTGGCTGTGCGAACACGTACATGTGCGCGATACAGCCCGTTGTCGGCCGATCCCAATTCGATGCGCCTCGCGGCGGTCGATTGGCCGTCCTGAATCGGCAGTTCTGCGGTGCGAACGATGTTGTCAAAAGCGTCCAACACTTCGAGAGTGGTGCGCAGGCCGATGCTGTCCGCGTCGGTCACCGTAACCGACAGAAATGCTTCGCTGCTGTCGGTGAACACGTTGCCCGGCGCGGATGTCTCAATCGACACGCGAGGCAGCCGGTAAATCTTGATGTCATCAAACCAGGCGGAGGCGTCCGTGTCCCTACTCTCAATGTGCCGCCGGGGCCTGGGACCGGTATGCCAGACGTCCGGATGCACGATCCACGCGGTGACGCCGATCCAGCGAACATCCTCACCGCCGCCCGGGAGGAGGATCTCAACGCGGCGCCACCGGTCTTGTCCGCCATCGGTTCCAATCAGCTCGCTGAAGCGCTGGGTGGAGGCGATCGGCAGGCGGTTGAAGTCCAGGTAGTAGGCGCTGAGCGCCGCCCGGGCGTGCTCCAGCCTATGCCCGCGCACCTGGGCGACAATCAGGTAGTCGTTGGCGTTGCTGACCGGGATCTTCGGGCCTACATATCGAAAAGCGACGTTGCGGCCCTGGGCGTCCAGACGAAAGGAGGGCGGCGCCGGGCGACCGGTCGTGGTATCGAACACACCCTGCGCGTAGCGCGGGAATTCGGGGCCGCCGAACCGCACCCAGAACTTGGGAACGTCTTCCAGATTTCCGTCGTCGCGCTCGTCGAAGTCGAAGTGGTGAACGAGCCGGTCGCTTCCGAGTGACGCTGTCTCGTCACCGGAGGCCGGGCAGGCGCCGACCATCGGAACGATGGCAAGCAGCGCACGGGCGACGGCCGCCGTACGTGGGTTGTGTCGCGTGGTGGTCATACCAGGTCAGTCCGCTGTCCAGATTATCGGCCGATGGGAGGAACGTGTTTACCTACCGCCTTGCACTTGTCGACGCGCCTCAAAAGGCACGAAGGGGAGAGGAAGGCACAAAGGCACGGAGGCACGAAGGCACGGAGGCACGAAGGGGAATCCGCAATCCCCAATCCCCAATCGTCAATCTCCGATCCCTACCGTTTGCATCCTCTAATGCAGGCGTTTACGATGCAAGGCCTGTGAGCACTCTCTACGATACCCGCCGGTACCTGACCAACTTCGATTCGGCCCGCACCGGTCACATATTCGCGGACGTTCTGGTCATCGGCGGCGGTGTGGCTGGTGCGCGGGCTGCGATTGAAGCTGCCCGCCACGTGGACAACGTACTGCTGGTCTGCAAGGAAGCGATGGAGGAGTCGGCTACCCGCTATGCCCAGGGCGGGGTGGCCAACGCCCGCGCCGAAGGAGATTCTTCCGCCAAGCACGTCGCCGACACCTTGCGCGTGGGCTGCGGTCTGAATCGCCCTGAGGCTGTCGAGTTGGTGATCCGCCAGGCCCCGGACCGCATTGATGAGCTGATCCAATGGGGGATGCGCTTCGACAAGGACGGCGACAGGTTGGCCATGACCCGCGAAGGGGGCCACTCGATGGCCCGCGTCCTGCACGCTGATGGCGACGCGACGGGACGGGAATTAGCCCGCGTGCTGACAGCCAGGGTCCGCCAGTGTGACAACATCCGCGTCTTCGAGCAATGTTTTGTGATCGACTTGATCACCGACCAGGGCCGGTGCTTGGGGGCGGTCACCCACCACAACAAACATGGACACCAATTGGTTTGGGGGGAGCAGACCATTCTGGCCAGCGGCGGCGGAGGGCGGGTCTATCGCGAGACCACCAACCCGCCGGTGGCCACCGGTGACGGCCTGGCCATCGCCTATCGAGCCGGGGCACGTATGGCGGATCTGGAAATGGTGCAGTTTCATCCGACCACACTCTATGTGGCTGGTGCCAATCGTGTGCTGATCTCCGAGGCGGTCCGCGGAGAGGGTGCCCTACTGGTGGACGGAGACGGCCAGCGCTTCATGGAATCGTATCACCCCGACGCGGAGCTGGCCCCGCGCGACGTGGTGTGCCGTGCGATCTTCAAACAGATGCGCCTGACCCGCAGCAACTGCGTCTACCTTGATGTCAGCCCCATCGGCGCTGAGAGGTTCGTCGGGCGCTTTCCGGGCATCACCCGGTTTTGTTCGCAGTTTCAGATTGATGTCCGCCGTGACCTGATCCCGGTACGTCCGGCGGCCCATTACATGATCGGCGGCGTAGTGGCGGACCTGGATGCCTCGACCAATATTGACGGCTTGTTGTGTTGCGGTGAGGCGTCGTGCAGCGGGTTGCACGGTGCCAACCGCCTGGCCAGCAACTCGTTGCTGGAGGGCCTGGTGTTCGGTGCCATAGCCGGGGAGTCGGCGGGCACACGTGTCGGCCGCGGGCCCGGACGCCTTCCACCGGTCCGCATCCAAAGCGAGGTCGAGGCGTCGCCCAGAACCGAGCTGGACCTGCAGGACATCCGCAACAGCCTGCGCAGCGTGACGTGGCGCAACGCCGGGATCGAACGGACCGGCCAGCGCCTCTCCGAAATGTGCGAGATCATCGACTTCTGGGGACACTACGTCCTGGACAAGACGTTCGATGATTCCCTGGGGTGGGAGACGCAAAACATGCTCAGCCTCTGCCGGCTGATCGCGACCGCCGCATTCCAGCGCACGCGATCACTGGGCGTGCACTTCCGGACGGACGAAGGGGAATCCGCAATCGTCAATCGTCAATCGTCAATCGTCAATCAGCCCGACGACGCCCAACCGAGTCACATTCTAATCCAGCGCGGTCTCGAATCGCCGACGATCAGTCGAGCCGGACTCGACCTGCGCACCATGAATGACGAATACCACAAGCCCGGCTGAAGCCGGCTGGGGCATACGAAGTACGAGGAGTCCGACGACCACCAACTGAAGTTGGCGGCAAACACCGGTCGGCCATCCCGTTTTTCCCGGATGAAGCAAATGAAATGCTACGGGCGCGGATGGTTGAGCGAAACCCGGGCCCATGGTTGCGTGGCGTTGACGGTGCCGAAGGCCAGCTCGCGGAACGCGGTCAGGTCCGCCGGGGACACACGTCCGTCTCGGTTGGTGTCGACGTAGTCTTGGACTACACCCGCATCCGGCGTGATGGTGCGATTCACAAGCTGACGGCACCTGCTCAGATCGCGTGGGCCAACGGCTCCGGACCGGTCGATGTCGCCGGGCAGGAAAGCCAGGTCCACGCGGTCCGGCTCGTTCTCCTGGCCGAGGTCGCCTTGATTGGGGATCGGCTCGCCGGCGGCGTTCACCACCACGGCCCTGATGGTGGTCCATTCCGACATCGGGAGCGGATGGCTGAGGGTGATCACCACCTCAGGGTTATTCGCGGCGTCCACGCTTTGGACGACGTGAGTGCCGCCGGCGGTATCGGTGATCACGAAGTCTGAGGGGCTGAGCGGCCCACCGCCGGCCGCGAACACCGGCTCGCTGAAGAGGATGGTGAACGTCGCGCGGCCGCGAAGATTTCCTATGGGCTCATCGCGCCTATACCTGGGATCTATGGAACCGGAGACGGGCTTGGTTTCCCCCGGCCCGCCCTTCCCGTGGACAATGAAGGGCGCCGGCCGCACCGTGATGGCCAGGGGTATGAACGAGTCAGGATTGTTCACGATGTCGACGATGGCGCCGGTTACGCCGCCGATGATAACGTGATCCATCTCGGTAGCGTACCCCAGCAGCCAATCGCCCGCGGCGTCCGGGGTAGGGAAGAGCGTGATCGTTGCGATGTAGGCCAGAAAATCGACGTCGTGCCAGGGAGCGGCGTTATCCAGAAGGCCGGCGGCCGCGAACGCCGGAAGATAACAGCGCGCCGGACAGAAGTTGCAGCTTTCCAGTATGAGATCCTTACGTGTGGTGTCGACGACAAACTTGCCGCATTCCAGCTTTCCTCGATTGGCCCGGCCCAGATCGATCAGGCTCAACTGCATGTCAAGAGCGCCCACCTGCGGGGCCGTCGTCTCGGTGGCATCCAGCAGGATCTCGATCACGATGGGGTGGCCGGCCAAGACGGACGGATTGAGCGCGTCGCTGAGGTCGACGGTCGGTCCCGGTTGTGGACTCATGAAGACCGTCTGACCCAAGGCGGACACGTACAACAAACCAGACGCAAGGACACTCGCACAACATGTTCTCATGACAACACCCAACGTTTCTCACCTTAACGAATTGTGCTGTAGCGCCACCCCTTGTGGGTGGCGCGCTCTCGTTCTGCTGCAGTGTAACCAGGTCTCCCACGGATTGCAATCCGTGGGCTTGGCGGACCGCTCCCTTACGGTCGCGGCTCGGATTGGGGATTGAGGATTGCAGATTGGGGATTGCGGATTGGGGATTGCGGATTCCCCTTCATCCCTCCGTCCCTTCCTCCCTGGTTTGAACCTCTTGGGCCAAGCGCGAGAGAGAGCGAACGCTTTCGAGCAGTCTTCGGGCCGGCGTGGCGTGTGGAAGGGTTGCTTCAGTTCGCGCCCGGAGTTCATCGATGCGCCGTGGGGCATCCGAGTCGTGCGTGGACGCGGCCTGGGTCCCGCCGTCGCCGCGGGACAGCCTGTTTGCGTCGACCTTTCGCATCGAAATCGGTCTCCCGACTTGTTTGTCCGCTCGCGACGAGTGTATCCCCTGTTTGGGCATCGCATTACGAAGCCTGACTGTACCGGCCACCAGGTGCGTCTTGGTCTTTCTTAACGATGCCGCCAGCCCTTCCAGCCGCTCAGACTGTTTCTGTATACGCTTCACACTGCGGTTCTGTTGGCGGACCGAATCCTCATGGGCCTGCCGGCTCTTGAACCGCTCGAGGCCGTCCACCATGGTGTCCAGTTCCTTGGATAGATGAGAGTTCAGCGCCTGCAATTTGGCTTCCGAGAACTGACGGCCTGCTTGCTCCTGCTTGCTTTGTAACTGGTCAAACTTGCCCTCCATGGAATCCAACCGTTTGGACAAGTGAGAGTCCAACTGCCGCACTCTGACCTCTGAGGATTCCCGGCTGGCTTGTTCCTGCCGTTCGTGCAACCGCTCAAGCATGCCCTGCATCGCGTCCAATCGCTTGGCGAGTTGAGTGCGCAACTCCCGCACTCCGGCTTCTGAGGATTCATGACCGGCTAATTCGTTGACCCGTCGCTCGAGGAACGCCACTTGCGAAGCCAGCCAGGCATCTGCGGCCGGCGGTGTCGGTGGAATTGATGTCGTTGCCGACTGCACGGCCGATTGCGGTTGCATGGGCTCGTCAGGCGCCGCCGCGGATGTCAATACATACGAGTCGGAAGGTCCGCTGAATTGCATTGTACGGTCCGCTACCGATCTGATCAAGTCGGCGTCGATCCTTCGTGTGTCGCAGGAGTAGGCACTGAGCATCACATTATCACAAACCGTGTTGATCACACGAACGATACCGCGCGACACTTGGTAGACCACGTCGATTGCGGGAGCGTCGAACAGGTCGGGCTCTTCTGCGCCCGCCGCCTTGAGACGGTGTCGGATGTAGCCTTCGGTCTGTTGGCGGTCCAGCGGGCTGAGGTTGCACGCACGGAAGCACCGCTGACGCAGGTGTCGAAGTTTGGGATGATTGAGGGAACCGGTCAGTTCCGGCTGTCCGATAAGGATGATCTGCAGGAGCTTGGCGTCTTGTGTTTCGATGTTGTTGAGCAGCCGCAACAGCTCAAGCGTGCCTAACGAAAGGAAGTGGGCGTCGTCAACGATCAGCACTGCCGGACGTACCGCCGCGAATTGCTCCAGCAGAAAGTCCCGTAGGGCGTTGGGAGGGCGGGCCTGCGCGTCCGAGGGTGTCACCTCGATGCCGAATTCCAGACATATGGAACTGAACAGGTTGTCTTCTTGTAGCGGTCCCCGACCCAGCTCGGCGAAAGCGATCCGACGTCCGAAATGGGCCAGCATCCGCTGGTAAACCAGTGTCTTACCGGTACCAGCCTCACCGGTCAGGACCATCAAGCCCTTGAGCGCACCGACCGCGTAAATCAACGAAGCCAACGCCTCCTCGTGACCCGGGGTGGAATAAGAATACCGTGGATCCCAGGTGTCGTTGAACGGTTGCTCGCGCAGACCGAAAAACTCAGCATACATAGTCGCACTCACCGCTGGAAAACCAGAATCCAGAAACTAGAAAAGGCTTCTCCCACGGGTTGCAACCCGTGGGCTTATTCTAGTCTCTAGTTTCTAGTTTCTCGTTTCTAGTCCCTGTGGGATATCGGTCGCACTCTCAGCGGCCTGAAGGTTGGAGGCGTGCGATAATCCGTCTGCCTCAATGAAAACCCTTATGAAAAGTTTGCAAGGTCCGAAAACACCATATCGCTTACCGGGCCCGAAAACACCATGTTCCGCGTTAACTGGAAAACCAGAAACTAGAATCCAGAGATGCCCGATGAGGGTTTTTCCAGTTCTCTAGTGAGGGCTTTAGCCCGAGCCAGTTTCTAGTTACTAGAGATATGCAGACCGCTCCCCTATCTCCCGATAAGCAGTCAGGTCCGCGTTTGTCCCGCACGTGGTGAGGACGCGTAAGGTCTGTTCACGGGCCGTCGAGGTCCAGATATGCCCGCACGTTTTACGGTGCTGACACTGTTGGTCGCCGCGGCAGGTTCCGGCTGCGCCGCAACCACCACCCATGAGCAGTTGGCCTCTTTCCTCAAGGCCCACGAGCATGCCGTCGCCGGTACCGAGATGCGCGTCGGGGCCAGGGACACCCTCAGCATCACCGCCAGCAGAATCCTGGAGGTTGACGGTCAACAGCAGACGGTCATGCCCGACGGGAAGATATCGCTACGCCTTCTCGGCGAAGTCAAAGTGGTGGGACTCACCGCTCGCGAGATCGCCAGCAAGCTGGAAGAGTTGCTGAGCCCCTACTATCACGAGCCGGAAGTACAGGTCCGCATCGTCGACCACAGGAGTCACGTCTATTACGTGCTCGGCCAGGTGGGAGCGGTCGGCGCCCATCCGTTCACCGGCCGCGACACTCTGCTGAAGGTCATGGTGCGCGCCGTCCCCAACAACATCGCCTGGACCTCGCGCGTCAAAGTGATTCGACCCAGCCCCTTCGAAGACAAGCGCCGCGAGATCGAGATCAACGTCAAGAAGATGCTGGCCACCGGCGATACCCGAATGAACATCCTCCTGGAACCCGGAGATCTGGTGTACGTACCGCCCACCCCACTGGGTTGGATCGGTTTGAAACTGCAAGAGCTGTTATTCCCGGTGGGTCCGGTGTTGCAGACCGCGATCACGCCGGCGGTCTTCGCGGAAATAGACGACGTATACAGGAATGGGACCGGCGTGGGGTTGAGAACAGTTCCTTAGTCCGTCTGAGAGATGCCGCCTTTGATGAACGCGCCGCAGCAATCCAATCGAACCATGCAGCCCCAACCGGGCCCGATGCCCAGAACCGACGGGGCCGAGCGGCCGGCGCTGAGCGAGTTGCGGAAGAGCGTCGCGGAAGTTACCCGCATTCTTCATGTCCGCCGGTGGATGTTTTTCGTGCCACTGTGCGTGGTGATATCCGCCGCATTTATCGCCAGTTTGTATGTTCCCCGCCGCTACCGGGCGACCACGAACTTTGAACGGCGTGATGACCCGGTACTCATCAATCTGCAGACTCTTGAGGGCGCCGGCGGCTTCGATACCCTTGCGCGAACATTGCGACAGGACGTCAGGAACATCGAGTCCGCCCGGCAGATCGTCCGAGAACTGGGACTGGTTGAGCGGCGCAGGGAGAGACCCCATGAGCACGATGCGGCTGCCCCCAAGCCGACCGACGCGGAGGTTCGGCGGATCGCCAACCGCATCGTCGCCGGACTCGACGCCCGCACTCTTCAGGATAGCAGACACCTCGACGTGTGGGAGATCAGCTTTACCACCTCCGACCCTTACAGGATGACCGATATCCTCGACGCCGTTCGCGACAAGTACATCAGTTCCGCCCGGCAACGCATCACCGATGTCCTGTTTCAGACTAAACAGTGGTTCGAAAACGAGCTGCAGAAGCGCCAATCCGTTGTTGAGAATATGGAAGATGACCTGATCCGGTTCCGGGCCGACCATCAGGGCAGGGACCCGCTGGATACCAATACGGTCCGCGCCAGACAGAGCGGGCTCCTTGCTGATCTGGCGGAACTCGAACGCAAGAGCAAGGAGTTCAATACGCAGATCGAAGGCAGAAGAGCGTTCCTGAACAGCGGTGCTGCCTTCGACCCGGGAACGAAGCCGCCCAACGCCGCCGACGTAGCGGCAAGAGGAACGACAACCGAAAGTGCCGAAAGCAGAAGGCTGACCGCAGCCATGCGTAACGTTGCTCAAAACATAGACGACTTGCAGACCACCCGCGGCATGACCGACCGGCACCCGGAGATCATCGCCCTTAACCGCAAAAGGGACTCATTGGCTGCGGCCTTTGAGCGGATAAGAGAGGGCCGGGAAGACGCCATTTCCGCGAACGGTGTTACCGGGACGCATGAATTCGCTGACGCTCCAGGGCTCCAAGACGGTTCAAGATCACCCGAACAAGCCCGGGCCGAAATGGAGATCGGCATCTTCGAAAAACTGGCTGCGGACAACAAGGCCGACATCGAGCGCGCCCGAACCGCTATCGCCGAGTACGAAGTGATCCACGGAGATGCGCTCGTGCAGCGCAAGGAATTCAGCATCCGGGGCGCCGAAGCGGAACGGGCCCGCAACGAGTTGGTTCTTTACCAGGGTTACGTGAACCAGCTTGGACGGGTCCTCGCCGCCGAGAACAACCAACGGGGGATCCTCTTCGGCAAGATCAAGCGGGCCACTGGAAGCAGCAATATCCCGGTGTCGCCCAGACCCTTTACCGTGCTGGTGTTGACCTTGGCCGCCGGGCTGACCACCAGCGTGGTCCTGGTCATTGTCGCTGAGGTGCTCGACCGCACCATTCGCACCCGGCGCCAGGTGACCGCCGGGCTGGGACTTCCCATCCTTGAATCCATCGGCGTGATCATGACCGCCGCCGCCCGACGTCGTGCCTTCATGAGTCGGATGATACTGGTGCCGGCCACCACGACCGTTTTACTGGGCGCGGTGTTGGTCAGCGGGTCGATGGCCTTTCTGAGCATCACCAACAGGTCCTTGTATGAACGCGCCGTGGATATCCCACGAGCGGTCCTCAACGGTGTTGTGCAGGTGTCGGGCGCCTCGCCAGTAGGGCCCGCGGTGCGGGCCAGGCACGGAGCTGAGGGCGACCGAGGAGGGAGCCCGAAGGAGGAACGAAGGGTTGATTCGCAAGAAAAAGACGGAGGGCACCAAGGCTGATGGGACGGACCGCCGAGGCACTGGAACGTGCCGAACGCAAGCGAAACGGTGATGCTCGTCGCATGCGGATCACCGCGTCGGATCAGATGCGCAAGTGGTCGCACTGGTACGGCGCCGCTCAGTCTGCACCGCCCAGTGCCGAGAGGGGCCCCGCGGAACAAATCCGCTCTGCCACACCCGTGCCCGGCATGTCCGAACAGATCGTCAGCTACTACAACTCCACCTCGATCAGGAGCGAGCAATACCGATCACTGAGAACCCGCCTGCTCAGCGCCAACCAACGACAGGCGGCCTGTGTGTACGCGGTGTCCAGCGCCCTGCCGGGAGAGGGCAAGAGCATCACCGTGGCCAACCTGGGGTTCTCCTTCGCGGAGATACCGCACCTCAACGTGCTCATGGTCGACGGTGATTTCCGCAGGGCCAAGCTCGCCAAGCTGTTAAATATCGACTCCAATCCCGGATTGGCCGACTTTCTGCAGGGGCTGGTCGCCTTTGAAGACATTATCCGGTCGACGCCCGTTCCCAACCTCTTCTTCGTGCCCGCCGGCAAAACACACGGACGCTCCGCCACCGAGCTATTAAGTCGCAAAGCCGCCCGAACCGCGTTTCAGCGATTCGCACGCGAATACGATCACACTATCGTGGACACCCCACCCGCGGCTACCGTCGCCGACGTCGGCATCATCGGTCAGTTGACCACCGGTGTCATCTTCGTCGTTCGCATGCACCGAACCCCCGAGCCGTTGGCCAAACGCGCCATCAGGCGCATCCTCAACAACAACGTACCGATCATCGGAGGGCTGCTCATCGGCGAGCACGATCCCGCCGGCGGGTACGGCCGAAAATACAGCTCCGACCGTTATTACAAGTACGAGCGCAACGCAGCCGAGCCCGGACAAGAGAGCACCGTGGGCTGACCGAGCGGGGGTGAAGCAAACATGATACGCGGCCGCACCATCATCTGCGTAGCCAGCAACTGGGAGGTTGATCCCACCAGCAAGCATCACGTGATGCAACTGCTGGCCCGTGATAACCACGTACTGTGGGTCAGCTACAACGGCAGCCGCCGCCCCACCACCACCGTCGCGGACCTGGGCCTGGCAGCATCAGTCCTGCGCCGCGTGTTTCGCGGCCCCCAGCGCATCACCGACACCATGCTCCAATTCACTCCGCTGGTGATCCCGGGTGCCCACGCGGGCCCCGGCGCCCGGCTCAACCGCCGAATGCTGACCGCCCAGATAAAACGTGCCCTGCACCGCCTTAATCCCACCGCCGACCAACCGCTTCAACTCTGGCTCTTCACACCCGACGTGTCCTTTCTCGCAGGCCGATTCAACGAGGAGATAGTGGTCTACTACTGCGTGGACGAACACACCGAGTTCAGCGGTTATGATCCCCTGGCCGTCCGGGCCGCGGAGAATCGCCTTCTCGATCGAGCCGACGTCGTGCTGACCAGTTCACAGGCATTGCTCGAAGCCAAATCCGCACTGCATCCCAATGTGCATCTCATCCGCCACGGCGTCGACGTCGAGCATTTCGCACGGGCCCTGAATCCGCGCGTCCCACCGCCCCAGGAGGTCGCCGACCTGCCGCGCCCCATCGTCGGTTTCTTCGGGCTCATTCACCACTGGATAGATATCGATCTGATCGCCGCCGTCGCAAAAAGGCTACCCCAGATGCACTTCGTGCTGATCGGTCACGTAGTCGCGGACGTGCGTGCCCTGCGTCCATTGCCCAATGTTTCGCTATTAGGCCGCAAACCGTACCGTGACCTGCCCGCCTATTGCGCCGCCTTCGACGTCGCCATCCTTCCCTTCAAAGGCACCGAACTCACCCGAAACGCCAACCCCATCAAGCTTCGTGAGTACCTGGCTGCGGGACTCCCCGTGGTCTCCACCCCGCTCCCCGAAGTCAGTCGGTACCGCCCCGAGGTGGTCATCGCCGAGCACCCCGACTGTTTCGCAAAAGCGTGCGCACAGGCTGCCCGCCGATCCTCAATTGAGGATCGCATCCGCCGAAGCAAACGCGTCAGCGGCGAATCCTGGCAAGCCGTAGTCGACAAAATCGGACCTTTGGTCATGAAAACACCCCGCGTCGCCCCAGTGCAGCCCCACGGACACCCGCTGTCACCGCATGGGCAACACGGTCCGAGAGTCGGGCTTCTCGCCTAGAAACCCGATTTTTGCCTCTTGCATAATACTCCGGCCGCCGCTATAAATTGGAGATAGGAGAAATGTGCTAGGACTAAGGGCCAGCGCACAGGGTAAGCCGTAATGAAAATAAGGGAAGAAGCGATGTTCCTACGATTCTCGTTGGTGATCATACTAACCGTTGCTGTATTGTCGGGCGGCCCCTCCACGCTCTCTGCCGATCCCATTATCTACGTCGACCAGACGAGAACTACATCGGCCATAGCATTCGTCGAAGATGCGCCGGACATCGTGTTCGAGGCGAATGACGACACGGCCCCTGACTTCGGTCCCTTCGAAAGTCTGGTGCAGGCCAACGCCCTCTTGCCTCTGACTTTTGCTCACGCGGACGCCTCCCAGAACTCCATCCTGACCGACGAATTGATTTTCGCCTCCGGTGCTGCTAATACCGCGGCCGCGATCGATCCTCTTGATATGGTCAGCGCCGCTTCAACAGCGATGACGCTGCTGGACGTCACGTTCCAACTCGAGAAAACGTTCGACTATCAACTCTTTTCCCAAATCGGGCTGACCAGTGAGGGAGTAGCAAGCTCGTCCGTTTTGGTCTTGCTCGAAGGTCCTGGAGGTGTTGTGTTCAGCGACTTGCTGTCCGACGTCAACGACGTTTCAGCGCAGTTCCAGGAGGGCACGCTTGGACCCGGCCTTTACAGCTTCACTGCCGTCACAGAGATCGATTCAAACACCGTCGGGAAGGGCCGGGGCTCTTTTATTGTTGGGCTCATTATCCCCGAACCCGCCACCGCCACCCTACTCACGCTTGGTGCCCTTTTCATCATTCCCCGGCGTCGGCGGCGCCACTCCGTATCAACACAGTAATCGTAGGTGACGCTCGAAACCCACGGACTCGAATCCGAACCGCGACCGTAAGGGGGCGCTCGACGGCTGTCGAGCTTGGCGCGTATTTGCACGCGCGGGTTCAACGTCAGTGCTAGCCAAGCGGCGGCGCACCTCTATAATGCCCCTGCACGGCTGTTGATGAGCGGTCATCCGCTCGCCAGATGCACAAAAGGGGGGTTCGTGCCGCCTGAACTTGCCGGATACCGCACGCTGGGGCAGATCGGAGTCGGTGCCCGCTCCACCATCAACCAGGTGGTCCGGGTGACGACCGGTCAGTTTTTTGCGCTCAAGAGGGTGGTCCGCCGCAGCCGGGAGGACCAGCGCTTTCTGGATCAAGTGGAAAACGAGTACCAGGTGAGTTGCAACGTCGAGCATGCCGCCCTGAGAAAGAGCTTCGAGCTGGAACGAAAGCGCAAGTGGTTCAAGGTGCAGGAGCTTCTGCTGCTGATGGAATACGTGTCGGGGACAACACTGGAACAGTCCCGGCCGACCGACGTGGGACAGGTGATCGGCATATTTCGCAAGGTCGCCAACGGTCTCGATTCACTACACCGGCAGGGTTACGTGCACGCCGACATCAAGCCCAACAACATCATCCTTGCCGACGAGGAGGAGGTAAAGATCATCGACTTCGGCCAGAGCTGCCCCATCGGACACAAGAAGGAGCGCATCCAGGGGACCCCGGATTACATCGCCCCGGAGCAGGTGCAGAAGCTGCCCCTTGATCGGCGCACCGACGTGTTCAATCTCGGCGCCACGCTCTACTGGACACTCACCAATCGCACTTTCCCCACCGACATGCTCCAGTCAGCCAAGCCCGGCGGCCATGAAATCAAGGGGCCCGCACAAGCACCCAAGGATATCGTACCGCTCATACCCGCGACGCTATCGCAACTTGCCATGGACTGCTGCCGGAAATCCCCCGACAAGAGACCGGCGGACATGAAGCAGTTCGTCGCCCGGCTGCACGTCGCCGAAGAGATGTGGCGTAAGGGAATAGCGAATAGCGAATAGCGAATGGCGAATGGCGAATAGGAAGTCACCGATCTCAAGTCGACATTCGACATTCGACATTCTGGCGTGAGAAGTGAGTTTTATGTCCGACGCGAGTGCCGACGCTCAAGTTCTGCTGGATGCCGCAGCGCTCAATCGCCAGGACCCCTGCCTCGACGGTTCCTTGTTACGTCTGCCCGACTACGGACAACTGGTGATGACCGGCGACATCCACGGTCACCAGCGTAACTTCGCCAGGCTCAAGAAGTACGCCGACTTGCGGCACGCCCCAGCCCGGCACGTGATACTCCACGAGGTCATCCACATCGAACACAACGGGCCCATGGGAAACGACAATTCCCACCAACTGATGAT
>JAZGDL010000043.1:0-2320 GCA_036477795.1 Phycisphaerae bacterium
TATATGCGGAAGTTCGGGGCGTTTCTCGTGGCCGAGGATGTCTACGATTCATATCGCGCCGAGTTGCCGGCCGAGGCGAGGCAGGATTCGCAAACCCAACCCGACGGCACGATCACCAAGAACGGAAAATCGATCGGCGTCATCGCGGATGGTCAGCCTCGCGTTGGATTCAATACGCCAAGTCGGCGACTCGAACTGCACAGCGAGACGCTTGTGGATTGGAAATGGCCTGAGCAGGTGCTGCCCGGTTATATCGAGAGCCATATTCACAGGAAGCATATGGATCGCGACAAAGGCGAGTACGTTCTGATTCCGACGTTTCGGCTACCCACGCTCATTCATACGCGCTCCGCCAACGCCAAGTGGCTGTATGAGCTATCAAACACGAACCCCGTTTGGATGCACCCTGAAGATGCGGACCGCTTCGGTTTGCGCACGACCGATCTGCTTCGCGTCACCACCCGCATCGGGCATTTCGTCAATAAGGTTTGGGTCACTGAGGGCATGCGCCCCGGCGTGATTGCCTGCTCACATCACCTTGGGCGCTGGCGATTGTCTGACGATGTCGGCGCCGACCGCTGGGCCAGCGCGAAAGTTGTCAAAGAAGAGTTATCGCCCGGCGTCGTCCGATTCCGGCGCGTCGAGAACATCCAGCCGTTCGCCAGCGCAGATCCCGACTCGAAGCGCATCTGGTGGACCGACGGCGGGGTGCATCAGAACCTCACCTTCCCGGTGCAGCCCGATCCCGTCTCCGGCATGCACTGCTGGCATCAACGCGTCACCCTCAAGCCCGCCGAGCCTGATGATCAATACGGCGACGTCGTCGTTGATACCAACAAATCGATGGACGTCTATCGAGAATGGCTCGCGCTGACCCGCCCCGCCCCGGGTCCGGACAATCTGCGCCGGCCGTTGTGGTTTGCGCGGACCGTTAAGCCGAGCGCGGGTGCGTATCGAATGTAGTAGTTCGGTAGTGATTCCTGGTCACTGAAGTGACCAGGCCTCGACGGGGCTGCGGGCGATGGCTGGCGGCTACCATACGGCCAGCGTGATTGCCGAAGACAAGCCAACCCGGGTTCTGAGCCGGCGCGTCTATTTGGAGACGTTCGGCTGCCAGATGAACGAGCTGGACAGCGAGCTGGTGCGCGGTCATCTCATGGCGCTGGGGTATCAGTTCACGAAAGATCGCGACCAGGCGGATGTGGTGCTGTTCAACACGTGCTCGGTTCGCGAGCAAGCGGAGAACAAGGTGCGGAGCCGAATCGGGCTGATCGGGGTGGCCAAGCGGCAGGGGTCGAAGGTGATCCTGGGGGTGATTGGGTGTATGGCCGAGCGGGAAGGGGTGGATCTCATCCGGAAGTATCCGCAGGTTGATCTGATGTGCGGTCCCGGTGAGCTGGACAAGCTGCCGATGCTGCTGGACAACGCGCTCAAGTCACAGGCGGTGGAGCTGGCGGATCGGGTGGCGCTACAGGGCAGTCGAACGCGGCGCACGGCGACATTGGCCGCGGCGCACGATGACCTGGAGATGTTGGACCTGTCGCGGGCGTTCGACCCGGACGGGGCGGCCGCCGGCGGTCGCAGCGCGTATGTGAGGATCACGCGGGGCTGTAACAAGTTTTGTACCTATTGCGTGGTGCCCTTCACGCGTGGGGCGGAAGTGCACCGTCCGCCGGACCATATCGTGGACGAATGTCGACGGCTGGCGGCGCGGGGGGTGATCGAGATCACCCTTCTGGGCCAGACGGTTAATCACTATGTTTATACGCACGGGCCGGCGGTCTCCGTTGATGGGCAGGCGCGGCCGCAAGTTGGCCCCGGGGGTTCGGCGTTTCGGGGTTCGACGGCGGCGAACGGCCGGGCGGGTCAGATCACGACCAGCTTCGCCGAGCTATTGAGGCGGGTTCACGACGAGGTGCCAGCGATCAAGCGGCTGCGGTTCGTGACCAGCTATGCCCGCGACTTCGGCGATGACATCCTGGAGGTGATGGCCCAATGCCCTCGCATCTGCCGGTACCTTCACCTGCCGGTCCAGTCCGGGTCAGACCGCATCCTGAGGCTGATGAATCGCGGGTACACGCTCCAGGAATACCTGGGTCTGGTGGACCGGGCCCGTCGCATCCTGCCGGACGTCTGTCTGGCGGGGGACATCATCGTGGGCTTCCCGACGGAGACGGAGGAGGACTTCGAGCGGACGAAGGACTTGCTGCGGCGGGTGCGGTTCAAGAACCACTTCATTTTCAAGTACTCCCCGCGCCCAGGCACGGCGGCCATGAGCCGGCTCCCGGACGATGTGCCGGCGGAGGTCAAACGACGGCGC
>JAZGDL010000430.1:0-7662 GCA_036477795.1 Phycisphaerae bacterium
GGCCTTTGTGGGCAATAGACGACCCCTTCAGGGTCGGGGTGGTTTGGGGGTCGATCCTATCCGGTGGCGGCGTCCGCCTGCGGCGGACTTGCCACCGGCTACTGTCTGGCAGGCTTTCAGCCTGCAACGCGCGAAAGGCGACGCCGATGGGCCAGGACCAGCGTCGCGGCGGTCAGCAAGAACAACGTCATCGCTACGAGACCCCATTCGGACACCGTGGGGATAGCCTCTCCTGTGAACACGGTAAGGTTGTCCAGGCCCCAACTCTCGTCGTTGACAGTCTGCAGGCCGGACCCGGAGCATGTTAGCTCAAGCGTCGGGGATGAGTGTGCAAACGTGTATGATAGCCGATAGACCGCGTCCTTAAACTGTGTCTCGGTGTTGCTGTCATACCCAAGTGTATTGTTCTCGGCGGCACCTGTTCTGGCCGCGTGGTCACCACCGGGATAAGAATCCGGGTACGCTTGCCGAAACGTACTGTTCTCCGGTTCCTCGTAATTCGTAAAAGTCGTGTGCTCAAGATTTGTGCTCCCATCGACTGTGATATCCCAAATGTCGGGTCCTGGGTTGTTGTTACCATCCCATGTTTGAATAACGTAGAGGTCTAGCAGGATCGTTATGGTATCGTGAACGGGCAAATCGGTGAGCGTTAACGTTGTTGAATCGTTTTCTGCGAACCGACCGAGAAAACGGTCCGATGAATGCTGGGGCGTGCCCGGTGTAGTATCGGTTGGTCCGCTCGACCATTCCAGCAACGGGTCCAACGCGTCCTCGAAATCGTTTTGGTACAGAACACCCGCTGAGGCGTGCCCGGCGGTATACACAGCAGCCAACAAGAAAGTAAACGTCAGTGCCGCACGTGACATGCCCTAGCCTCCGAAGCTGAAATATCGTGCTTGGCCCCCGTCCGAACCGAGGGCAGTCGCTCAGCCGGTCATGATACCAAGTACAGCCTCACAAATCAACTTTCCATCGGACGTTCCCTGGTCGTAACAGGTCACCGGGCTGGCCCCGAACGCAACATAAGCCCCAATTCTCGGGGCGTAGCTCGGGGCATAACGAACGCAACGGGCTTACAGCGGAAGGTGTTCGTGGCGGGTCGCGGCGGAGATCGGGAGATCGTTGGAATCCGCCTATTCGTTACTTGATGCGGGTGACAAGGTCTGTTCATCGAGTAGTCCCAGGGCGGCGAGGAGGTTGACCTGGGATTGGTTGTAGCGGACCACGGCTTCGGCGTGGCGCAAGCGGGCTTGGGTTACGGCGTCCTGGGCTTGCAGGACGTCGAGCGTGGTCATGGTGCCGGCGCGGAGGTTGGCTTCGGTGAGGCGCAGGGCTTCAGCGGCGGCGGCGACCTGCTGGCCGGATAAGCCAAGAAGCTCGTTGTTGGCTTTGCTGGCCTGGTTGGCGGTGACCACCTCGGCGTGGACGCGGTCGAGCTTTCGCTGAGCTTGCAAATGCGCTTGCTCCTGGCGGGCGGCGGCGGTCTTCAGGTCTCCAAAGGCTGAGACGCTCAATCGCCAGCCGACGCGGGCGTCGGCCCGCAGTTGATCGCTGAAGCCGAATGTCTGGTCGTCGTGAGTGGCGACGGTGGCTCCACCGACCAGGGTCTCGGTGGGGACGACGTCGTCGGCGTGGCCGGTGATGCCGCCGTACTGGAAGCCGGCCTCGAACTGGGGGCCGAAGGCGCCCCACCAGGTGGCCCCCTTGTCGGCGGTGATCGCTTCGACGAGCGTTCGTACCCGCTGCAGGTCCGGCCGGAATGCCACGGCGAAGCCCAGCAGCTCCTCGATGTCCAGGTCATTACGGACCAAGTAGGTAGGCGGCAACTCCTTGATATTGGGCACCAGTGTGACGGAGGCGTTGAGGTGCAGGGTGAAGGCCAGCGCCACGGAGGCGTCGTAGAAGCTTCTCATAGCCGTTATCAGGTCCTGCCGTCGCTCAGCCAAGCGGGCTTCGGCGCGCAGCTCATCAGCCGGGACGCCGGTGCCTGTTCGGGTGCGAAGTTGATTGATGCGCAGTAGCTCTTCGGCTTCGGCCACGCCCTGGCGAGCGGCGGAGACGCGGGCTTGGGCCAGCACCAGGTCGTAAAACTCCACTACCGATCTGCGAAGCGTTTCGAGCACGACGCTGCGCTCGTTGTCGGCGGAGGCGGCCAGTCGCTTCTTGGCAGCGATGATGTCGTAGACCACGCGGCCGGGGTTGATGACCCATTGCACCGCCACCGACGGTTGAAAGGTGTTGAAGCCGACGCCGACCAGGTTTCCCTCGGTGGCTCGGACGGTGCCCTCGACGTGTTCAAACAGTGCGGTGGGCACGATGACCGGAAAAGCCGCACCGACCGCGCTCTCCAGTCGGCCTTGCGAGGCGATGACGGCTTGACGAGCCTGGCGGATGTCGAAGTTCTCGGCGGCGGCTACGCGCACGACGGTGGGCAGGTCGACGGCCAGCATCTCGGTGTACATGGGCTTTACGTCGGACGCGTCGAGGGTGAGGGCTTGGGTGCGATCCAGTGCTCGTGTGGGCTTGAGGTCGGGCCGTTGGGGCGCGGGGGGCACCGGTTGGTGCGAGGCGCACCCGCCAGCCAAAAGCGTCCACAGCGCCGCGGTTGCGAGAAGAATGCCTTTCGGTCTGGTGTTGGGGTCGTGTCCCATGTCTTGCGTCCTTTTCCACGGATTGCAAACCGTGGGCTTCATTATTGGGGATTTGAGAGAAACGGCTCGACGGCGGCGCCGGGTGCAACCGCGCCGCCGGCGGCGGTGATGACCAGTTCTCCGTCGTTCAGGCCGGATAGGATTTCCGCCCAAATGCCGTCGTCGTAGCCGACCTTTACCGGCTTGGACTTGGCCACTCCGTTCGCAGATACCAGGACAATCGTTTCGGCGCCCTGAGCGCGGATGGCGTTGGATGGAACCATCATGGTCTGGGCCTTGATTTCCAGTTGCACGGCCACCTGGGCGTACATACCGGGCGTGAATCGGTTGTCCTTGTTGTCGACGTCCACCTCGACCCGCATGGTGCGTGTTTTGGGATTGAGGGCGGAGGCGGTGCGCGAGACCTTTGCGGGGAAGGGATGTTCGCCGAGAGCTTTCACGGTGATATTGACGTCGGTGCCGACGCGCACGTAGCGCGCGTCCGGCTCGGGGATTTCAAGAACGACCCGTATGCGGTCGGTCTTGGCAACGCGTAGCAGAAATGCGGTGGTGCCTTCGGCGGCGGATCGGACGAATGTTCCGTGGTCCACGCCTCGGACGGTTATGACGCCGTCGAACGGGGCTCTGATCGAGGCGTATCCCATGAGCGTTTTCAAGCGGTGGACGGCGGCTTGGGCGACGGAGATCTGTGAGCGGGCCACCTGGACGTCGGCTTCTACGGATTGTTTCTCAGCTTCAGCGCCCGCCACTTGGGCGTGAGCGATGCGTAGCTGTGCTTGGGAGATGGCCCATGCGCTGCGGGCTTCGTCGAGGGCTTGCTCGGGGATGGCGTTGCCTTCGTGAAGCTCCTTTGTTCTCTTGAAATTGATGGTGTCCAGTTGGTGCTGTGCTTCGAAACGTTGCACCTCGGCTTTGGCGATCTCGACCATGCGCTGAGCCTGGATGGACTTGGCCTCCAGGGCCCGGACGTTGGCGTGCTTGGCTTCGAGGATGGCGTTGGTTTGGCGGAGCTCGTCAGCCATCTCCGGTACACTGATCTTGACCAGCACGTCGCCTTTCTTGACCCGGTCGCCGATGTCCAGGTTGATGCGCTCGACGTATCCGCTGATCTTGGCGAACAGATCGACCTGCTCATCGGCCATTAGCGTCGCGGGTATTCTGAGTTCGCGGACCATCGGCCGGCGCGCAGACTTGACGACGTCGACGCGGACCGGCTTGGCCTTGCCGCCGGTGGTCCGGGCACTTTCCTGGGCCAGCGCTGAATGTGCATCGTACGCCGGATTCAGCAATACCATGCCGATCAACACTGCAGGAAGACACGTTGCTTTCGATCTCAAAGGGTCGATGGTTTTCATAGGCAAGCTCTCATGCAGGTTCGACGTATCCTCAGGCCGACAAAGACAGCAGGTTCAGTTTCAGGATCTGCGAAGCGGGAACCGACGCCACACATTTGCGTTCTCCATTTTCGTCAATGAACTCGATTTCAAACATATCCGCATCACGATAGCAGTGGATAACGGCCCCGACATCGCCGATCCGAAGTCCCTCATCTGGTCGATCCTCCGTAAGTGCTACCACATCACGTTCGTTGAGCATCATTCACGAGCACCAATCGACGTCATGCGAAAATCGCATGGAAACCGGCCTGAACGATCGTAACCGTATGCAAGCGCAGCGCCGCCAGCCTGAAAGGCTGAACGATCGTAGCCGTGGGCAAGCGCAGCGCTGCCCACGGATTGCGGAACCCCCATGGTCCATTCGACCCTGAAAGGGTCGCATACATGCGCCGGGGGGAATAGACGACCCCTTCAGGGTCATGGTGGTTTGGGGGTCGATCCTCTCCGGTGGCGGCGTCCGCCTGCGGCGGACTTGCCACCGTCTACTGTCTCCCAGGCTTTCAGCCTGGACGGCCGGGCCGCGATACGATGTTGACCAATCATAAACTCGTTCGTGGTATTCATCGTTAGGGTTCAATAGCCCCAGGTAGAAAAAGGAATCGGCAAATACCGGTCGACTCATCGTTTCGGTCGTCCGTGCAGGTAGTGATCGTGCTGCGCGGCCAGGTCGCGTGGCAAGTCACCGGGCATGTCCCTGGCGAGCCGGGCGATGCGCTGCCACACGGTGTCACCGGCGTCCTCAACAGTGATCTGAAGCGGCTGGCCGTTGGGAATCTCCACCGGCTCGTCGGGGACGATCCCTTTGCCGTCCCAATGGCCCTTAAATCGGATCATCTACATGTCTCCTACCAGCGATCATTAGCTGCCCATATCGAATGATACCATCAAGGCGTGAGAAGAAAACGTCGTCACCTTCATGACATCCTTGATTTGAGTAATCATAACCATGATTCAGCCGTTACGGCCTGTGGCGACAGGCCTTGATCGCGTTTCATCATTACGTACAGACAGGGCACCACCACGATGGAGAGGACCGTGGCGGCCAGGACGCCGCCTATGATGGTTCGAGCCAACGGTGCGTTGGCTTCTCCGCCGGCGCCGCCGATGGCCATGGGCAACAGGGCCAGCCAGGTGGTCAGCGAGGTCATCAGGATGGGACGCATTCGAATCCAGGTGGCCTCCTGGATGGCCTGTCGGACGGGCAAGCCGTCCGCCACCCGGCGGTTGGCGAACTCCAGCAGAATGATGCTGTACTGCACCACGATGCCGGTGACCATGATGATGCCCATGGTGGCTGGTATGTTCAGGTTGGTGCCGGTTAGCTTCAAAGCGGCGATCACACCTATATACCCCAACGGCACGCTCATCAGGATGATCAGAGGAATCGAGAACGAGCGCAACTGGGCGACCATGGCCAGGTAGACCAGGATGGCGGCGATGATCAGGCCGCCCAGGAACTGCTCAAAGGCGTTGCGCATGGTCTCGGTCTCGCCCTTGATCTTGAAGCTGTAGCCCCTGCCCTGGAACTCGCCGCCGACGTCATAGAAGGTTCCACGCTCATCTTTTCCGGCGTTGGGTTGCAGGTCGGGCGATCGGGCCAGGCGGCGTTCGATCTCGGTAGCCACCGACCCGGTGTCGTATCCGGTGGCCACGTTGGCGAAGATGTCGTTGACGCGGGTGATGTTGTGGTGGTTGATCACCGCGGGCCCGGTGGCCCGGCTGAATTCGGCCATGTTGCGCAAAGGCACCGGGTGGTTAGTGTTGCGCCCGGTGATAGGTATGTCGCGGAGCGTTTCCAGGGAGGTAATGTCCTGTTCGGCGTACTGGGCCCCTAGAAAATAGTGGTTGAAATTGGACGCGATCCAGAAAGCGGGATTGAAGCCGATGCTGGAATTGATCGCGGTTACGATATTCTTGATGACCTCCTCCTGCACCAGGCCCAGTTGGGCGGCTTTGACGCGGTCCACCTCGATGTGGATCTGCGGATAGTCGATGCGCTGGGCGATACGCACGTCGGTGGTGCCGGGGACGTTCTGAACGATGTCCCGGATGTGCGTGGCGATCTTCTGGAGGATCTCCAGGTCGCTGCCTCGCACCTGGATCTGGATGGGCGAGGGCAGGCCGTAGTTCAGCGCCGCGGTCATCATGCCACCGGTGTCGAACGCGAAATCGACCGTGGGAAACTCCTTGTTTAAGCGTTCGCGGAGGGTGTCGACGTATTCGAAAGTGCCGGGCATACCGGACTTGCCCTTCAACTGGACCAACATGAAGGCGTCCATGGGCCCGTTGTTGGGGGTGTAGGCCGCCGGCCAGTCCATCAGCACACCGATGTTGGAGATCAAGATGCGCAGGTTGGAGTCGGGGTATAGTTCCTCGTCGGGGTCGGGATCGGGTTGGCCCATCACCTCCATAATGGTCTCTTCGATATCTGCCACGACCTTTTCAGTGATTTCGATGCGCGTGCCGGAGGGCAGACGAACGTAGATAGCGAACTGATCGGAATCCACCGGCGGGAACAGCTCCGTGCCCATGGTCCGTGCGGTCAGGCCGGCGCCGGCCAGCAGTGCGACCGCGATGAGCAACACCATGTACCGGGCGGTCAGCAGGCCGCTGAACAGCCGATTGAACCACGCGGGAGACGATCCGCCGTCCTTCGAGGATGTCGGCGACGCGACCAGCAACCTGGCGCTGAAGGCGGGGATCACCAGCATGGCGATAAGGTAACTGGCTACCACGGCCAGCGTGACGGTCACCGCCAACGGTTGAAAAAGGAAGCGCGGGATGCCGCTCAGGAACACCACCGGGAAGAAGACGATGACAAAGGTGATGGTGGAGACCAGCACCGGCAGAGCAACCTCGCGGGTGCCGTCCAGGGCGGCTTGGGCGGCGGACTTGCCCGTGCGCATGTGGCGCACGATGTTGTCCAACACCACGATGGATTGATCGACCAGGATACCGATGGCCAGGGCCAGCCCTCCCAGGGTCATGCTGTTGAGCGTGTCGCCGGTGTAGAACAGGCCGATCAACGCCGCGAAAATCGACAACGGAATGGCCAGGAAGACGATAAAAGTCATACGCAGACTTCTGAGGAAGACCAGCACGACGACTCCGGCGAGCAAAGCCCCCAGGAAGGCGGATAGCTCCAGCAACCTCACCGACCGACGCACCGTGGCGGACTGGTCCATGACCACCCCCAGGACCAGGTCCTTGGCTTTGGGATCCATTTCGCGCAGGCGCTCGTTGATGCGCTTGAGCTTGCTTCGGATGGAGTCGACGATCTCCAGGGTGTTGGCCCCGGGCTGGCGGTAAATGGGTATGTAGGCCATCGCCTTGCCGTTGATGCGGACCTTGTTGGACTGGATTTGGAAGCTGTCCTCGACCCGGCCGATGTCACGGATGAACACCACCGCGTCGCCGGCGGTTATGATAGGGATGTTATTGAGCCCTTCGACCGTCTTGGGCATGGCGTTGGAGATGATCTGGTAGTCGATGTCGCCGAACTTGGCGTTCCCGGTGGGTATGAAGATGCTTTGACGCTGTAGCGTATCGACCACGTCCATGGGGGACAGGCCTCGGGCGGCCAACTCCATGGGGTCGACGTAGGCCAGGATGCG
>JAZGDL010000431.1:0-10886 GCA_036477795.1 Phycisphaerae bacterium
ATCTGGTCAAGTCTGGCATCCTGGTCCCCGCCAAGGTCGAGCGCATCGCCTTGCAGAACGCCGCGTCCGTAGCCAGCTTACTGCTGACCACGGAAGCGGTGGTCAGCGAGATCAAGGAGAAGAAGGAAAAGCCAGCTGGCGGGGCGCCTCCGGGAATGGGCGGCATGGGTGGAATGGGCGGAATGGGCGGCATGATGTAAACCGAGGGGGCAATCTCAGACCCTACAACAAGACTCCGGGCGATCCGATGAGCGAATGGCGAATTCAGAATAGCGAATTCAGTGGATCTCTCCTTTCGCTATTCGCCATTCGCTAGTGGTTCGGTTCTGTTAGACGCTCTTATACTTCTGTGAAGTCCCCAGTTCAAACCCTTCGTGAGCCGGGTTCAGCTTGCCCTTGCGATACTCCGCCCGACAGGCGTAGCACGCCGTCATCCGCCCGATGACCATGTACAAAGCCAGATCAAACAACACCGCGCCCGCCAGAATGGCATATGCCAGCATGAAGTTCGACCGTAAGAAATAGATGCTGGCCCCCCCCGCGATCAGCACCACGGCCAGGCCGACGCGCGGCGGAAAGTCCTTGCGTATGAACAGTTCGCGACATCCACAGACGGCGCACACGTCAACCGTGTGATCTTGTCGCATCGCCTCGGTGACCTGAATCGAATGGGCCTTGCGACAACGCGGGCACTCGATCGAATCGCCGGCTTCTTCCAGCGGCTCGTACTCGATGATGGCCACACAGAGGTCGGTAGGGCAGTGGTAGCGGATTTGCAACGGAATCCTCGTTCGAATCGTTACAGGGGAAGCCCAATCTCGTTGACCAGATGCTGGCTGCTCAGCTCACCGATGTAAACGAACACTGAGGCGAAATAGAGTATCCCGGTCGCCGACTGGGTGCTGCGACATTTGACACAGTCCGCCACAAAATAGGCGAACACGCCCGCCGCGACCAACCCGACCGCCACCCGCAACGACAGGATCAGCCACAAACTCGACATCTTGGAGCCGAACCATCCGCTTCCGCCGCCCCAAGACCCGAAATAGAGAAGCACCAGGCATAGCGCCAGATAAGCCCAGCGCAACCCGACGGCCAGCGCGAACAACCGGCTCACCCGCCGCAGCGGCGCGATGGGCAACTTTCTGGCCGTCAGATAGGCATGCCCCAACAGCCACGCCACCGTCACACTGCCCAGCAGGAACGACGATAACACCCGGCCCAGAAGATTCAGCAACCAGGCACCCTCGCCCACGTCGCTGAACATCATGGACCACACGCACGAAGCTGCAATACCGCAGACGCCCCCGATCGCCGCCGCGATCCGCAACCACGAACTCTTCGAATCCATAACCGGGGCCAACAGAATGACGGCCGCCGCCCCCACGGCGCTCACCAACGACAGACTTCCACCAACCGTTCCCCGCCCACCGCTCATCCAGCCGTCCATGACGCTCCAAACCCCGATCCCCACCAATACGGCGAACGCAACGATCCCGACCAGGCGCACAAAACGATACGCCGCCGCCTCTATCCGGCTCATCGCCAGCACAGCGAGCATCCCACCACCCAGTGAACAGAAAAACGTCGGAACCATGCGGCTGTCATCTTATAGGGTTTTACGGCACCCACACAACCTGGATAATAGGCGCGAAACAACCGTGGCAGCGGTCCCGACGTACGTCGGGATTCGGCAGCCCATGCAAGGACGCTCGCGTTTGCCCGATTCCAATTATACCGCCAAATTGTAATGGCCGGACGCCCCGAAACCGCTTACGCTAAGGGGTGGACGGCGAGGTACATAATGCCAGCCACAGCCAAGAGAAGAAGCCGAATGCGTCGATGGGCTTTCCGGGCCCTGTCGGTGGCGGTCCTGTTGGTCGCCGTTATGGTCGCCATCTTCTACGTCCTGGCAAGATCAGCGACGTCGCGGTGGGAACGCCTGACGGCTGAGCTCCGCGACCAGGGCGCCCCGCTGACTTTCGCCGAAATCCAAGCATCCCGGCCCCCCATCCCTGAAGATTCGAACGGTGCCCTGGCGATTCACGCCGCTGCCAAGCGTCTCGAAGACATTGAGCAACCGGACAAGTCAGGTGTTTTCATGCTCGACAGGGACTGCAATGCAGACTTCTTCGACGGGATAACTCGTAACTGTGTGCAGCCGACGCGCGACTATGTGGAAGCGAGGCAGGGAGCCTTTGACGAACTAGCAAGAGTCGGCAATTACCAGCACGTCCGCCATGACATCTCCTACGAGGGCACGATGTTCGAGTTTCCGTCGAGGCTGATAGAGCTTGGCTCCCAGGCACGTGCGCTTGCCAGGCTCGCCAACTCAGTCGCCATCCTGAAGACCATCGACGGTGATAACGCCCAAGCGCGAGAGGCAATTGTGCTCCAACTTCGGCTTTCCGAGCCGCTCTATGCGGAGCCTGAGCTAATCTCGCTCCTCGTGGCTACCGCCATCGACGCGTTGGCTGTACAGGCAACCGAGGGACTGCTTCGAGCAAACGAATTAACCAGCGATGACTTGATCCGACTGCAGGGCGAATGGGAGCGGCTGGCGAAGCACCGAACGATGAAATGGGCTTTGCTCGGCGAGCGAGCTCATATCGTTCGCATGACCATAGCCGACAAAGACCAAGTGATGGCTGAGGTGGCAGCGATCGTCGCTACGGCCAACGATCCTCCGCCGAAGCGATGGAGGCTTCCGAATCCCGCCAATTGGATTCCCTTCAAAGATGATTGGTTTCTCTACGAAAACGGAATCCACGGCGTCACGATTCTCAGCCGATTAGTTGGCGCCACCGATAAGTGTTCGCATTTGCTAAACGTTGCGAAGCGCGAACAGGCATCCCTACCTCGGTTCGCTCCAGGCCGAACCTTGATTCGAATCTCGCTGCCCGTCCTCACGCGGTCTATCGAACTGCATGCTCGGAGTCTTGCGCTCTTCAGGTGTATTCCGGTTGCCCTTGCCGCGGAACGTTTCCGACTTACCAATGGACGGTTCCCGCGTACGACATACGAACTGGTGCCCGACTACCTCACAGAGGTGGCCAGCGACCCGTTCGTTGGTCAGCCACTCCGTCTCGTGTCAAGCGACGAGGGCATCATCGTCTACTCAGTCGGAGAGAACATGACCGACGACGGGGGACAAGTGGTTCCGCAAGCGGGGGAACGACTTCAACGCGACTTCGGGGTCCGTCTCTTGACCCCGAGCCTGCGAGGCCTCGAGTTTATCGAAAGCTCGGAACCGTCGAATGCATCGGGGCCCTAGCGCACTGCGCCGGTGCCCCATCCTTTGCGCAGCAAAGGGTGGGGGACGGAACCGACGGCCGTGGGCGTCCCGCACCCCACATGTCTTAGCCGTAGGGTGGGCCATGCCCACCACTCACATCCGTGCCCGCGACTGAAGTCTCAGCCGCGCAACAACGCTTCCAGCTTGGCCACTTCACGGTCCCAACTGTATCGTTCCTCGATGCGCCTGCGGGCCGCCCGACCCAGTTCCGATCGCCGAACCGGGTTGCGCAACAGCTTCACGATACGGTCGCTGATCGCTGCGGCGTCGTCGGCGACGACGAAGTGCTTCTCGTCCTCGGCGTCGATGCCCGCGGCTGCGAGCGAACTGACCACCACCGGCCGCGACGCAGCCATGGCCTCCAACACCTTGTTCTGCACCCCGCGACCCATCCGAAGTGGAGCCACACTCACCGCGAATTCCTCAACGTGACGCCTGACATCTTCGACTTCGCCGCGCACGCGAATCCCTTCCCGCAATTCCAGTTCCCGCACACCACGCCCCGGCGATCGTCCGACGATCTCAAACGTCGCATCGGGCACCTGGCTGCGCACCTCCGGCCATACGTTATCCGCAAACCAGCGCACCGCATCGACATTGGGCAAGTAGTCCATCTGCCCGACGAATCCCACCGCGGGCCCCGCCGCGCCCGCCGGTTTGGACGCCGGCGGCGACGCCGCCACTCCGTTGCCAACCACGTGCAATCGCCGCCTCAGCGACGGGTCTGTGACTTCGTCGGCCTCCGCCTCGGTTACCACCGTGCACGCGTCAAAGGCTTCGAGCCATCGCAGTTCCGACGCCCGCACCCGTCCCGACTCCACCCGGTAGAGCCAGGCCCGAAGACCCGAGCTGTGCCGGGCGAAGGACTTCCATTTGAAACTGTCCCAGTCGCACAGGTCCAGCACCATGCGCCCCGCCTCGATCACCCTCCGGTAGGGAGCCATGCTCGACGAAAAGATCACCGCCGCGTCAAACCCGACCTCGCCACACCACCTGCGCAGGAGCCGGCGCATCCGCACATCGCTGTAATATCCCTCGGACAACGACCCCCCGACGGCCATGCGCGCTAATCCGCGAAACAGACCGTACTTGGGAGACAGACGAATGGCACCGACGTGCTTGCACCATCGGCCTAGCGCGCCAACGTGAACCATGTCCTTCGGATCATCGACAAAGCACGCGCACCATACATCGTGCCGGACCCCCAGATACTGCAACTGATGAAAGGAACGGATCTTGTCACCTTTGTCCGGTGGATAGGGCATGCGATGGGCCAGATAGAGAATCTTCATCACCGTGTCAGCCGGGGATATGCCTGCTCAGCCAGGCCCCTAAAGAACGCGCCATCCAGGCCGGCAACAGCGGCCACAACCGGCGGGCCATGCGAAACTTCGGGTTGCTCGGGGTAAGATCCGTCCCGGCGCCATGCGGCGGCGTGTACACCTGGTATTGCAGCGGTGTGGGAGCGAACCCCTGATTCTGCTTGAACGCGCAGGCCCCGTGATTGTCACGGCGCGACCGGCCGAAGTCAAACGTGTGACAGCCTTCTGTCACCGCCCGTTCCATCGCCGTCAAGTATACGAAATTGTTGACGCTTAAGTGGTTGAAGCGGGCGTCGGCTCCCACGAAGTAGGGCATGGCTACACCGTTGAAAAGAAACGTGACCAGACCGGCCACGGGTTGATTCCCGTAGGATATGAGTGACACCAGGTGACCTCCAGGAGTCCGGTCAATAAGCTCTTGAAAAAAGCGGAATGGATAATTGAGCGATCCCAGCCGCCGCATGGTGTCACAGTACAAGCGCCACACCGCGGCAAGATGGCGGTCGTCGAACGATACGGACAGTTTGTGGCGGCAGCGGGCGTGCCGGGCCGCCGCCCGTGCCTTGCGAGGCAGCGACGCCAGACAATCCTCGGGCTCATCCGGCAACTTCCGACGGAATGTTACGTAACGATCGACGACCCGAACCCCTGTCCAGCGGGCCCGCTCCGAGCGCAACTCGATCATCCGTGCCCCGACCCGCCGGCTGAGGGCGTATGATTCCGCTTGTATCCGCTTTTGAGCTTCCTCGTCCTCTCCCAGCGAACCGCCATAAACCGCGTAGGGAACACTCACCAGCAGCTTGCCGGCCAACAGGCTGCGCACCTCAAACAAAGGCAATCCCCCCACTATCCGCCCCCCGCGCCGCGCGATCAGATACCAGGGCCGGTGACCGAACGCCGCACGCACCGCCTGCATCCACGCCGTGCCGTGGAAGATCGTTCCGCCGAGCGCACGGTGATTGAAGCGATCCCATTCGGCAAAGGCGTTTGCGGCCAAAGCCTCAACCTCAACAGGTCGTATCCTTACCCGGGCGGGCGCATCTTGGCCGGCGAATGTCGAAGCGGTCACCGTGGTCACGCGAATGTTATCGGCAGCCCCAACCCCGGCCTTCCGACGGCGCTTCCCAGCCGCGCCGACGCCGATTCCATTCGCCCCGTTATCCGGACTCCACTGGACCTGCTATAACCTTATTGTGATTATTAGGTTACTGCTTGAAGGCCGCCCAGGGGACTCGCGGTAGGACACCAACCCAGGCACATTAATACTACAGCGCAAAGTGTAGGGTCCGCCGTGCGGACCACCCCGTGCCCACCCACCAATCTCGCGTTCGTGGTCCGCACGGCGGACCCTACGAGTCTCGCGGCGGTTTCCGAAAGTCGAACGAGGACGGCTTTGCGCTGTACTGCTACTTAACTACCCGGACGACGGTTTATAATCACGGAAGCAGCATTGGCACCCGGAGCACAGGTTAGCCCTCCACCGGGATGACTCCCGCTGCCGCAAAGGTACAGCCCCGCAATGGGCGTCCCGTAGCGGGCGCATTCCGGACACGGGCGGACCAGCAACTGGTCAAGGCCATGCTCACCGTGATGGATGTGCCCGCCGGTCAACCCGTAGCGCTGTTCAAGATCCGCCGGTGACAGCACCTCACAGCCTACAATCGCCGAACGTACCTCCGGCGCGTATCGGCTCAGTGCGTCCACTATAGTGTCACCAAGTTGCACTCGTAGACGGTCGTTCCATCCTCCCTTGATGGAGTACGGCACGAAATGCGCCAGAATGGACACCACGCTATGACCCGGTGGAGCCAGGGCCGGTGTTCTCACCGAAGGGACGTGGATGTCCAGAATCAAAGTGCTCGAAAACCGCCCGTACTTCACCGCATCGAACGACCGCTCCATTTCTTTCAGCGATTTGCCTGTGCGGGCATATTCGACTTCCAGATCGGGACGGCAGGCGAAGCGCAGCGGCTTATTCAACGCCAGATTCACCTTGGCGGTGGTCCCGCGCATGCGCAAGTTCTTAATTCGGTGCACAAAACTAACGGACACCACGCGGCTGTTGACCATTTGCAGAAAGGTTCGCTTGGGATCGCAGGACGCAACGACAATCGCGGCGTCGATCGATTCACCGTCAGCCAGTATCACGCCGTTCACCCGCCCGTCGCTTATTCGGATGTCTCGCACTTCAGCCCCGGTGCGAATCTCCACTCCGTTGTCGCGGGCTGCCGCCGCCAGCGCATCGATCAGTGACCGCGGACCGCCCTTGACAGCTTGGCCGGCCAACACTTCGGCGCGCAACAGGTTGGCATTGCTTCCCGGCGACCGGGGCCCGGCAAACGTGCCGTACACCGCAGGGCCCGCCAGCAAGGACTTCAGCAGTTCGCTCTCGAACCATTCACCCAGCCAGTCCGCCACGCACATGGGGGCGATGCGCAACAGCTCCATCATGTCCTTCTTGCCCAGACGGCGCAGAGCCCAACCCCTGTGGGCAAGCGGCAGCAACCCAGCCCAGCCGTTCGTGCTCAGATCGGGCGGCGGGTCTCTCAGCAGCCCACCGACAAATCCTCTGATGCGCCCCAAGAACCCGCGGTAGTCTGCGTAGCGCTCTGCGTCGTCGGCTGACAGCTCCGTAATCTCTGACGCCGCCGTGTCGGGATCGTGACTCAGTAGCAGACCAGTCCCTTGCCCAGGCTCCTGCGGTGCGAAGATTGCAGGCGGTTCGCTGTTAAGACGAAGACCGAACCGTTCAAGATCGAGGGCCTGCAAGACGTCTTCACGAACACCGGACGTGTCGTGCAGCAGACCGGACGTCTTGAAACCGGGGTGGAACTCTTCGCCCGCAGCGAGTCCGCCCACTATGTCCCGCCGCTCGACGACAAGAAGCCGGCGCCCGTTCTTGGCAAGCATGGCGGCGGCGGTCAGGCCATTGTGGCCCGCACCGATCACGACCACGTCGTATTGGTCTTGTGTTGCCGGCGCTGCGTCGGTATTGTCCGTAGAACACTGGGAATCGTTCTGCATAACGCTCATACGCTCCCAGAAGTCAGCATTGTCTTCGCCGCCAGTTCGCCGGATGCGCCCATGATGCCGCCTCCGGGATGAGTTCCCGATGCACACATCCACAAATTCTGAACCGGTGTCCGGTAGCGCGACCAGCCGTGCACCGGACGCTGGAACAGCAACTGCTCGGCACTCAGCTCGCCGTGAAAGATGTTCCCCTCGGTCAGGCCGAACTCCTGTTCAAGGTCCCACGGCGTCAGCACCTGGCGATAGAGGATCGATTCGGCAAAACCGGGGCAGTATTCGGACAACGTGTCAACGACGGCATCGCCGAACGCTTCGCGTCGGTCAGGCCAATGCTCCGGCCCTTCCTTGATGTCGTAGGGGGCGTACTGCACGAAACAGGAGACGATGTGCTTGCCCGGCGGGGCGACACTGGGGTCCGCCAGTGAGGGGATGACCACGTTGATATAGGGTCGCTCCGAGAAATCGCCGTACTTGGCCTGGTCGTAAGCTTTCTCCAAGTATTCGATGCTGGGGGCAATGGCGATGTCGCCGCGCAGATGCGGTCCGATGCCGGGCCTGCACTTGAACTCCGGGCAGCGATCGACCGCGAGGTTTACCTTGCCGCTGCTGCCGCGCATCTTGTAGCGTTTGATCTGCCGAAGAAACTCGGAATCCAAGTGCTCTTCACCAACCAGCCGCAAGAACGTCCGATGCGGATCCAGCGCGGAAACGACGGTCTTGGACCGAATCTCCTCGCCGTCGGGCAGAACCACACCACGTGTGCGACCATTCTCGATCAGGAACCGCTCAACCGGCGCCTCGGTGCGTATGTCTGCGCCGAAGCGGCGGGCCGCCGCAGCGATGGCCAGACTGATCCGCCCGGTGCCGCCCCTGCAAAACCCCCACGACCGAAAGACACCGTCAATCTCACCCATGTAATGATGCAGCAACACATACGCAGTCCCCGGCGATCGCACTCCCAGAAAAGTGCCGATGATCCCGCTGACCGACATGGGAGCCTTGAGAACGCCCGACTCAAACCACTGGTCCAGAAAATCAACGGCGCTCATGGTCGAGAGCTGCATGAGAAGTTGCATGAGATCAGGCCCGAGGTTCTTGAATCGCTTGCCCAGCCGCAGCAGGCGGGCGATCTCCCGGGGTTTGATCGAAGTCGGATCAGGCGCCGGGGCATCGATGATCTCTTTAGCAAAGTGCGCCATGCGCGCCATGGCCAGCCCGAATTCCGGATAGACCTCGGCGTCCTTGGCGCTGAACCGGGCGATCTCCCGGCAGGTGTCGTGTGGGTCATCCCAGCGACACAACGAGTCACCGTTCGGCAAGGGCAAGAAGGAGCACTCCAGCGGAATCAACTCCAGGCCATGCCTGGTCAAATCCAGCTCACGGATTATGTGCGGGCGAAACAGGCTGACCACGTACGAGCACACCGAGAAATGAAAGCCTGGAAAAAGCTCTTCGGTCACCGCCGCACCGCCGAGAACATGCCGGCGTTCGAGCACCAGCACCCGCCGCCCGGCCCGTGCCAGATACGCGGCACATACCAGGCCGTTGTGACCGCCCCCGACGATAATGGCGTCATAGGTTTTCATTTGCACGCCGCCGCCGGCCGCAACTCACTTGACGCCCCATACCCGGCGTCTAAGCTAAATCACCATGCACGAATCGGTTCCGCTGATTCGAGCCCCAAGCGCCAGCGCGGGGTCTGCCAACCCATCGCTGGCGCTCCGGGCTCGGATCAGCGGCGCGTGATCGGGCGGGTTCGTTTAGACCAATTACACAGAACTCTTTAGCAGCAGGAACGATGTCATGCAAGATGCGCTTACCAGGCTGGGTATCGAAGAGTTGAACTCCGGCGGATTCTGCGGAGAGTGGATCGGCGGCGGCGAAAGGCTCGACAGCGTCTCGCCCATCGACGGCTCGGTGGTGGCCTCGGTCAGGCAGGTGACGCCGCGAGAGTACGACCACGTCGTCACCCGTGCTCAAGAAGCCTTCGAAAAGTGGCGAACGGTCCCCGCACCGCTGCGCGGTGAAACCGTCCGCCGCCTGGGCAACGCGCTGCGCGAGGTCAAGAGCGATCTTGGAGCCCTGGTAACAATCGAGATGGGCAAAATCCGCGCAGAGGGCGAGGGCGAAGTCCAGGAAATGATCGACATCTGCGATTTCGCCGTGGGCCTCTCCCGCCAGCTCTACGGCCGGACCATGCAGTCCGAGCGGCCGCTGCATCGCATGTACGAGCAATGGCATCCGCTGGGCGTCATCGGCGTCATCAGCGCCTTCAACTTCCCGGTGGCGGTGTGGAGCTGGAACGCCGCCCTGGCCGCGGTCTGCGGCGATGCCACCCTGTGGAAGCCATCCAGCAATACTCCGCTGACCGCCATCGCCTGCACAAAAATCGCCGAGCGCGTTTGCCGCGAAACCGGCGTGGATCCCGCCGTCTTCAGCCTGGTCATCGGGCCGGGCCGCACCATCGGGGAGCATTTGATTCAGGACCGGCGCATACCGCTGGTGTCCGCTACGGGAAGCTGCCGTATGGGTCGACGCATCGGCCAGGTGGTCGGCGCCCGGCTGGGCCGGACCATCCTCGAACTCGGCGGAAACAATGCCATAATCATAACACCCCAAGCCGACCTGAAGATGGCCACCCGGACCATCCTCTTCGGCGCGGTCGGCACCGCCGGTCAACGCTGCACCTCCACCCGCCGCATCATCGTCCACAACTCGGTGCGCGATCAACTCGTCGAGAGGCTCATCGCCGGCTACCAGCAGGTCACCATCGGCAACCCGCTGGACCAGGATATCGTCATGGGCCCGTTGATCGACACCGGCGCTGTCGAAGCCATGTTCACCGCGGTCAAGCGAATCAAGGAGGAGGGCGGCGAGATGATTTGCGGCGCCCAAAGGCTCGAGGGCGACAAATACCCCGGCGGCTGCTACGTCACCCCCTGCATCGCCGTCGCCCGCAACGATTTTTCCATCGTGCAGGAGGAGACCTTCGCCCCCATTCTCTACATCATCACGTACTCGACTCTTGACGAAGCCCTGCGCTTGCACAACGGCGTACCGCAAGGCCTGAGCTCCGCCATCTTCACCCGCGATTTGCTGGAAGCCGAGCGCTTCCTCTCCGGCGTGGGCAGCGACTGCGGCATCGCCAACGTCAACATCGGCACCAGCGGCGCCGAGATCGGCGGTGCCTTCGGCGGCGAGAAGGACACCGGCGGCGGCCGGGAATCCGGCTCCGACGC
>JAZGDL010000432.1:0-11394 GCA_036477795.1 Phycisphaerae bacterium
CGATGGTGGTGTCGACTCGTTCGAGCCAATGGTCCGAGGTTCCCTGCCAATCGATGACGTCGATGAAGATGAGTTCGCCGTGTCCGGGGTTGAGTAGTTCCAGGCGTGCCCGGGCGACTCGATCGGCCACGTGGCCGCGGGGATTTCGCCTTGCGCGGCGCCGAGAAACGTTGTGATATCGCCCACCGGCACTCGATCATCGCCGGCCGCGCTACCCTTGCAGAAGTCGATAAGCTGGGCCAACGATTTTCCGTCGACCCATTCCATGGCGTAGGCGTAGACGCCGCGGCTCTCAATAACGTCGTGGACCGTAACGATGTTGGGATGTCGGAGACTGGCGATGGCCCGTGCTTCGGTTGCGAAGCGTTCCCGTGCCCGCGACGATAGGGCGGCGGACGGCGGGAGGATTTTTAACGCCACCGGCCGCCCCCCCAAGCGCTCCTGTCGAGCAAGATAGACCGTGCCCATCCCGCCGGAGCCTATCTCACTCAGTATGGTGTAATCGTTGAGCCTCGGCAGCTCAGGGGCCGGCCCGATCGCCACCTGCCGCGCGAGGCGGACCAACTCCTCGACCTGGCCTCGGAGGTGGTCGCGGCCGTCGAGGAGGTCGGAAGTGGAGACGGAAAGGCCGTCCTCAACCCGCTCTACGGCGCGTTCGAAGACGCTGTCGAGGAATTGCTGATCCGGGTCGGGTTGATCGTCAAGTGAGCGCATAGTGACAGCCTTTGTAAGAAGCTTCAACCTGTGGAAGAGGGGTCGGGCGGGCGATCCGTCATCTTTTTCGATTCAATGGCCCATAAACGCGTCGCAAGCTCGGTTGCGAGCCGGCGCCGGTACAGTTGGGCGCCTTTGCGAAACCGATGACGCGCGGCGGAGGCGCCGATCCCGAGCCGTTCGGCGATTTCTACGATGGAGTGTTGTTCCAACAGCCGCATCCGAACGACATCGCGAAGCTCCTCCGGTAGGGAATCCAGCACCGCCCGTATGGCTTTGGCTTGCTCCTGAAACATCATGATGCGGCTCGGTGTGGTGGACGTGATCGCGCCGGGGAACACGGACGTGCTGGATTGAGATGATTGCAGGGAGGAGAAGGGTGATGTGACCGTTCCTCCGCCGCGCTTGGCCGCAGTCTCCCGAGCCACGGCGTCGCGAATCCGATTATCAATGATCGTTAGCAGCCACGACCGGAAGCTCTTGATTCCGCGCCACTCGCATCGCTTTCGATCCCGCCAGGCATGAAGCAATGCTTCCTGCCAGATGTCCTCCGGTGTCAAACGCCTCTTTAGACCGGCGTTCATGCGGTGTTCAATGACAACGAGCAGCGAGGCAGGATTCACCGATTCGATGAGTCGATCCCAGGCATTGGGGGAATCAGCAAGGAGCGGATTAGAATCGTCGTCGGATGATCGTTCCTCCTTGTCTTGATCGTTGATCATGGGCAACGTGGACCAGTAAGATCAGGATCGCAGTCAACCTGATCCGTTTCCTTGGGAGGGCAACACCAAGCAGCACACCATAGGCCGCCGACGCACCAATCGGTGGGAATCTCTTCCAGGCCACATCCCGGCGGGTCATGGGAAGCGCCCGCCTGCACGCGCGGCCGAAGCCGCGGCCTCCGAGCCGGTCTGCTTGAGCGGCGCCGCCCGACGCCGGCCAAACATGACCGTCCCCGCAACGAGCAGCACCAGCACCGTCATCATCAGGCCCCATTCCGAGACGGCCGGAACCAGTGGCGTCGCTCCGCTGTTCTGCATCAGGATGACCACGTCAGCCAGTTCGTCAATCAGAGCCAGGTCGAGGTCTCCGTCATTGTCGAAGTCCAACATCAGGGCACAGGAAGCCGCCACCGGCGAAAGAAACTCATCGGCCGGCGTGAAGTTGCCGCTACCGTTGTTGACAAAGAGGAGCCAATCGCCGCCGAAACTCGAGGTGACCCAGTCCAGATCGCCGTCCCCGTCCAAGTCACCCAGATCGGTCGCCAGCGGAAACGGATCGGTCGACGTGGCCTGAGGAGCGCCAAGCTGGCCGGTCCCGTCGCCCAGCAGGATGGCGGCGTTGTTGCTCGTGCTGTTCGCGGCTGCCACGTCCTCGGTGCCGTCACCGTTCACGTCACCGCAAACGAGCATCCAAACGGCCCCGCCGCTGCTCTGCGAGGACACGTGCGTAAAGGTGGCGTCACCGTTGCCGACGTTGACGAGAATCTGCTGGGACGACCGTGCGCCGACCACGAGGTCAAGGATGCCGTCGTCGTTCATGTCGGCCGCGGCGAGCGCCCATTCCCCGACACCGCCACCCTCGAAGAACGTGGGCGCGCCGAAAACGCCGTTGCCGTCATTGAGCAGCAGCGAAAGGTTGCTGCTGTTGGCGTTGGTGTTGACGATGTCCAAGTCGCCGTCCCCGTCGACGTCCAGCACGGCGATTCCGCGCGGCGCGCTGCCGACGCCGACTTCCTGCTGAGGAGCAAACGTACCGTCACCCACGCCGAGTAGGATCGACACGCTGTTGGTATTGATGTTTGCGACGCAGATGTCGACGAATCCATCGTTGTCAAAATCCGCCGGTTCGGACGGGCTGGCGCGGTCGTTGACGGGAAAGGGCGGCTCGATGAATTCCTCGAAGAGCCCCGTCCCGTCAGCTTTGTTCATGAAGACGCGAAGGTCCGCCGTGTCTTCGTTGACCAGCGTGATATCCAGCCAGCCGTCGCGATCCAAGTCCGACGCGATGCCGCCGTACGCCCGACTCGACTCCTGCGGCGTGGTGCGCGTCGTCATCTCGGCGATTTCGACAAACTCCATCGGCGCCGTGTTTGCTCGAGTCCAGAACTGGTACGAGTAGCCTGCGCTGCGCAGGGTCGATCCGGTTGTCGACTCAATGTCGTGCGAAAGGACCACCATGACAGTTTCCCCGGCCGAAAAGGATCGATCCGGCGCCAGCGTTACGGACTGATCTCCGTTGGTGAAACTGAATGTCCCGGCGACCGCACCGCTCCACCTGCCGAAGACGCGGAAGCTCGAGGAGTTGACCGAGCTGTGCAGAACGGGCTGGTCAAAATGGATGGTGACGGCAGAACCGACCGCAGCCGTGAGCAGGTGTCGTGCGGGCTCGACCGACACAACCTGGAGATTGCCCGCGCCGTCGGCAGCGCCGGCGAACAGGATCACGGCTACGGCCACCGTTGCGCTGAGCGCCTGGCGCTCGCAAAGCATGAGGGTTCCTCCTCCCCGCTCTACTCCGACATTTCCCAGTTATCAAACCTCAACGCGCCATCGTAGCCAAGCGAGCCAGCCGACTCAAGCGAAAACGGCCCATCTTGCCCCTGCCTTTGCCTCCCGAGCCGGCCTTGCGGCACGCCGGGATGCCAATTCGGGCGCTAAGATGTAGATCACCGCGGCTACACGCGTGTTCATTGGCATGTCGATTTGCTCCAGACGGGCAATCCCGCGCTGGTCGGGCCGGTCGATACGATGCGGGTCATCACCGTGAGATTGGCGTTGAAATCACTCCTGCTCCAGGACTTCCGCGATGGCCTGGAGGTGCGTGGTCCAGCCGCCTTCGGTTCCGTCGCGCATGGCGGGCGAAAGGATGCCTTGGTGTTTAATGGTCACGTCGGTTCCGCCTTCGACTTCGCGGAACTCGATGGCCACGTGCTCGTCGACGGTGGGCGGATCGTGGTTCACGTTCCAGGTGAAGACCAGCTTTCGAGGCGGATCGACCTCCAGGAATTCACCCTCCATGATCCATTCGTAATTGGGATCGTCAGCGGGCGATTCACAGCCGCCGCCGATCTGCTTCATGCAGTAGCGTCCACCGACCCGGGCATCCACCTCGCAGGTGGTCAAGCCCTCGCCCCGGTGGGTGCGCCACCACTTGCGGCGCAGTTCAGGCTTGACCCAGGCCTCGAACACCCGCTGACGCGGGGCCCGGATGAATCGGGACACGTTCACGCTCAGCGTTTTAGGGTTTCTTGGGGCAGCGGTTGCGCTCATGGTCTTGTTCTCCGGTGTGGTGGTCATTTCTTTTTCTCCTGTTGGGGGGCTGATTCTGATTCGGTTTGCTCGACGAACTGGGCCAAGGCGTCCAACTGCTGGGTCCAGAAGCGGCGGTAGCGCTGGATCCACGCGGCGGCTGCCCGCATGGGGGCTGCCTGCAACCGGCAGCGCCGCACCCGCCCCTGCCGGTCCTGGGTAAGCAGCCCAGCCCGCTGCAGCACCCGCAAATGCTTACTGACCGCTGGCAGGGAGACCTTGAAGGGCCTGGCCAGCTCACCCACGGACGAGTCCCCCCGGGCCAGCCGCGACAGAATGGCCCGCCGGGTGGGATCCGACAGGGCGGCGAAGGTGGCATCGAGCTTGGACGAATAGTTAACCATTTGGTTAAATGTTAACGCACAATCAAGCTCGGGTCAAGCACTTTTTTGAAAAAAATGTCTAGAAACGGGCGTTGAGGATGGCGAATTAACCGGGGTAGCCGGCCTACGGGCACGTCGGCCCCGTCCATGTGTCACCCCCGCCCGCGGCGGTTGCACCGAAACATTGGAAAATGTCGGCGAAGAAGGTCACCTGCTGGTCCGGCACCGACGGCGAATCGCCCTGTGTGTCAACTTCTGTCCCCGGATCCGGTCCCGTAAAGTTCGGGCCTCCCGCGGCGGCAGTATTGCTGAACTGCTTGAACAGGTCGGCGAAGAAGGTCACCTGCCCGTCGTTGCTGGAGTCGCAGAACACCCACGTTATATTGGCCGGCTGCACCGGATCCGAATCCGTGTGGCTACCGCAGTCCCCCCCCACCGCCGTCACCACCGGCGCCGAGTTGGGGGCCACGGCCAACCCAGTCACGTATAGGGCGTTTGCACTGTTGCTGGTCCATGTGTCAGGCGTCAGGAAGTCGGCACTGGCGCAGTCAGCAACGCCCGTCCCAATGTTGACCGAAACACCTCCACCGTCATCGTAGTCCGTGTGGGTCAACTGCAGCCATTCTGTGACGCCCCCGCATTCGATGCGGAAGGCCACCGGAACGGTGCAACTTGTGTCCGGTTCAATCTCGATATACCGCGAGGCGATGCCCCCCATAACGTTCGGCGGGGCAACCGGTTCGCGAATACAGTTCCCGTCGCAACAGTCACCGTTTGCGGTGTTCCCATCGTCGCACTGTTCCGTGCCGGAGTTGTTCACTGTTCCGTCGCCGCAGAACTCGATCGCGCAAATGGCATTGCAACCATCTCCATCGGTCGTATTACCGTCGTCGCACTCCTCGCCGGTATTCGTTACACCGTTTCCGCAAGGGGTGAACTCGTACGCACCCATGTCCACGATCGGTGGCGTCCCGTTGCCGGTGTCGGATGTGTCCGGTGCATCGAAGAACCGTGAGCGACCGTCTAAGTCGAACGGAACAGACTCAGCGGTGTCACCGTCCCCGTCGAGATCCAGAGTGTCAACGGGTACGGCGGTGTTGTCAGCGGCGTCCACGCACGGTGATACTGCTGTGAGCCTTAGGTCATCGTCTTCGGTCCCTATTATGTCATCTGCGCCGTCAGCATCACGGAATAATGGGTCTTCGCCGATGTTGCCAACACCGCTCAGGCCGCCGGTCAAGCCCTGAATGCAGGAATAGTTCAACAGAACTGGCGCGCCACTGAATACTCCGAACTGTGCGGATTCTCCGGTACCCGTTGAGTCGCTATTCCCCCAGAGAACACAATTCGTCGCCGTAAGCTGTTGCATATCAGCTATTAGGCCACCGACCAGATTGCCGGCCCAGTTCTGGCTGAAAGTGCAGTTGATTAGCGTGGCGGGAGCGTTGAAGTTGTGCATTCCACCCCCTGCGGAATAGTAGCGGTACGCGGAATTACCGCTGAGCAGACAATTCACGAATGTTGGGTGCGGATGATTGTCATTGTAGACAGCGCCTCCCCCCCCCAGTGACGGCATTGCCAACGAACTTACAGTTCGACAACCACGGCTGTGTACCCTGCCCGGTCATGGCGAGTCCCCCTCCTCTGTCCGCCTCGTTGGCGACGAATGCACAGTCAATCAGGGTCGGGGTTACGATGTTTGGAAAGGGGACTCCAAGATCTTCGGTAAACATCCCACCGCCCCAATTCTCTGAGGCGTTTTCAGTAAACAGACACTTTCTCAGTCTGGGGCTACCGGTGCTGTAGAGTCCTCCGCCGTTGCCGAACGCCCAGTTCCTCTCAAAGACAAGGTTCTCCAGAAGCGGATCACCATCGACCCACATCCCTGCTCCGCGGTTTCGATCGACCGTCGTCGGAGGAACCGCGTGGCCACCCCTGATAGTGAAACCATCCACCACAGTCTGATCGTTGACTTGATCGCCCAGAACTACATTGTAGCTATTGTCCAGGCGATTGACCGCGCCGAAATCGCCAATGTCGTTTGCGTTCAAATCCCCGGTTAACACCGTTTCGTTAGCTATCGGGTCACGTTCACTGAGAAGGGTCTCTCCTCCTGCAAAACCGCCGTAAAGACCAACGCCGCTCACTAGTTGGAATCTAGCGGCACGATCGCCGGTGCCCCGGTCCGGCGCGTACGAGCCCTTCGCTACCCAAATGTTATCGACGTACCCCACGGAACCTCTGGCAACGTCGAGCGCGTCCTGAAGATCGGTGAACGCATCCGCCCAGCTCGTTCCATTGTTGATTCCGGTCGCGCCGGCATCTACGAACAGGACCGACGGCTCGCATTCGTCCGGGACTCCGTTTCCGTTCGTATCCGGGGACGCTCCGCCGGCCGTCTCGCATTCATCCACCGACCCGTTGTCGTTGCAGTCGAGTTCCCGCGTCAGACACTCATCCGGGATGCCATCCTCATTGCAGTCATCGCTGAATTCACTGTCGATATCGCAGCTATCCGCAAGCAGGTTGCCATTGCAATCCTCACCGCATTCATCAGGAATACCGTTACCGTTGCAGTCGAAACTCGTACCGTTGGAGATGTCCAGGTCGTCACATACACCGTTATTGTTGCAGTCCACAGATGGCTGACATTCATCGGGGACGCCGTCCCGGTCGCAGTCCAAGCTGGTTCCTGCCGAAATATCGATATCGTCCGGGATTTCGTTTCCGTTGCAGTCGGAGGTGTGCTCATAGGCGCCGATGTCAACACGCGGACTCTCACCGCTTCCGGCGTCGGGCACATCGAATACATCGATGAATCGCACACGGCCATCCAAATCGACTGGAACCAGTTCAACGGTATCTGCGTCGGCGTCCAAATCGAATTGGTCATGGATCAAAGCGATATTGATTCCGGCATCGATGACCGACGAGCCCGGCAACGGCCTTGGGTCGTCGTCGAGAGTACCGATGAAATCGTCCGCCCCATCCGGGTCGGCGAACAAAGGGTCGGCCCCGCTGTTGCCCGTGCCACCCAAGGTCCCGGTCCATCCTTGCATGACAGAGTGGTGGATTACGGGGAACCCGTCGTCCAAATGGAACTGCGCCGACTCGTCTGAACCACCTTGGTCGGTATTCCCCCATAGCACAGTGTTTATCATGATCGGGCTGCTAATAACCGTGTTATAGATTGCACCGCCGTCCAAGTTTGATGAGTTGTTGCTGAACGTACAGTTGACGATGAGTGGATTCGCAATACCGAAGAGGTACATCGCACCTCCATGCGAAAGCGACGTGTTGCCGCTGAAGACTGAGTTGACGATGACGGGCCCCGTATTCTGCCCGAAGAATGTGGCCCCACCCCGGTCATCGGCGTGATTCCCAACGAAGACACAGTTCACGAAGTTCGTCTCGGAGACGCCTATCTTGTGGAAAGCTCCTCCGTTATCGCCGGACGTGTTCGCTATGAAAACACAGTCGACAAAGGAGTCAGTAGAGTCGAGACCGAACCCGCTGTGTATTCCCCCGCCGTCGTCATCTGAAGAGTTCGCGTCAAACGTACAGCCGCGGAGTATAATCCCCGGTCCACCGTAGGATTTAATGCCGCCACCCCAGCGGGCTTTGTTGCGTTCGAATACGCAGTCCGTGGCGGATAGGTTTACATTTCTGTTGTAGATGCCGCCACCGTAGAAACTTGACTCGTTGTCGAAGAACCCGCAGTTGTTTAGAGTAACTACCGCAGTGGAAGGCCCTTGACCATCTCCACTATCCCAAACGGCCAGACCACCGCCGTTGGAAGTCGATGAATTGTCGTCGAACGTGCAATCGTTAAGCGCAACTGTGCCATCTACGATCCGCGCGCCTCCGCCCCACCAACCTAGGGCGGAGTTGTCACGGAACGTGCAAGCGGCAAGTGTAAGTGAGCTTGTTTCGGCATTGAGCCCCCCACCTTGGGTCGCGATGTTTAGGGCCAGTACGCAATTGCTGACCGTGCCTCCGGCCAACTCGGCATAGATACCACCTCCTCGCGAGAAGGAGTCGACCGTGTTAGCGCCGCCGGTTATCGTGAAGCCGTCCAGAACGGTGGTAGCGGTGGTGCGGATGGACGAGACAACTTGGTAACTGTTCTCGTCGTGATTGGCGAAATCGGGGGTGTCGTTGCTAGAGAGGTCACCGCTTAGGATAGTCTCGTTGGCGACGAAATCTCGCTCATCGGGATCTGCCGCCCCGCAGCCGGCGTATCCGCCTTCTAAAGCAACACGGCTAACAAGCTCGAAAGACGCGGCGCGATCGCCTGCGGTCTGCCCCGTACCCTGATCGGGTTTGTACGTCCCGTCGGCGACGCGTATCGTGTCACCAAACACAGCCACAGCCAGCGCATCCTGTAGTGTCAGGTAAGCGTTGCACCAGCTTGACCCGTTGTTGGGAGTACCCGACGCGCTTGCGTCGACGTAGAGTACGGTGCCCGCGTAGGCGAGGGGCGCCATTCCAATCACCGAAAACGTCAACACCAAGCTTAGAGTGGACAAGTTTGCGTTCCTCCCGCTGGCCTGCCGGTTATGAAACAGGCTCCAATCATCATACCCGGACGACAGACGGCGATAAGCCGGGATTCTCCATTTACGCGGACTTCGGTCATTATTCTGCCGCATGAGGTCTCTCGATCCCAGCGGGCATCGCGGATTCTGCCGTGAATCCGCTTGTTCGGTTGCTGAAACGTGCCAATCTGACCCGTGCCGACTCCGGAACGACGAACCCCGGCCGTTTCCGCGCAGCGTCAATCTCGTGCCCGGGCCGAAGTCATCAAGTCTCTTGCCTCATGGCGACACTCAGCCGCCTTGCACCAACGGCGGCGGCACACCGAACAGCCGAATCCGCTCCAAGATCGCTGAGAACAACTCACGTGGCACCGCGACTTCGGCCATCTGAAACGTCACGTACTTGGCATGCCGGACCACCTTTGCTCCGATCTTGATCAGCTTCTCCCGCAGCGTGGTCAGCGACCAGTGCTTCACCGACCTCGGCAGCGCCAACCGCCGCAGGAAGTTCCATCCCTAGACATCGCCGACATACTGCTCCAGGCGGTGCCCACTGCGAGCTAACACTTCAATGCCTGAGCGAGACAACTGTTCACGGACTGCTCTGGGGCCGCCGCCAGCGGTCGAGCCACCAGTCTACGGAAAAAACGTCGTACTGCGGCGGCGCAAACCAGAGGAACACCAGCAGGACAAGGCGAGGAAAGATGTGTGCGGTCGTGCTAAACAGCGGCTCGAGAAGAAGGTGGCCATAGGTCACAACCACCAGGATGGCGCCGAGGGCGATGTAGGCTTCTCGCTTGCGATAGCCCAAGCAGATCAACGCACCGGCCAACAGCTCAACCACCGGGATCGACATACCGAAGGCGTAGAGAAGCCATTCGGGGATCCAGGTGTCCTTGAAGCTCTCGAGAAAATACCGCTGGGCGTGACCAAGCGGCGTAAGCGAGAAGCATTTCCACCAACCGGCCATCAAAAAGATCAGACCCAGCACCCACCGGACGGTAAACGTCGCCCACTTCCAACCGACGGCATGGGTTTGAAGCTCATCCGACACTGTCATTGCGAACCCTCCAACGCATTTAGTCCTCCGTCACGCCTGAATCGATGGGTAGTCCGAGCCGCGCCCGTAAGGAAGCGGTTTGCAGCGGCATCGGAGACTCTCATTGGTCCGCTCCCTCACGGTCGCGGCTCGGTATATTTAGGCACTCTAAGATTCAAAGCACTCGCCCTCACCTTCCTTCGGTAAGCCCGGTGACCAGTATCACCGCCCCTGTGGGACCGGCTTTCCAGCCGGTCAGTGACAGACTGGAAAGTCCGTCCCACACGCGAGGGCCTCCTTATGCGACTTCAGACAGGCCATACACTTTGCGGGGCGTCGCGTTTGACCCGCATGCTTTGTGGACCCGGTTCAAGAAGGAGCGGAAGACCTTGAAAGACGCTCTTACCCGCCGCTGGTATCCGGTCCCTGCACTCGACTTTGCGTGTGACCAAAGTTCGATTACCTTCTTATCTGCTATGGAGACCGCGGCCCGCACCATTGTCGACAAGCTCAAAGCGATCGAACCAGCCTCGCGCATCTTGGAAACAAGCACTCAACAGCGCGCCGACTGGCACACGGGTGTCAACGATTTTACCGAAGCCTTCCTCGAGAGCCTAACGCAAGCGCCGGCCTATGGTAACTCCGTCGGCCGGAGAGAGCCTCCCGCCGAGTTCGGCATCGCCGAGCAACCCGCACCGCTGACGGACCTGCTGCCAACCTACAAGCGCCAAGTGCTCGACTTACATATCAACCCCGCCTCGCCGCGCTTCTTTGGTTATATCCCGGGCGGTGGTCTGTATACGGCAGCCTTGGGAGACTACCTGGCGGCGGTGACCAATCGATACGCCGGTGTCTTCTTCGCTTCGCCCGGTGCGGCACGTATGGAAGATGCGCTTGTCCGTTGGATCGCCCGCCTACTGGGATACCCTGAAACGGCAGGCGGAACGCTCACCTCCGGCGGCTCGCTCGCCAACCTGGCAGCCGTCGTAACAGCCCGCGAGGAGGTCTCCTTTGACGACCGCGGCCGCGCCGTTGTTTACATGACCTCGCAAACGCACCACTCCATGCACAAGGCCTTACGGGTCGCCGGCATGAGCGGCGCCGTGTTGCGCAAAGTGCCCATTGACCCACGGTTTCGTATGATCCCCGAAGAGCTGGTCAAGCAGATCGAGGCCGATCGCGCGCAGCGACTCCTCCCCTGGCTGTTGGTGTCCTCGGCAGGAACGACCAACACCGGTTCGATAGACCCGCTTAATGACCTGGCGGACATCGCCCAGCGATTCGGTCTGTGGCATCATATCGATGCAGCATACGGCGGGTTCTTTGTGCTGTGGAAAGAAGGCCGGCGCGCCCTGGCCGGCATTGACCGCGGCGATTCCATCACCGTCGATCCCCACAAGGGTCTGTTTCTGCCCTATGGTTGCGGCTGCGTGCTTGTCCGCGACCATCGAAAACTGCGTAAGGCCCAC
>JAZGDL010000433.1:0-9936 GCA_036477795.1 Phycisphaerae bacterium
GCACCGGTTGGGTGGCGATGAGCACCTCCAGGGCCAACGCCCTTTTTTCGTTCTCGTTGGCGGCGGGCAATAAGTGTTGGCTAACCACAAACCGCAGAGAGAGGCTGAGCTGGGTGCGAACGTCGTCTTGGGCCTCATGAGGGAACAGATCGACCAGACGGGTGACGGCGCCTTTGGCGTCCTGGGTGTGCAGCGTGGTCAGGATCAGGTGGCCGGTCTCGGCGGCGCTGACCGCCATCCGAGCGGTGGCCGGATCGCGGATCTCGCCTATCAGGACCACGTCCGGGTCCTGGCGCAGCCCGGACACCAACCCGTCGTAGAAAGAATCGACGTCAACGCCGACCTCACGCTGGGTGACAAGGGACGTGCCCGCCGGGGCGAAGACGTATTCAATCGGTTCCTCAACGGTGATGATGCGGCGGCCGCTGCGCTGATTCATCAGATCGATCAGCGCTGCCAGCGTGGTGGATTTGCCGGAGCCGGTTACACCGGTGATGATGACCAGGCCGCTGCGCAGCTCCACGATACGTTCCGCCAGGGCAGCCGGGAAACCCATCCAGTCGAACGTGGGAATGCGGCTGGGAACGTATCTGAAACACGCGCCTATGGAACCACGGGCGTAAAACACGTTGACGCGAAAGCGGCACAGTTGGCCGCCGTGTTCGATGGTGATGGAGCAATCGACGTTCTTCTGCCGGTCGATGCGACTGCGGTTCGGCTCCGCCAGGGCTGATTCGAGCATGGCACGTACCACCGCGTCATCGAGCACGGCTTCGGAAGCCGGCCGCAGTCGGCCGTGGGTGCGGTAGGTAGGCGGATATCCGGAGACCAGATGCAGATCGGAGCTTTCCGTCTCCACCATCCGGCGAAGCAACCTGACAATCACATCCGGCCCCGATTCGTTCACCTACGCACTCCCTCTCTATGCACCTTCTTCTCTTATGGGCGGTACTGTACGGCGGCTGCGGCCTGATGCAAGCAAAGGGGGCGTTGCCTTCACCCGCTCTCTTACGGTCGCGGCTCCTGTTATCGGTCGCATGTCCTTGGTCACGGCGCTTGCCCGCGTCTCGTACAACTCGATTCGGTGGCCCACATGACCGATTCATAGAGTTACGGCGTCTGGAGAATCCCCCGACGTGTCCGTGCGGCGATTCGATCTATGACGAAAGGGTCTGCGTATGGCAACAACAGACAATAGACAGCCGACAACCGCTCCCTCATGCATTCGGCGCAAGTACATCATCAAACCGTCCTTTCAATGGAAATACACGGCGTTGGCCGCGAGCGGCGTGTTCATGGTTTCGGTATTGATGAGCCTGCTGCTGTTCGGCGTACTGTATCAGCAGGCCCGCACCAGGATGATAAACCCGGCCGCATCCAACGCCTGGCAAAACACCGTCGTGGTCGCGGTTTCCGGGGCGAGCTTTGCCGCCGTGATGGCTGTCGTCTTCGGTCTGTGGAGCGTGGTAATCACGCATCGTATATGCGGCCCGTTGTTCGTGATGGAGAAATTCTTCGGCGAACTGATCGCCGGGCGATTCCCCAGGCGCAGGCCCTTACGCAAGAAGGACGAGTTCAAAGAATTCTATGAAGTCTTCTGGCGTGCAATCGATGCCCTGAAGGCCCGCAAGCGGTGCGAGGCCGCCAAGCTGGCCGACGTCCTCGCCCTCGCAAAAGAAGCACAGCAGGGCGACGACAAAGCCCGTACGCAGGCCCTGGAAACGCTTACCGAGCACGTGCAGGCCATGCACGCTGATGCCGCCGAGGCGCTTGGTGTCGAGCACCCCAGCGCCGGTGCCGCTGCGGAGAAGAGCCCCGCATCGCGATCGCAAGCCGGCAAGGAACTCGCTGAGGTGTCCGCATAGCTTGACATGACCAGGTCCGCTCGGCAGGGCTTCAGCCCACGGATTCGAATCCCTGGGTTTCCCCGCCCGATGCAGCCCGCGGGCACGATCGCTCACCCCGCAACAGGGCCCGCCGGAATTAATCAAGGGTTCATTGGTTTCGTTCGATAAACCAGTTTTGGCGTTTGGGTCAGAGAGAAAGGCGGGCACAGCCCACACTATCTGTAAGGAACGTAGGGACTGCTTGCGGTGTCGCACGCGACACCGCAAAACAACTGCGAAGTATTAACCCTTCACATCGGAGAACAAGGATATGATTTTGATCAATGACAGGAGTTTTCCCCTACGCGGTCTTTCACTGTTGAGCGTGGCGGCCGGGCTGGCTCTGACCGGGACCGCGTGTACCAACCTGTTTTCGACTGGCGGCGGGGGGCCCACCGACGATAACGGCAACGTGCTGCTCAATGAAAACCTGGGCTTCGATGGTTCCTTGAGCGGCAAGATTGTGGACACCCAGTCCACACGCGCCTCGCTCACCAACACCAGTGCCGCCCAGAGCCTGCCACCGGATTTCGACACCTCCGACACCCTGGTGAGGTTCAAGGATCTGGCTGGTAATGACTTGCTGGGCCCCAACGGGCGCCCGATTGAACCGGTGCGGCTCAACCCCGACGGATCGTTTGACGCACAGGGTCTCCCGGTCGGCGTCGACTTCACCATCTGTGCCGACATCGGGACCGACGGCAGTTGTGACATCGAATCCTGTATCAACATCCCCAGCGACTCAGGTGGTGGGCATGGTGAGATTGATGGAGTCCAGGCTGATCCTCTGACAACGCTGGTCCTTGCCAAGCTGCGGCGGCTGCTGGATGAGAAGGGCATCGATCCGCGTGACCTGCCGGTGAGCCCGGTGGCGGTGGCTACGCGGATCGTGGATGCCTATACCCACCTGTTTGAGGAAGCGGGCATTGATCGATCGCTGTCACTGGATGACCTTGACGCTGACACGGTGAGGCGGCTCGCGGAGTTGTTCGATGAGCTGATTCCAGCCGGTGCTCGTGTGGGCATGGATCTGGTCGACGGCAATTTGGATCTGGTCCGTGCCCGGGACACGAAAGGTCGTGCCCTGTCGATCGCCAAGGTTTTCCTGCGGGCCGGGTTCCCCATCGCCGACGGCCCGGACGACCCCGACCTGAGCGAGCTGGGCCAGCTTGAAGGGATCGAGACCCTTTCCCTGGACGAATTGTTCGCTGAGGGCGACTCCTTCACCGATGAGTTTGCGGACCATGACGAAAGCCTCGATGCCTTTATCGAGGATACTTTTATCGGACCGGCCGAGTTCGACGACGACGATTTTCACGAGGTAGTGGTTTATGTGAATTCACTGGCGGAACCGGACAGGAATTTCGCCCAAAGTGAAGACGAGGGATTCGAAGAGGGCCCCCCGGGGCCGGAGCTGCCGGTTCTGCACGACTATCTCATTCTCGAAATGGCCCGCATGAAGCAGGAGAATCGGCGTCTTACCCTGGGTGATCTTTATGACCTGCTGACCAGCATCGACGACGGGCTGGGGGCCCGGCTGACTTACTTCATCTTCGATCCAAACTTCATCGGGCCGCCGCTTAACGTGTTTGAAACGCGTAACGGTGAGGGCCAGGCCATCAACCTGGAACGGTTCTTCCGGCGCATTTTCGCCGACGGTTTCGACGACCTCGACCCGGAGGGATTCGAACGCCGCGAGGTGGAACTGCGGCGGTTGCTGAACGACCTGCTGTCCGGGACGATTCCTCCGACATTCGGGCGTCTGTTCAACGCCATCGTGCGCGACCGGGTCGGATCGGCCGCCGAGTTCGCAGCGGCCATTCGCGACGCACGAGCCCATCTGCCCTTCAGCCGATCCGGCCCCAGCGAGTTCTTCGTGGTGGCCGACGGCGACCCCTTCCGCGGTGACACCGGTGCGTCAGCGATCACCGTGGACGTCGAAATGACCGTAGATGGGGATGTGCTGTCGGTCCACTTCAATGAGGGCGGCAGCGGGCGGTTCTGGCTGGGATTCACCCACGGGACCGAGGAGACCGGATTCGTCGAGCTGCTGGTGCGCGAAACGGGCCGCTTCCTGCACGGACACAGAGGGCCGGTCCGGCTGAATATGAACAACGCGGACATCTTTGAGCCCATCGCCGGAGAGCCCTTTATTGACTTTGTCTCCGAGACCGCCAATTTCTTTCCGGGGATCAACGTGACGGTGATTCGGGACAGTTTCGTCCCCGAGCCTATCGGGCCGGAACCTTTCTTCGAAGATTTCGACTTCTTCTCCGAACCGCACGACCCGCTGTTCGATGAGCCGGGTGAGGGCACCGATACGGGCCTCTTCCCCGGTCCCGACGCTCTTGATGGCGACCTGATAGTTGATCAACCTCCGATATCGGACGACGAGACCCTACCAGACTCCGACGACACGCTGCGACCGGATGAGGAGGAGACCACCTCGGTGACGGATGAGACGACGTCGCCCACGACGGACCTGGGCATCGTGTCGCCCGCTGGAGAGGAGTTTACGCCGATTGGGCCTCACCAGCAGATATTCGTGCTGGCCACCAGCGTCGGCTTCGACGCCGAGCCGGTGCGCGTCGACTATGACCGTGACACGGGCATCGCCACCTACAATCCCGGCGGCCGGCATCTTCTGATGTTCCTGCCGGATTCCGACCAGACCGGCCTGTTCGCCCTGTTCAACGAAAAGACCGGCCGGCCGGCAAGCAATGAGGATCCCAACCAATTCTTCGAAGGTCCAATCGAGCGGCCGGATCGCTTCGAGGACTTCTTCAACAACTTTGAAGACTTCGACCATTTCAGCGAGCTTGACGATCTGGGCGGATTCATAGACGAGTTTCTGGTGGAGATCCCGCTGGACGAACTGTTCTTCCCTCCGGACGGCGAGTTCTTCCCGCCGGACGGCGAGTTCTTCCCGGAGGACGGTGAGCTCCACCCGGAGGACGGGGAGTTCTTCCCGCCGGACGGTGAGATCCACCTGGAGGACGGCGAGTTCCTCCCGCCCGATGAGGGATTCCTTCCACCGCTCGACGACAACGTAGTGGGGCCGGCAGAGCTGGGCGACGACGTAGTGTTCGACGAACCATTCGATACATTCGACGATCCGTTCGACGATCCGTTCGACGGTTTCTTTGAAGGCCCATTTGAAGATGACTTCTTCGGCGAACCGGTGCAGGGCGAGTTTGGCGAGGGGTTTGAGATCCTGGTATTCGTTGGCGACATCGAAGGATTGCCCCTGCGGACTGAGCGCTTCACCCACGTGTTCGGTACCAACGTTCAGAACCTGCGATACGACCCCACCGGCGATCCCTTCTTCGACGACATCAACGGCGACGGCGTCGAGCAGGCGGATGAGCCGACGGCGCAGTTCCGGCCGACGCTGTTCGATCCCAACGATTGGCGATCGACGGACATCCGTCTCTACTACCGCCGGGCGGACAACAACGAGGCGGTACGGTTCGACGACGTCGATTTCGAATCGCCCACGCCGCGGGCAATGGACGGAGTGGAATTAGTGCCGCGCAACTACCATCCTCGCCTCAATGCCTTCCGGTTCTCCAGGCCCAACACTGCCATCAACCTGTTGACCGCCTTTCTGCCGCCGGAGTTCTTCGACGGGACGCGGTCGCTGAAGCGTGACACGCGTGTCGACGTACTGACCGCCGTAGCCCTGATCAACCTGGTGATGGACCAGGTGTTCAACGTCGAAGCGGACATTGACATCGATGGCCTCGGCCCGCTGCCGCGGCAGAAGATGCTCATCGACGCGCACCTCTTTGTAGCGCCGGTGGGCGACCCCTTCGTGCTGCTGCTCAAGGGATTCCGCAACCGCTCAGTGGCTGTATCCGAGCCGCGACCGTAAGGGAGCGGGACGAAGGAAATAACGGTCCCATAGGGGAATTGACGATTGACGATTGACGATTGACGATTGACGATTGACGATTGACGATTGACGATTGACGATTGACGATTGGGGATTGCGGATCCCCCTTCGTCCCTTCGTCCCTTCGTCCCTCCGTCCCTCCGTCCCTCCGTCCCTCCGTCCCTCCGTCCCTTCCTCTCCCTTCGGCCCTACTCCTCACTTTTCGCTCCCAGCGACGCGGAAAGACGCACTGCCGCCACAAAAGCCCACGGATTGCAATCCGTGGGTCTGTCTCCTTCGTACCTGATCGGCACCCGCCATGCCACAGCAGCCGGCACGCACAGTGCGCCGCCCGCGTCCGTGCAGTACACGAAACTCAGCGACACATCCCAGGCGGCGTGGTCCGACGTTCCGCCCGCCGGCACTTCAACGGTGATGGGAAAGGTACAGCCGTGCCCCGTAGACTGTGCCAGCACTCTTTCCTCTGCCGCGACGCGAACGCTCCAGGGCGCTCCCGCGTTCACATGTGCGCCCTTCGGCAATGAGACTTCGAGTTGCACCGGTATGTGCCCGCGGCGGGCTACGGTTGCCCCCGCGACCTTGATTACTTCACGCGACCCCTCCGACACTTCTGAAACCGGGGACAGCCCGCTGATTTTCAGCTCCGCCCACTCATGGGTCTTCAAGTCCACACATACCACTCGATGGTTATTCGTGTCCGCCACAAACAGCGTATCACCCGCCACATCCAGACCGCCCGGCTCATAAAAGCCCACGGATTGCAATCCGTGGGTCTGTCCCCCCCGGACAGGATCGGCACCCGTCGACGGCGTCCCGTTCCCATATAGCGTCTTCGCCGTGCGATCCTCCGGGTCCACCACCTTGATCTTGTGGTTGTAGGTATCCGCTACCAGCAGTTTATCGTGCCACGCCGTGACACCGAGACAGTGCTGCAACCGCGCCGCCGGATAGGCCTCATCCACGTCGCCGAAGACGAACAGTCCCTCCCCGATGACCGTGAACACCTGCTCATCGGCCAGGTCCACACCTCGAATGGCGCTTACCTCGCTGTCGGCGAAATAGAGTCTCCCGCGATGCAGACAGATTCCCGAAGGCTGCGACAGCGCCGCCGTCTCCACCGGGCCGTCGACGATGTTCTCCCGGCCCGATCCAGCCAGCGCCCGGGCGAAACCGACGGGCATCTCCGCACGCCAGATCTGATGGATTCCCGCCATGGCGATGTACAGCGTCCCGCCCTCGGCCGCCAGGTCCCACGGCGAACTGATCTCCTGCTCCACTCCCATCGCTCCGCCGGTTCGGTCGTGCCCCATCTCTCCCGTGCCCAGCACAGTGCTCACCCACCAATGCTTCAGGTCCACCGCCCGGATCAGGTGGTTCTCCGTATCAGCCACATAGAGCGTTTCCCCGACGAGGGCCATGCCCTGCGGATGATCGAACGTCGCGGTCTTGGCCGGCCCGTCATCACGGCCTGCGGCTCCGTTGCCGATGGTCTTGATCAGCTTGCACCTTCCCTCCGCGTCGGGCCAGGACGTCACCACGATTCGGTTGTGGTTGGAGTCGCTGATGAACACCCGCCCCCCACCAAAGCCCACGGATTGCAATCCGTGGGTCTGCCCCCCTCGCATATCTGCCAGCACCTTGCCGGGAAACGCCAGGCCCGTCGCCGGCTCCACCGTGCCGTCACGCCGGATCGATAGCGGGCTCGCTGCAAGTGTGCCTTTCTTCCGATGCAACGCCATCAGTTTGCCGATCGCTTCATCCAGCACATCCCGCTTGCCCTCACCGGCCATGATGCCCGACACGAACCCTTCCGGGTCAATGACCACAACCGTCGGCCAACTGCGCACGCCGTAGCTTCGCCAGAGCGCCATCCGGTCATCCACAATCACCGCATGCTCGATCTCATACCGATGGATCGCCGAGCGGATGGTCTGCCGCTTGGATTCATTAGTGAACTTGGCGCTGTGCACCCCGATCACCACCAGCGGATCGTCCCGATACTTGCGCTCCAGGTATTTCAAATCGGGGAGGATGTGAATGCAGTTGATGCAGCAGTAGGTCCAGAAGTCCAGCAAGACCACTTGGCCGGCCAACTCGTGACCGATGCGCAGAGGCCGTTCCGTGTTCAACCAACCCAACGGGCTTTCCAGTTGTGGCGCTCGTATAGACTGATCCATAGTCAGCTATTCCTCCACACGGTCATCGTGCCACATGGGGATTGACGATTGACGATTGCGGATTGACGTCGGCAGTGACTTTGTCGTTTGGCAGACGCTCGAAGTGCAATCTCCGCTCCCTCATCCCATACTCCAACGCACAGTGCTGGTGCGAGAATCCTTTCTCGCACCCATCCCGCGTGGGAATCCCTTCCCGTGGGCCACCACCAGGAGGGGGGACCGAGAAGGGATTCTAATAAGGGTCCAGCGCGCCCATACTCCAACGCACAGTTCCAACGTAGACCCCACGCTAGAAATTACTCCACCGCACCGCCCGGATCCCCAGCGTAATCCGCCATAACCATATCCCCGTCGAAAGCGCGATCCCAATCACCACCGCCACCGTTTCGGCTGGCGCCTTGAACGACCTGGCGAAGAACTCGTGGCCGAACGTGTTGGTGATCCAGTCGCCGTAGCGAATATAGCTCGCAAACAGCAGGGCGAACAGGGCCCCGACCACCGTCAGATAGGCCGCCTCATAGCTCAGAATCTTCCGTGTCAGATGAACGCGCAGCGTCGAGCCGCGGGCCACCCACCAGAAGATGACCAGCGCGGTAATCCCATGCAAGGCAAACCATCCAACCAGCGGCCACAGAAGCAATATGAGAATCGGGAGGCCGAAAACGGCAAAGACTCCATCGCCGGCTGAAGTGCCGGCAAATATGCACAGCGATCCCAGCACGCCCAAAAGTACATAGTACCAACGCGCAAAACCGCGGGCCCGGTCGTCCGAGGTTCGGACGGGAAGCTTCTCATAGAACCGTTGCGTGTGCAGCAGGACCTCTACCGACGTCTGAAGCCACGCGACCGGTCCACCCACGTTCTCCCAAGCACACCCGCTTCGTTTCCGCCCCGAGGTCAACGAATCCTCGACGCTGAACCCGCATTCGCTGCACCGCCCCCCCTGGGGCTGATGCGTCAAATCGTATCCGCAGCCCTCGCATCGCGGCGGCGGCTCGTGCTCCGGAACCGGCGCCCGGATCGAATCCACAACGCCGATGATCCGCGAAAGCAGCAAGTATGAAGCACAAAGGGTAAACATGCCGAATCCAAAGTTCATGATAGCCCCGCCGTATCCAAAGTTCATGATAACCCCGTCGAATTGCCCCCGGAGTACGTGACGCGCCACGACGAACGTTCCACCGACCGAAGCCGCCAGGACGACCGCCAGTCCCGCACAACACAGGCAAGCTCGAAACGTTTCCCAATAGGTCTCCCAAATCGTTCCGCCCATATGCAGCCTGGGAAAACAAAGCCATGGGACAAGCACCTGCACCGACAGGAAAAACGCCACCGACCAGAAAAACCCCCGCTCCGCCGTCCCTATAGGCCCATCCCCATGCCAAACCTGCCACACCTCGCTGATGCGGAGCCGATTCCATTCCCCTGTCCCAAAATCAAAGACCAACGTTGCGTACCAAAGACGCAGCCACAGAATGACCAGCGCGAACGCCACAGCCAGAAAACAGACTGTCACCGCACTCGCCGCCGTCGAGCCGGAAACCAGAATCTCAGTCGCCCGCCGGGGGCGCACAATCCCCGTCCAGGGCGCAAGGAAAACTCGCCACCAGCGTGTCGCTTGATGGGTATCCGTGTTCCTGTTCGTCGAACCTTCAGCCACCCGTAGTTCTATCAGGCCCTATGATTCTCTCAGTTGGCGCCGGCCGCCGGGCCACGAAGCAATCGGTGCCCACAGCGCCGACCCCGTCCCCAAGGCGTTCCCAGCTCACGAATCATAATCCGCAAAGCACCCAAAGGCGACACGACGCAGGTAGATACGGATCCCACCTCAACCTTGCGCTACCGATAGCCAGTAGGGTCCGCCGTGCGGACCAGTGCGTAGGGTCCGCCGTGCGGACCAGTGCGTAGGGTCCGCCGTGCGGACCAGTGCGTAGGGTCCGCCGTGCGGACCAGTGCGTAGGGTCCGCCGTGCGGACCA
>JAZGDL010000434.1:0-21915 GCA_036477795.1 Phycisphaerae bacterium
GTCATCTGACCGGCTGGAAAGCCGGTCCCACAAGGCTCGGCGCTTCCGCCGTGCCATCATCAGTGTTCAAACACAGTACGAGCGGCAGATGCTGCGTCGACTGTTCAACGGAGCATTCGACGATTAACTGTCCCACCCTATGGCCACGGCCACCTCCTCTGCAACGTTTATAAATGTTTGCTTATTTATCGCTGCTCCGGGTTGTTGCTGTGATATAAAGTGAGGTGCGGTATTCGGGCGCAGGGACCGCTCCCTGACGGTCGCGTCCCGGTATTTTGAGACCTCCAGGAATGTGTGGGTGTATCGGGTGTCGCACGCGACACAGCAAAACATGTTACGCGGCGTTCTGCTCATTGTCATCGATTGTCTGCGGGCGGACCACGTCTCCGCCTACGGATACGGCAGAAACACGACTCCGACGATCGATTCACTGGCTGAGAAGGGCATCCTGTGGGAGCAGGCCCACAGCGTCTCCTCCTGGACCAAGCCCTCGGTCACCTCCATGCTCACGGGTGTGTATCCATCCCAGCACGGAGCTTTCGAAGGTATCAAGCGAAGCAAGGGTCGGTCGATCGTTACCACGGATAGGCTGCAGAGTTCGCAGTCAACCCTGGCCGAGGAATTTTCCCGTAACGGCTGGCGGTGTGGTGCGTTCATCAACAACGCCCAACTTGGAGAGTTCACCCGGCTGAATCGCGGGTTTTCGTCCTACGCACCCAGCGCCGGGAAAGCGGATCGTCTGATCGGCATCTTCCTCGAATGGCTCGAGGCGGATACTCATACCCCGTTCTTCGCCTACCTGCACTTCCTCGAGGCCCATTGGCCATACAAGCCCCGGCGGCGCCACGTCAAGATGTTCGGCGGCAATCGTGACACCAACTATTTTCGGGACTTCAGCGCCCGCGATTATGGAAAGCTTCGCCGCGCCATCTCGCAAGGTGCGGCCAGCCTCTCCCAAGAGCAGCTCCAACAGATGATCCAGATGTACGACGGGGCAGTTCGGCGCCTGGACGGCAAGCTCAAGATCATCCTGGCAATGTTGAATGAGCTGGGGCTGCGCGACCAAACGGCGATCATTGTCACCGCCGACCACGGCGAAGAGTTTCTCGATCACGGGCGGATCGGCCACGGCCAATCACTCTACAACGAGCTCACCCACGTGCCGCTGATCATGTCCCTTCCCGACGACGCCCACGGATTCGAATCCGTGGGACCCATCCGGGATCGAAACACGGTGAGCCTGGTGAATTTGCCCTGCACCATTCTAGGAATGGCCGGCATCGAGTCGGCCATACCGGGGCGCGACCTCCGCGCCCCCTCGGAAACACAAGAGCTTACCCTTGGAGAGCTCCGAGTCGGTTGGCGATACCAGCAGACCGCTACCAGGAGTGGTTGGAAGCTCCACCGTGGTTACAGATTCAAACCCCCCAACGGCAAACTTTCGCGCGACATCAGCCCGCGCCGATTAGTGGAGGAATGTCCCTACGACGTCTCATATGAACTCTACAACGTGCACGGGGACCCGTCGGAGCGCGACAACCAGGCCGACGACCCGCAGCGCCAATCGGTCTTGCGTGAATTGGAGGGTGATCTCGATCGGTGGTGGGGAGAGGTGTCGCGCGCGACACCGCTAAGCCGGGAGGTAACCCCATCGGCACCGGACCAGTTCGATGGGGACGTCGAGATTGACTCGACGGTGGTGCAGCGCTTGCACGACCTGGGTTACATAGACTAGGAAAAAAGCCATGGACCACTCTGCGCCGCAGAACCATATCCAACGACGATTCGTGCGCCACGGTTTCACCCTGATTGAACTGCTCGTGGTCGTGTCGATTGTCTCGCTGCTGGTCAGCATAATACTGCCGTCGCTCAAGGGCGCCAAAAGGCAGGCTAAGGAGGCCGTCTGCAAGACCAATTTGCGCTCGATCCATCTGGCCCAGACGCTGCTCCTCGAGGTGCGCGGCAAATTCCCAAAACTCAACAACGACGAGAACGACGGCAAGTGGCAGTACAACTACCTTATCTACGATGGACGTGACTGGGAGAATCTCGGTCCGCTCATCACCGACAAGAGACTGCTGCACGATCCCAAGTTGCTCTATTGCCCGTTTCAGACGGATCCCTTTCATTCGTTCAACACTTCCGACAACCCCTGGACACCGAACAGGGGTTCCGATACGCGGGCCTCCTACGGCCGGCGACATCTTCTGACCGGTTGGCCCCTGAGTCACTTCAGGAAAAACATCGCCATATTCAGCGATGTAACGCACATGCCCAAAGTGATCCGCTCCGCTCACAAGAAGGGCGTCAACGCGGCATTCCTCGACGGCCACGTCTCCTGGGTATCCGACCCCGGAATATTCACCGACAACGACCTAGGCGAGCCTTTCGACCTGTTCGACAATCCGATCGTGGAGAAAATCTGGCTCGCGATCGACAGGCGACAGTAACATTTTATTGCGATGTGGAGGAGGGTGTCGCACGCGACACCGCTAAGCCGGAGATGGAGGATGGAGATGGATAGAGGCGGATGGATAGAGGCGTGTACAGGTGTATTGATGGGGCTAGCGGTTATGATCGGTTCGGCCGCTGCGGGGGAGCCCGACCACCCGATCATAACCGAGGTTTACAACAACCCTCCGGGGAATAACGATGGGCCGATCGGGCGGGAAACCACCAACGAGCACCAGGAGTTCATCGAGATCTACCTGCCGCCGGCATCAGCGCTCAACACCTCCCTGATGCCGTTCAAAGACGCCCTGCGTCTGACCTTTTACGAAGTCGAAGGCGATTCATCCAGTTCCGGAAACGCGTTGGTAAACTACCGGTTTGATCTGCCGACATTCGATTTGGATTCGAGCAACGGCCTGACCGGGATCGAACGTCCGCTCAGCGGTGTGGTCGTCCTGGGATGGGTCGACTACACCGACAACGATGCGGGCACCTGCGCCGGCAACGCGTTGTCGTGCAGCGTATTCGGGCAGGACTGCACAGACCTGAGTCTGTGTGAGGCCGACCCGCCGACCGCATTGGCTGGGACATCGGCCAATCGTGTCGGCCTCGTGAATGGTGAGATTACCAGCGATCCTACCGACTACGTGTTCATCGGGATCAACGCCCACCACTTCGGCGGTACGACCGGCTTCCCTCCGGAGCTGACCGCTGAATCATTGATCGATATCGCGTGTGGCCCTGGTGGATCCTGCGAAGCCCGAAGCGGCATCATTCAGAACGGATCGGCCGCATACCTGCTGGTCAACCGCGATGACCCCGGATACGCCGAGCTGTGCGACGACAAGCACGCCGGCGACTGTGCGCTCGGCGCCGATCCACAGCTACGCCATCCCAGTCCGGGGCTGCCCGACGGAAACATTCTGGCGCCCAGCGCGTTCCTCGACGGATTCGCACCCAACGATGATTCACTCTTCAGAGTTGACGAGCAACCGTATGACGCGCCCACCGGCGATGACATCGATCTGGAAACGGTGCTCCCGTTGGATGGGGCTTTCAGTTTGCTCATTCCCCAGATACCGGAGCAGATCAAGACAAACCCGAACCCCGGGTTTGCCAGCGGTTACGCCCGTGTCTACATCGACGTAGCCAAGACGACGGAGAACACTACGCCGGATGACGACGACCCGGTGGCCGACGCCACGCTCGCCTATCGTCATGTGCGCGACGATGGGCCGTTCTTTCCCAGCCCGGGCAAAGCCGCGAAAACGAGATCGGACCCGGAGCTGGGCGTAGCTCTAGACAGCGAGCAGACTACGGAAGTGTTGACCCAGACCGTCGGTTTTCCAGGATTGTTGTGCGCCAACGTCGGCGGGGATTTCGGCATCGACATCGCCGTGATCTCCGTGGGGCCGTCGAGCGACGAGAATGTAGCGACGTTCGCACTGGGTTCGGCCGACACCAATGTAGGCGGACAAACCTTCGGGTTTCCGGGCCTGGTGGTCACACCCGGTGCAGGGGCCACACACGGAGCCACCGCTACGGCTACGGTATCCGTGCAGGCCACCAACACCTTACCCCCCCCGGACCTCGCGGTCGACACCACGCCACAGCCGCGGACCGTCACGGTCACGATTCTGGACCCCAAGACAGGATTGAATTCGGTAGGCGCTGACTTCCAGGCCACCGTTTTCGCAGCCTCCCAGGCGGTCCCGAATACCGCTGCGGCGAACGAATTGCTCTCCACCGATCTGGGCGCCTTTCTGACGGCCAACTTGGGAGGACTTGCCCAGGAGACGATGGGAAACGGAGCGGTGTTGATCGATCCTACGTTCGACCTGACCGATGGACAATGTATCCACGCAGGTTGTAATTGCGATATTTTTGGACTGAACTGTAACCCGCCACAACTGATAACAGACTATCCAGACCCTGAGTTGCCCGCAGAATTCTTGAACATGCCCGGGCCGGATGGGGTGCTCCGCACTTCCGACGACCTGCTGGACACCGTCTTGAATTCGGCCGAGCAGTTGGTGCACGGCACTTACGATGAGAACATTTTCATTACGGATGTCGGTACGTGTGTAGGCAGCGGGCTACTGTGCAGCATTCTGGCGCAGGACTGCGCGGACTTCACAACCTGTCTGCCCACCAATGACGGGCTGCGAGCGCTCCGGTTCAACACACCGAATACCCGGACTTTCGGAGGCACCTTCAGCCTGTCCGAGTTAGTCCACTTTGCCGACGACGCGGGACGCATCGACAACCCGCGCAGCGGGCTGGCCAACGCCATTACCACCCGCACGTTCGAGTTGGTCATCGTCGACACCAACGTCCGGCAGGCCAGCACCCCGGCGATACCCAACATTGAGACCGGAGCCACCGACGACTTCGGCATTATCATCGAAGTTTTTGAGACCGAGACCTCCCCCCCTTCACCCGTGAGTCTGGGCGAGTTTGTGTTTCTCAGCTTCTCCGGCGGGCTGCATGGCAGCGACATCGATGGCCTGAACGTGCCCCCGGACAACAACGTGCTTAACCTGATTTACCTCGACCTGGACAACCTGCACGACGAGCTCGGCATCATTTCCATCGATCAGGTCATCCTAATTGATGGCGGCGGTAACGTCGGCCAGGCCGACATCATCGAGATTTTTAGCCTGAACCCCGTTTCCGGGCCGGCATGTGGAAACGGAATTCTCGAAGTGGGCGAAGACTGCGACGACGGCGACACCATTGACGGTGACGGCTGCGACAGCAACTGCACGGTCACCGCATGCGGCAACGGCATCGTCACCGGCGCTGAACAGTGCGACGACGGTAACACCGTCGACGGTGACGGATGCGACGTGAACTGTGTGATCGAGTTCTGCGGCGACGGGACCGTCAACAATTCCGGTACGGAGCAGTGCGACGACGGCAATGCCATCGACGGTGACGGGTGCGACGCGAACTGCGTGATCGAGTTCTGCGGCGACGGGACTGTCAACAATTCCGGCACGGAGCAGTGCGACGACGGTAATACTATCGACGGTGACGGCTGCGACGCAAACTGTGTAATCGAGTTCTGCGGTGACGGGACTGTCAACAATTCCGGTACGGAGCAGTGCGACGACGGCAACACTATCGACGGCGACGGGTGCTCGTCGGCGTGTATCGTCGAGATCCCACCTTCGTGTGGAGACGGCGCTACTGACCCCGGTGAAGAGTGCGACGACGGCAATACTATCGACGGCGACGGTTGTGACAGAAACTGCACGATCACCGCCTGCGGCAATTTGATCATCACCGCCGGCGAGCAGTGCGACGATGGGAATACCGCCGCGGGCGACGGGTGCGACGAGAACTGTCAGATCGAGGCGGCTGCCTGTCTGCCGCCGACGGTCACCGCGGGTATTTCGTCGCGTTACATTCGTATCGATCCGGATCCGAGCATTGCGGTTCCGGTGGCATTCCACATCGCGTGCAGCGGGGTGGTCGGATGGGTTACCCTGGCACACGTCGACTACATCGACTTGTCGGTGTGCGCCGCCGGAACTCCTAATGAAGGGCAAGCGTGCGATCCGGCAACGCCAGGTCCGTGCGGGTTCGGAACGGACAGCACCCAGTGTTCTGTCCTGTCTGTAGTCAACATCGGCACAACTACGCCCAACTGCGGGAATGCCGACTTCCTCACGCCGGATCAGTGGACCTCGAACGGAGCCAACGCGCTTTACGCTACGGGCCCCGCCGTTGCACCGAACTCGATTCCGACGGTCACGGCGGTGTGCGGTGGCTGCGGCGGATCCCAGGCCGCTCCAGTGCAGCCGGCCGATCCAACATGGGTATTCTGCGACTCCAGTAACGATGGGCAGACCACGTTCTTCGCCGACCTGTTCAAGCAATTTCAAAACACTGCTGCCGCCGGAGGTGCGAAATTTACGGGGCCTGATCCGGGCATCGAGGTGGATACGCAGGGCGACACGCCCGCCGTGCCGGACCAGCAGGTCACCTTCTTTGCCGACATCTTCGCCTGTTTCGGTGCCACCGCCGCGGGCGGGAGTGCCCCGTGGACGGGCACGGTTTGCCCGTAGTGGTCAAGGTCCAACGTCAAAGGTCCAAAGCCCGGCGGACTTTTGACCTTCCGACCTTGGACCTTGCGACCTTCCTCCCTTCGTCCCTTCGTCTCTTCCTCCGGGTCTGGAAGGCATGAACCGCATCGGCTACTTCCGCCACCTGGTCGTGGGTCATCTCCGGGAACATGGGCAGCGATAGGATGCGGCCCACCAGCCGCTCAGTCACCGGCAAAGCGTCCGATCCGAAACCCACGGAGACGATTCCCTTCGTGCCTCCGTGCCTTCGTGCCTTGGTGCCTTCTTCGAGTCCGTGGGCTTGCTGCAACGCCGGTTGCTGGTGAAGGGCGATGGGATAGTGGATGCCCGTGACGATGCGGCGATCCGCGAGGAACCGGCGCAGTCCGTCGCGGTCGTCCACCTGGATGACGTAAAGGTGGTAAACGTGCCGGCGGCCCGCGGCTACAGCGGGGATGGTCACGCCGGGAACGCCGCCCAACATTTCGTTGTACAGGGCGGCCCGGGAACGTCTTCGGCGGTTCCATTCGTCCAGGTGGGGCAGCTTGACCTGCAATATCGCGGCTTGCAGGGCATCGAGGCGGTAGTTGTAGCCCATCAGATCGTGGCGGTGTTTGTCTTGTCTCCCGTGATCGCGGAGCTTACGCATGCGCTGTGCCAGATTATTGTCACTGGTGACGACCGCTCCGGCGTCGCCGTAGGCCCCCAGATTCTTGCCGGGGAAGAAGCTGAAGCAGACCGCCCGCGATTGGGGATTGACGATTGACGATTGACGATTGAGGATTGACGATTGCGGATTGCGGATTGCGGATTCCACTCCGTCCCTTCGTCCCCCCGTCCCTTCGTCCCTTCCTCTGCCTTCGTGCCTTCGTGCCTCCGTGCCTTCCTCCCCCTTCGTGCCTTCCTCCAGCCCCGCTCCGCAGGCCTGGGCGGCGTCCTCGACGATGCAAATCTCTCGCCCACAGCAGGCTCTGAGCCCCTCCATGTCGGCCATCTGGCCGTAGAGGTGGACGGGCAGGATAACGCGGGTCCGGGCGGTGATGCAACGCTCCACCGACTCGGGATCGAGCGTGTAGGTTGCAGGATCAACGTCGGCAAAAACGATGCGGGCGCCGAGCTGGCTGATCGGTTCAACGGTGGCGATGAACGTGTGTGCCGGCGCAATGACTTCGTCACCGGGCCCGACCCCTAGAGCCGCCAGAGCCAGATGCAGGGCTGCTGTTCCGGAACTGGTGCCCACGGAACTGGCGGCATCACAATAGGCGGCGAAACGTTCTTCGAAGGCGGTTACCCGGGGGCCCTTCACGAAACCGCAGTCGGCCAGCACAGCGGCCACCGCGGCGTCGATTTCCGGCTGGATGTCTCGGTATTGCGCCTTCAGGTCGACCAGAGGAATCATCATGCCCACCGCCAATGGAAAGGAACGAAGGGGAGGGAGAGAGGCACGAAGGCACGGAGGCACGAAGGCACGAAGGCACGAAGGGAATCGTCAATCCCCAATCGTCAATCCCCCCTCAGTGCCTCCTTCGGGCTCCCTCCCCGGTCGCCCTCAGCTTCGTGCCTTTTCTTATCACCGTTATTACTTATCGGCCGGCGCCAGGCAGACGTTTACCTCAAGCCCCGTCTGGGGAACTCCGATGCTTCGGGTGTGAGATATGGGACGCGGGGGGAAGCGTATGCCCGATTGGAGGCAAGCAGGGGTAGTGACGATTGGGGATTGCGGATTCCACTTCGTGCCTCCGTGCCTTCGTGCCTTTGTGCCTGTCGTATTGACGATTGACTGTTATGATACACATTGGAGTGATCGGTGCCGGCGCCTGGGGGGTGAACCTCATTCGGAACGTGGCGTCCAATCCGCTGACCAGACTGGCAGCGGTGTGCGATCCCGACGAGGCGGCGTGCCGCAGGGTGGCGGAAACCTACCGAGCCCCGAGCGCCAGCGAGGGGTCTTTCAGCGGGACGGTGATCGTTCCGGAGTTAGGGGACCTGCTCGGGCAACCCGGGTTGGATGCCATCATCGTAGCCAGTCCGCCCCACTTGCATTACGCCCATGCCAAGGCCGCCCTTCAGGCGGGATACCACGTACTGGTCGAGAAACCGCTGTGCACCAATGCCGAAGATGCCGCGGATCTGGTCGAGACGGCCGAGCAAAACGACCTCAGGCTCATGGCGGGACACACCTTTGTGTACAACAATCTCGTGGGCGAAGTGAAGAGAAGGATCGTCGCCGGCGACCTGGGCGAGATTCGTTACGTCTACAGCCAGCGACTGAATCTGGGACGGGTGCGCAACGATGTCGATGCCCTGTGGAACCTGGCCCCGCATGACATCTCCATCACCAATTACCTGCTCGAAGGGCGCCCGCGGACGGTTAACGCGCGCGGCGTGAGTTATGTCCAGACCAGCCGCAACATTGCCGACGTAGCCTTTTTCCAGATGGACTACTCCGGCGGGCGGTTGATGCACGGGCACGTCTCCTGGCTGGATCCGCAGAAAGTCCGCCGGATAGTGGTGGTGGGCAGCGAGCGGATGCTGGTGTACGACGACATGGACTCAGCTCGCCACATTCAGGTGTTCGACAAGCGGGTGGAGGTGGATTTCCGGTCTCCCATGCAGGATTTTGCCGACTTCAAGACCCGCGTACGTGCCGGTGATCTGGTCATACCCAACATTGGGCTCAAAGAACCGCTGGCAGCACTTATCACGCACTTCGCCCAGTGCGTGGGTGAGGGACGGAGACCGCTTACCGACGGGCGTTCCGGGCTTGAGTTGCTGTGTATTCTGGAGGCCCTGACGCGCTCAATGGACCAGGGCGGAGGCATGACCGAAGTGGATTACACACCCCTCGGGCTACGGACCGCCAGGACCGAACTTACCTCCGCCTGATCGCGGGGCAGAGGTGGAAGCGACGTTAACGATTGCGGATTGCGGATTGGGGATTGGCGATTGGGGATTGACGATTGAGGATTCCGTTCGTGCCTTCCTCCCCCTCCGTGCCTTCGTGCCTCCGTGCCTCCGTGCCTTCCTCCCCCTCCGTGCCTCCCTCCCGCCTTCTGATGATCTCCTGGGCATTTCCGCCGACCGGTGGACCGGGTGTGCAGCGCAGCGCGGAGTTCGCCAAGTATCTGCCGAGATTCGGCTGGCAACCGGTGGTGTGGTCGGCGAACCGGCTGGATCAGCTTCCGTACGATGAGACACTGACCGCGGAACTGGCTGATGACTTGCTCCGGGTGACGCGACCGGCGTGCAGCTACGTCGCAAGGCACCGCCGGATCATGCGGGCTCTGGAGCAACTGCGGTTGCGACGAGCACTCGGCGAGTCCCGCTTTCAGGCCATCGACTGGCGTGTTCAAGGTGTGCTGCAAGCGCTGTCTTCGGTCACGATTCCCGACGACCAACTGTTGTGGGCGATTCGTAGCGCCGGGCCGCTGGCCCGTCTGGCTCGCCGCGAGAGGATCGACGCGATTTACTCGACCTACAGCCCCGTTTCCAATCACCTGCTGGGCTGGTGGCTGCAAAGGGTCACCCGCCGACCGTGGATCGCGGATTTTCGAGATCTATGGACCGACGACTACTGCTATCCGCACCATGGACGCCTGCGGCGCTGGATCGACCGCCGCATCGAGCAGACTATCCTGGAGCGGGCCGACGCTGTTATCGGCGTTACCGAAGGTCAGACACGGGTGCTGGCGGAGCATGTGCCGCACAGGGCAGGCAAATTCGTCTGCATCACCAACGGGGTCGACGCGGCCATGTTCGAGCGCATGGACCGGGACCGCGTGCGAAGTGCCCTTCACGGCCCGGCGGATCAATTCGTGCTTGCGTTTGCCGGATGGTTTCTCTCCGACAGGGTTGATCCAGGATTCATCGCCGGTATGGCCCGATTCGCTCGCCTGGTAAAGACCGAGGGCGGACGCTTCCTATTCCGCGTGGTGGGGACCATTTCGGCAGACCAGACCCGTCGCTTTGCTGATATGGGAGTGCGTACCGAGACGACCGGCTACCTGGCTCACAACCGCGCCGCCGAACACATGGTTGCCGCGGACGTGTTGCTACTGTTCACGCCGAGCGGCCCCAATGCTCACACCGTCATGACCGGCAAGGTATTCGAATACCTCGGCGCCGCCCGGCCGATTCTGGCGGTTGGTCCCACCGATGGTATCGCCCCACGCCTGGTCAGGGCGTGCCACGCTGGTGTTTGCGTGGAATCGGGCTCCGCGGCAGTGTGCGCCGCTCTGACGGATTTGTGGCGGGGCTGGCAGCGTGGCCGGCTACCGGCGGGTTGCGCTAGCGAATACATCCAACCCTTCCGCCGCGAGCATCTGACGGCCAAACTGGCTGATGTACTCACCAGCGTGCAGGACGCCCGGAGGGAGAAGAGAGGCACGTAGGCACGTAGGCACGCAGGCAGGCGGCTCGGCGGGAGCCTCGCCCTCCCAATGGCAAGGCGCGACGGTACCGAGCCCGTAAACGCCTAATTCTCTCAATTGTGAGGGATCTGGGCCAGGATCAGAGCTATCTTTCTTTTTGATCAGAGCCCCAAGCGCCAGCGCGGGGTCTGCCAACCCGCCTGCCTGTGCGGGCACGCAGACAGGTCGCTGGCGCTTGGGGCTCTGAGAAAGGGCACTTGACCCGGGAAGAGAATCGTGCGATATTACACTATCTGATGGAAAACTCGTAGGTTATTGGTCCTGAGCGTCAGGGCCCGGCGCAGCGCGGGAGTGAATTGCTTGCCGCGTTTGCGTGTTCATTTTTTTCATACTGTTTTATTTAGTGGAGGTGTCATCATGGCACACGAACGGTTTTATCCCAAGAGGAAACGGTACAGGCGAAAGAGGGTGACGCCGGCATTCACCCTGATCGAACTGCTGGTGGTCGTTGCCATCATCGCGCTTCTTGTCAGCATACTGCTGCCATCTCTGAAGCGGGCCCGAGCACAGGCCAAGATGGTGGCCTCGACGGCCAACCTCAAGGGCATCGGCACCGCAGGCAACACCTACGCAGCCGGGGACAGCTCGGAGATGTCCATTCCGGTGCATCCGCTGATGGGCATGGCTGTCGGCACCGTCGGCGCGTATGAGTACGCGGGCAAGAGCGGCGCCGGTGAGCCGCAGTCGATCAACGACGCGGTCACCTCCAAGTGGGGCACGCAGTTCGGTCGCGGGCCGGCCAGCCGGGGGCTGAATCCGATCGTCTACAAGGGCGGGTTCACGGACTACCAGAACGATCCCGGGCCCAGCCAGTCGAACTGGCTCAGCGACACCAACCTGGACCTGGGTATTTTCCGTGCCCCGTCGGACAAGGGCTATACGGGCCACCACAGCACGATATGGCGCGACTCTGGTCTGACGTCCTACGATCACTACGGCAACAGCTACGCCGCCAGCACGTCGTGGATCGGGGTGGCGGGGGCGGACTGCAAGCTTGAGAGCAACTCGTCGTTCCTGAAGCCGATCTCCCGTGTGCCCAACCCGGCCAACACCATCTACTTCATCGAGAACTGCGGTCGCTTCGGTTGGCGCAAGGCGTATGGCAACGATGGCTGCTCGTTCCTGGGTGGGGGCCCCCTGGGCGGTGACGTGGATACGATCATCAAGGGCTGGCACGGCGAGCCCTGGCAGTTCGCCACCGCGTTCGTGGACGGTCACGCCAGGATCGTCAAGATCGAAGGCCACATCCAGCCGCAGCCGCACCTGTCCTCTTATCCGCCGAGAGCAAATGGTACACCGCGAACATATGAGACGGTCCACTGCGTGATCATCCGCGGCAAGGACTGGCAGCAGGACACGTTGCCGGCACCCCCCGTGAGAACGGATATAAGCTGCGCGGGCGGTGGGGTGGTCGTGAATTCGATTCAGTAAGGTCCGGCGCTGTCGTGCGAGGTGCACGGCGGGCAAACTCTTAGCAACAAGTCCCTCGCATTCGTGGGCCGAACCCGCGAATGCGATTCATTGGGGGGACATACACTTTAATTGAAAATTAAAGTGTATGTCCCCCGAATTGTCCCCAGCACATCATCACCCGCCAAAGAACCACGGGCTGAAGTAGGCCCAGAGGGCGAGCACGATCATGGCCAGCACGATGCTCAGGATGATGTTGGTGCGGCTGCTCGCGCTGGAAGTCGTGCCCGCTGCTGCGGCGGATCTGGCAAAAACGGCCAGGTTTCTCTCGGTGGGGCGCTCGGTCATGAGGCTGACGACGACCAGGATTACGATGGAAATAACGAACAACAGCACCGCGATGTGCAAGAAGTTGATCCGGGCGTACTCTACAAGCGGAGGCCAAGTCACCCAGGGAGTCTCCGATTTGACGCCCAACTCGGCCACGAAGCGTAGTGCACCGAGGACGAACCCGGTGAGCAGAGCGGCCAGTGCGCCGGTACCATTGGCTCGCCGCCACAGCAATCCCACCAGGAATACAGCCGCGATGGGCGGCGAGATATATGCCTGAACCGACTGGAGATAGACGAACAGTTGATCGCTCATCACGCCGATGAAGGGAAGCCAGACCAAACCGACACCGACGAGTATGACGGTAGCAACCTGTCCGGCGCGTACCAATTCCTTTTCCGGTGCCGCGGGCCGCCATTTCTTGTAGAAATCCATCACTACCAGAGTCGAACTGCTGTTGAACACCGCGGCAAGCGAGCTCATCAGGGCGGCCAGCAACGCGGCAACGACCAGGCCCTTCACGCCGGGCGGTAAGAGTTCGTTGACCAGCGTAGCATACATGTGGTTGGGCATGACATCGGGATAGAGAATCTTGCCGGCCACACCGGGCAGCACCAGGATGAAAACCGGCAGCAACTTGAGAAAGCCCGCAAAGATCGTGCCACGCTGTGCCTCCTCGACGCTTTTTGCCGCCAGCGTCCGTTGAACGATCATTTGATCGGTGCACCAGTACCAAACGCCAAGGATAGGGGCACCGAACAGGATGCCGGTCCATGGAAAGTCGGGATGGTCCAAGTCCTTCCACAGATTGAAGAACTCGCTATCGACACCGTCGGCCAGCATCGCAATACCGCCAACCTTGGAAATCGCAGCCACGGTCAGAAAAACACCGCCCGCAATCAATATGAAGGCTTGGAACATTTCCGTGTAAATGACCGCTCGCAGCCCGCCGAAGATCGTGTAAGCCCCTGTGGCGACGATCAGAACGATTGCACCCACCCAGATGTTCCACCCCAGCACCATTTCCAGCACCATCGCCCCGGCAAAGATCGACACGCTGATCTTGGTGAAAACGTAGGCGATGAGCGATATGGCGGAGAGATAGGTTCGGCACTTTTCGTTGTAACGCTCCTCGAGAAACTCCGGCATGGTGAACACGCCGGTTCTCACGTAGAACGGAACAAAGAGCCATCCTAAGAGTAGCAAGACGAAACAGGCCAGCCATTCAAACTGGCCGACCGCCAGACCGCTGCTGGCGCCGGAACCCGCCAGGCCTATGAAATGTTCGGCGGAGATGTTGCTGGCGAACAGGCTGGCCCCTATCGCGAACCATCCGACGCTTCTACCGCTGAGGAAGTAGCTCTTGCTGTTCTCCAGGCTTCGCTTGCCCGACCAAACACCAACCCCCGCAACGCCAACGAAGTAGGCGACCAGGAGAACCACGTCCAATCCCGCCATGGCCATCGCTCCCTTAAGCTGTCGATCATCAAAACCATAGGCACCGTCAAGAACCTGCTAACGCCCAACCCGTGTCCCGTGCCCCATTCCCAATCGTCAATCGTCAATCCCCAATCGTCAATCGTACCCAAGCCCATCCACGCCTGACAGACTCTCACCGGCCTGGGTCGATGGTACCACCTCGAGTCGCCAAGACAAGCCCTCCCACCGCTGGGACGCGAACGGACAACTGTGCGCCGCTGGTCTTTAAGGTGTCCACAGTCCCGAAGACCGCACGCCACGTTCTAGGCTGCCCGGCTGGGAGAGGTATCCGAACCTCGCGGGCGGAATCGGAAGCATTGATCACAACAACAACCTGCTCCTTCCGGTCAGCGCGCAGGAATGCCCACACGTCCGCTCCATCGTCAGCCAACAGCGTTTGGAATGAACCCGTACGTAGAGCTGAGTGGGCGTTCCGCAGGCTGATGGCGCGCTTGTAGAAATCGAGGTGGTCCCGCAAGACAAAGTTTTCGTCAGGCTTATCGTAGGGTTCGAGATCCGACCAGAGCATCGGCTTGCGGTCGGTAGGATCGTCGGCTCCCCACATGCCGGCCTCGTCTCCGTAATAGATCATCGGGGCCCCGACATAGGTCATCTGAAGCAAGGCCACCAATCGGGCACGTTGATAGGCTGCCGGTGGAGGCTTGGAATTGTCGTAGTTCGGATTGTCGTTCTGGGGACGGTTCATGCGGTCGTAGTCGCGGTCCGGATTGAGCGCCATGGACACCAGGCGGTCCGTATCGTGGCTGTCCACCAGGTTTTGCATGACGTACGTGGCCGCCGCGGGATAGGCCATGCGCAGGTCGGCCAGACGGCGATCCAATTCCGAGACCGTCATCTTACGCTTGCGATTGCATATCCAAGCGATGGCGGGGGCGGCGAATTGATAGTTCATGACCGCGTCGAATCGCCGGCCGTCCAGCCAGCTATCCGCCCGATCCCAGATTTCCCCGGTAATGAACGCTTGAGGATTGATCGACTTGACCAGGCGTCGCCATTCCACCCAGAAAGGTGCCGGGATGTCGCCCGGTACGTCGAGACGCCATCCGTCAATACCGTCGCTCGGATCACCGTCACCGTTGGGGTCCATCCAGCGTCGGGTAACGGCAAAGATATGCCTCTTGGCCGCCTCACTGGCCAGGCCGTCGGCACTCTTCTTGAAAACGGGCAGGCCGCCGAATCCCGCCCAACCGTTGTAGCGGAACGGCTCCCAACTGGTGACGTCGAACCAGTCGGCGAATCGTGATTTCTCCCGATTCTTTTTCACGTCTTGAAAGGCTGGATGTCGGGTGCCGACATGGTTGAAGACGCCGTCCAGGATGACGCGAAAACCCATATCATGAGCGACCTTCAGGAATCGCAGGAATCGGCGATCCGTTTGCGTCCACTGCCACGTGGCTGCATCGAGCAAATCCTCTTTGCCGACGACGGCGGCGTAGTCGCCTTTCGTGCCGAAGTGGTCGTCCACGTGCAAATAGTTGGTCGCGTCGTATTTGTGGTGGCTTTCGGCCTTGAAGATCGGGTTCAGGTAGATGGCGTTGACACCCAGGTCCTTGAGATATGAAAGCTGTTGCTCCAACCCCTCCAGGTCGCCGCCGTAGTGACGGTTGTAAACGTAGCCATGATAGAACGTTTGCCCGTCGCGCCCTTCCCATGGAGAGGGTGTGAACCATTCACTGGTCCAAAGGCGGGCGGGCTGCGGATCGTTGGCCGGGTCTCCATTCCGAAAACGCTCCAGCATGATCTGATACCATACGGCGTGTTTGGCCCACTCCGGTGTGGACATCACTCGGGCGCTTGCCGGATCCGCAACGTAGCCTCTCGCGTCACTTTGACGCCGGTCTCCGTCGACCAGGATGAACGCGTACTCAACGCGCCGGGGCGGTGTGCTCGTGACGGTGGTTTGCCCGGTCGCCGGCAGCATTATTTGCGCCTCGTGAAACGTAAAGAGCGGCCCTTCACGGACGACGTACATCGGCACGGTCGGACCATTCCGTACCGCGACGCTCACTTGGCGCACGTCGTGCGAGAGCGTGCGATATCGCAGGAGCAGGCGGCCCTTGTCCAGCCACTGCCGGTATAGCATAGTCTCGGGATGGTGTTCCAGGCCGAGCGCGTCGATTCTGCCGTCGCCCACGGCGGCCGTGGATTCGTTCATGTGCGCCAACCGCCCAAGCTTCAACGCGGAGTTGTGCCCGCCGAACGTGTCGGGCACATGATCGGGATTCAGCGGATCAGGCACCCAAGTTCTTCCGTCAAGGACGAACTTGTATTGGTGCTTCCCGGGTCCAAGCAGCACCGTGACGTTCCATGTGCCGTCCCCGTCCGGATCGCGGAGCGAACGGCTGTCGGGATTCCACCCGTTGAAACCGCCGGCAAGAGTCACAGCCTGAGCGCTGCCCGCACGGAAGCTGAACGTGCAGCGCCAGGAGCCGCCGCTGACCTGTTTAGCCGCGACCGAGTCGGGTAACTTACCCGGGTCGTGCTCGACGGGCGCTTCGATCGGGGGTGCGGGCGGCCAGGAGTCTGCGTAAACCCGGGTCTGAACCATTCCGAACGAAATGATGACCGTGGCGGTAATGAGCAATCCTCTGGCTGCTCTTCGCCGGCCACGCAGAATTGTCGCCGGATGGCGGCAACCGAAACCCGAAGGGACCGTACGGGACCGGCATCCATAGTAGGCTGTCATTTGTGTTCTCCCTCGTGATCGAGATTGTCTGACGCGGGGATTCCGAACGATCCCTAACGGGTCCGTCAACGCCCCCCGCTAGTGCCGCGTCACAGTTCGAGTGCAAGCCCACGGATTCGAATCCGTGGGTTTCGCAGGGACTTCGTCGTTGGGCAGGGTGCCCCATGGCGGGTGGCCCATGTCCTTTGGACATGGGGGACGCGATGATAGACGTTCAGGTGAAGCGCCCGACGATACATCGGCTCCCCCGCCTCCAAAGGAGGTGGGCCACCCATTGAGATCCCGCAAAACGAGAAAAGCCGGGGCGGGCTCTCATACCCGCCCCGGCTGAAGGTTACTGAACATAAACCACTAGGGACACGTCGGGCCCATCCACGTCTGTCCGCCGCCCGCAGCGGTGACGCCGAAACATTGGAAGATGTCGGCGAAGAACGTAACCTGCTGGTCCGGTACGTCCTTCCAGTTGCCCTGCGTGTCCACCTCGATGATCGGATCCGGCCCGGTCCCATCCGGGCCTCCCGCGGCAGCAGTGTTACTGAACTGCTTGAACAGGTCGGAGAAGAACGTGGTCTGCCCGTCGCCGCTGGAGTCGCAGAACACCCACGTCGGATCGGCAGGCTGTACCGGCGCCGCGTCCGGGGCGGCGCAGTCCACGCAGCGCGCCGTCACCGTCGGTCTCGAGATGGGCCCGCCGTTCGCAAGAGTAGCGAAACTGGAACACACCGGCAAGCCGGTGACATACAGGGCGTTGTTACCGCCGCTGGTCCATGCATCCGCTGTCAGGAAGTCGGCGTCCGCACAGAGAGCCGTGGTCTTGCCGATGTTGATCAGCACAGTTCCAGCCGGGTCCTCCGGGTAGTCGACGTGAGTCAACTGCACCCAGCCCTCATTCGGATTCCCGCCGTCATCGCCGCACACAACGTGAAACGCCACCGGGTCCGTAACGCTGGCATCCGGTCGGATCTCGATGTACCGCGATGAAATATCCCCGATCACCACCGGGGGCAGGCAGGCTACCTGGCAGGTGTTGTCCGCAAGATTGCAAAACTCGCCCGCGCCGCACTGAGCGTCCATAGTGCAGCAGTTGGGCACGTTCTTGACGCAGGTGTTGTTTGCCAAATTACACGTCTCGCACTTGCCGCACTGGGCGTCCATGGTGCAGCAGCCCGCCGCCTTCACGCACGTGTTGTTCGCCAAGTCGCAGACCTGGCACTTACCCGGACACTGGGCGTCCATGGTGCAGCAGTCGGGCACGTCCTTGTTGCAGGTGTTGTTTGCGAGATCACAGGTCTCGCACTTGCCGCATTGTGCGTCGGAGGTGCAGCAGTTGGGCACGTCCTTGTTGCAGGTGTTGTCTGTGACATCACACGTCTCGCACTTGCCGCATTGGGCGTCGGAGGTGCAGCAGTTGGGCACGTCCTTGTTGCAGGTGTTGTTGACCAGATCACACGTCTCGCACTTGCCGCATTGGGCGTCCGAGGTGCAGCAGTTGGGCACGTCCTTATTGCAGAGGTTCGTTACCAGATCACACGTCTCGCACTTGCCGCACTGAGCGTCCATGGTGCAGCAGTCGGGGGCCTTCTCGCATAGGTTGTTCGTCAGATTGCAGACGTCGCACTTGCCGGGACACTGGGAGTCCTCGGTGCAGCAGTTGGGCACGTCCTTATTGCAGGTGTTGTTGATCAGATCACAAGTCTCGCACTTGCCGCACTGCGTGTCCGTGGTGCAGCAGTTGGGCAGGTTCTTAACGCAGGTATGCGTTACGGGATCACAGGTCTCGCACTTGCCGCAGTCATTGACATCCTTGCATTCATACAGGCAGTTGTTCCTGCACCCGTCCGCGTCGTTGGTGTTGCCGTCGTCGCACTGCTCCGTCTCCGGACACAAGTCGGCGTCACCACACGTCGAGACGACCCCGGCGGCGGTGCAATCTGCGTTACACGAACCGCAGGCGTCGGTGAACCCGTCGTCGCACGTCTCACCGCTGGTGACGACCCCGTTGCCGCACCCGGTGATGGTGCAGTTGTTGTCGCAACCGTCACCGTTGATCGCGTTGGTGTCGTCGCACTCCTCGCCGACTTCCACAACGCCGTTGCCGCAAACCACCGGCGAGCAGGTGAAGAACTGGCTACCGGCAAAGGTGTTCAGATCAAAGGCGACGGTGCCCGTAAAGGCGCCCGCCCCATCGCCGCCGAGATTACACTGCGGGGGCGTCAGCGGTCCAAGGAACTGGTTTGACGCGAAGTCGTGCTGCTGGCCGTTCACAAACGCCAGTATCTTGATGTCACCGCCGGTGTAGCCGAGGTCCTTTAGAGCAATGCTTAGCTCGAGCCCGGTCTGGACGGCCGCCGCAGCCACCTGATCCGCGGCGTCGCAGCCAAAGGCAACGCCCAGGATGTTGCTGTTGTCGTAGGCCACGTCGATCGGGGAGACGTTCCCCCCGAAGCCCCCGGTCGCCGTGGCGACGCCGGTCGTGCTGATGCCCGCATCGGATCCGCCGAAGACATTTTGATGGAACGAGTAGTTCGCGGTGCCGAGTTCCGCGATATCAATGTCAAACGTGGCGGCGCCGCGACGGACGAAGACGTGGTAGTCGGCTTCGAACCCGGCGTCGAACACCAGGCCGCCCCCGCCCGCGGGGCCCATGATGTTAGTGCCGTCCTGGCCGGGAATGCCGCTGTAAGCGTTCTCGCCGCCCGCCTTGGAGTCGATAAGGATCTCCAGCTTGTTGAAGTTGTTCTGGAGGTTGCCGGTCAGCAGCAAGTACAGGCGGCCACTAACCACGCAGTAAGCGGCATTCAACTCGCTCTGATCGTCGCCGAACTGCGTCATGACGGCCTGCACCGACTCGGCGGCGCCGTAGGCGGCCTCGTCCCCCTTGATGGTGCCGTTCACCAGCGGCGGGAGGCTCTCGGGGGGCAACACGCAACTCGCGTCGCATCTGTCACCGGACACGGTGTTCCCGTCGTCGCACTCCTCACCGGCCGTGACGATCCCGTTGCCGCACGCGGTGACGGTGCAGTTGTTGTCACAACCGTCGCCGTTGACCGTATTGGTGTCGTCGCACTCCTCTGCGCCCACGGTTTGGCCGTCGCCGCAGATCTCCGTGCACACGCTCACGTTGTCGACGCACTCCCATCCGGTTTCCACCGTACAGATCAAGCTGCACCCGTCGCCGTTGGCGGTGTTACCGTCGTCGCAGGCCTCGCCCGCAGCGGTCTGCACCACACCATTGCCGCAGATCTCGTTGATACAGTTCTCGTCGCACCCGTCACCGCCCACGGTGGCGCCGTCGTCGCACTCCTCGTTGGGGGAGTCGTTCACGATGTTGTCGCCGCAGAACTCGTCCTGGCAGGTGGCGTCGCAGCCGTCACCGGACGCGGTGCCGCCGTCGTCGCACTGCTCACCCGCGGTCACGTTCAAGGTCCCATCGCCGCACGCAGCGGGGGTGCAATCGCAATCACAGGTCGCGCTCTCGCAACTGGTCTTGCTCCCATCGTCGCACACCTCGTTGAAGCCGTCGCCGTTGGGAGTCTGAATGATCCCGTCGCCGCAGAACTTCTCGCATACTTCCACGTCAGGAATGCCGTTCATATTCACGTCGTTGACGAGACCATTGAGGATGTCGCAGACGTCTTCGGTGCCGCTGCTATCGCAGTCATTCACGACGGCGCCCACTGTGGTGGTATGGGTGACGGCCACAGCGGCGTAGGCCGACTCGGGAAGCGGGAAGGTGGGGTCATACCAGTCGGTTTCCGCCTGTCCCGCGTTTTGAACTTGCTCCCCTAAGGCGGGGCGCATCGAAGGGAGCGACTGGTTCGAGCGGAAGCCGGTGCTGCCGGTCACGTGCGCCCAGATGTGAATCGTGGCGGCCCCGGCACAGGGATTGATGCCAAGGTCTGCGAGAGGGACGCTGATCTCGAAACCGCTGGTTGCGGTGGCGGCGGCAGTCTCCACCGTGGCACTGCTGTCAAACCAGCAAGGGTCTTCGAAAAAACCACACCCTATCACACCCGCAGTGTTGAGATTGTTGAGCGCCACCTGCATGCCCCACTGGTTGGAGCCGCTGTCATCGAGGTCGCCGTTACCGCTCTCCATCGTCGCACGGCCCTTGAATGTAGAAGTCTGAGTGTTCAAGTCCCACATATCCGTCCACACGTCGGAGCTGGGCGGCGTACCGGTGACGTTGATGGAAACCACGTAGTCGAACAGCGCGTCGGTCGTCGTATCAGATTCGAGTGGCGGCAAGGCGTCGCCTTCCATCCCGTCGCCGGGGGGCTCCTCCTCGGGTATCGCGGGATCTGCCCACGGCACCGGCGGGAGGCCGTCGGCCGTGAGAATGTGCACTCCGCCGGCAACGCTATCGAACCAGATGTTCAAGCGGTTGGCGTTTTCCTCCAGGTTCCCGGTGATCCCCAGGTACAGGTTCAGCGCGTCGCTGGTGACGTACAACGCGTTCAACTCGGAGCCGCCGCCGCGGCTGGCCTTGGTCACGGTGTAGTCCCCAAACTGGGTGTAGTTCCTCTGGGTGGCTACCAGGTTTCCGCTGCCGAAGTCCGTGGGAATATCCACACCGTCGATGGGGCCCGGCGGGCCGGCGATCACGAGTGTGGCCAGGCCCAGGGCAGTTAGTGCTACTAAGCTTCGAGCGATCATGGGCTTCTTCACCCTCCTTTGACTTGTCGGAATCCAACCAAGACCGACTTCATCGAGGCTGGGCTCCTGGACCGATATTTTGGCCAACCCCCAAAGGGGCTAAACTACCAAGTTACCATAATACCAAAAGCAAGGCTGGTGTCAACGCATTGCGTGGAAAACCGCGGGGTGCGTGACAGATTCGGCGGCGGGGGCGGCAGGCTGAAGGCCTGCTCTATAATAGCCGGGGGCAAGCGTAGCGCCGCCCCCGGATGGCGCCGCCACCGAACCACCCGACCCTGAAAGGGTCGTATATTCTCTGCGGCGTGTGCGACGGGACGTTTATGCGACCCCTACAGGGTCGAATGGAACGGGTGTTGGGGTTACCGTGGGCGGCGTCCCG